>NZ_JBIVCA010000009.1:0-205273 GCF_044746345.1 Lysinibacillus sp. NPDC086135 | reverse complement strand
TCGAGTGGATGTTTGCTTCGCCCCATAAAAAATACTCCCCTTAGATAAACAGATTTTATTTTTTAATCTGTCTACCTAATAGGGAGCATATCAAATTGAGTATCTGGGCTTAACATTAGTCTAGAATTGACTCAGCATACGGTTGTATGCCAAAACGTTTATTTCGAGGATAACATTATTAGCAACCGCCTGTGAAAAAGCGCACTGATGCAGGTCAGTTAACCGTTATCGCATGAATGCGATGATTTTAGGCTAACACCCTTTATTGAACTCCTTTTCGATTCCGTGACATCCCGCTTAAAGAAGTTAAAGCATTTGCCTTGTATCAACTATACCTGTTTTATCACATACTCTAAGTTGGTTTCGACCGCTTTCCTTTGCAATATAAAGTGCTTGATCCGCCTTGTCAAGTAGCTCGTAAAATGTTGAAATATTTTCAGAATCACCGTATCCTGCAATGCCAATACTCACTGTCACATTGATCTCAAAATCCGCAATATAAGGATGATCTTCAACATGTTGCCGAACTCTTTCAGCAATTTTCACTGCACTCTCTAGCGTAGTATTTGGAGATAAAATGACAAACTCCTCTCCCCCATACCTTGTAACAATATCGATTCTTCGTACAGAATTTGTAATGATGTTTGCGACATGCTTTAGCACTTCATCACCGATTAAATGTCCATAGGTATCATTAACCTTTTTGAAAAAGTCAATGTCAATCGCTATACATGAACAATGGTTTTGTTCTTCTAAACATTTCTGAAAAGCAAGCTCCCCCTGCTCAATCAAATAACGACGATTATACAGCTTCGTCAGCTGACAGGTAATCGATAATTCTTTCAGTAAAATAGTATCTTTTCTTACTTTGTCGCTCATTTCATTGAAGGACGCACAAAGCTCCTGAAATTCTTGCGCATATGGTGTCAGCTGTTGGTCATTTATTTGATATTCATAAAAACCTTGTTCTACCTTTCTAACACCTGTTAGAAGCTGCTGGATAGGTTCTTCAATTCTTTTAGAGAGATGTAACATCATTTTAATCATAAAAAATGACCCAACTACTAAACAAATGGTTATCCATAAAATTCTATTGATTAATGGTTTATAGGCCTCTAACAGACCAATTTCTGATATAATAAACCATTTCCCTCCATTTATAGGCTTACTTTTAGCAAGAACCCACTTATTATTCGCGTCTTTATAAAGCTCGAGGCCGCTTGTTTTATTTTTTAAAGCTATGTTTAGGATATGGTCATCAACTAAATAATTTCCTGAAGACCGTTGTTGTTTATTGTTAAATTCAGAGAGCATAATACCTTCTTGGTCTATAATATAAGCATGACCTAAAAAGCCCACTCTCGATTCTTGCAGCAGTTGATTGATGATATCTAAATTTACTGCGCCAAAAACTACACCATTGAATTGTTGCTGTGCATTAAGAATCGGTGAAGCAAATGCCATAATAGGCTGCTTTGTAACTTTACTTATTAAAATATCTGTTATATATGGTTGTTTCGTTTTTTTAGCAACTTGAAAATACTTTCGGTCATTAACATCCACGCTAACACCATTTTTACTGTATTCAGTAACTGTATCAACTTGCACGATGCCCTCTTTATTGACGAATATTAAGTCTGTGAAATTTGTTTTTTCTTTAAAATCTTGAAAAAATTTTTGTAATTTTTGAAAATTATAGTCCTTGACAAAATCAAAATTAGCTATTGTATGTATATCACTGGATCGCTCTGATAACCAGCTTTCAAAAAAATAGGATTGAGCATCCAAATAATGCGTCATCTTTTCATTTTGATGTTGCATGGTTTGTCGATATTCAATATAAAGCGTTGGAATAAAAATACATAAACCAGTAATAAAAGTGATCCATACAAGTGCTCGATGAAGCTGACCTTTTATTGTGTTTGGCTGTGGAAACTTTTTTAAAACCCTCAAAACACTAACCTCCAAATTAATCTAAACATTTCCTTAAAATGGGCAATAAATAGTAATTTACTCATTAAAAATACCACAACCGTAAAATTGCGGCAGTGATAAATTTAACTTTTTCAGAAAATGTTTTGGTAGTGAAAGCAAAGCGACCAGCTACAATTATGCCGAGGCATAATTAATTAGTTTATAAAATTTATTGCAACAAAATTTGGAGAGTATATAACAGCCGCAACAATGGGTACTATTGTCAAAGAGGTATAGCCGACTGAAGAAGTACATATTTGCTCTAACGGATCTTTCGTTGGCGAAGCTAGATTTGAAGAAAACATTGCCGGTCATAAGTCGGTAATCCTACTATTTCATATAGCTCTTCAAAATCATCCTTATAAAAAGAGCCATCACTCCACGAATTTTCAGATGCTGATAACTTGAAAGAAATTGGTGCTGTAGCGCAACTTGCTCATGCACATATTGGGACGAATCATTGAATAGAATGGAACCACCATCAGGTTTACATCTCCAGCTACACATTTGATAATGTAGATTTACCTGCCCCAATACCCATTTTAAATATGGCATTCACACCATTATATTTTTTCACAATATCCTTCACAATAAGCTCCAAAATAAACCTCCCTTTTTATATGTTCATGACTATACAGGGGTTGCAAAAAGTTCATTTTGCGAAATGAAAATAGATGTTTCTATAAAATGATTTTTTATGTAAAATAAATAATTATTGGTAATCGAGGGAATAAAATCATCTTAACAAGATTCTGACTGAAGATGTCTATGAGCGGTTAAGGGAAAATTTCATCTTGTTTTTACTGCACGATTAATAGAATACTAAATTAAAGGGAGTAACCTAAGTGAGCGATTTTGAAGAACTTAAGTATTTTTTAGGACCACATTTTGGTCCGGAGATAGACTGGGAGCTAATCGAATACGCTGTTATTGATCATCGACAATTAAGTAAAAAAGAACGATCCAATTTCAAAAAAGAGCTCCTATATATGAAGCAACTGTTAGAACAAAATCAATATGATAAAATACAACAAATTATTAAGAAGAATAATTTAGAAGAAACAAAGCTTTACGATATTGATAAAATGCAAAAATTTATTGATGAAATTTTACCTATTATTGAGAAGTATGAATATAAGAAAGGTATCCCTTATGTCCCCTTTAAAGCTTTAAACTATTTGTTTGATACCATTATTATTCCAACTAAAACATTATTATCCTTCGACTTTATTGCCATAGATATTAAAAGAGAGGGAGATACATTTATACATCATATCTTGCAAGATTTAAAATATGTAGAAAAAGCCTTTATGGAGAAAGATGAAGCTAAGATTCAAAAGTTGCTACAACTATCCAGAGAAAAAGGCGTTAATATTTTAGAATCACAATATCGAGATGAATTTATCCAAGTTGTAACAACCGAATTAAGTTACTAAACAATTATGTCCTATAAAAAGAAAAAATTGACTACGAGAAATAACCACTAAATAGACTGTTCAGCCCCCATATTATTTGACCTATAAAATAAAAATACTTATTAAAAGTGATTCTTTCTACTTATAATTAGTAAAGATAAGCGGGCATTTACGCTTTAAAAATGTCAACACCGAGCACTATTGCAGAACGAATTTGGTGTGCTATTTCGTTCTCTTTCTCACTTTCGAACAGATTGCTTGTACATACAAAAAAGACCTTTCTACTCTGTAATATTAAAGACAAGTAAATGTACATGCTAGTTTATTACATCATAACTTGAGATACAAAATAGCCTTGTTAAATTATTTTTAACAAGGCTAACTTAACTTTCTTCTTTAACTAACGTATCTTATTATTTTATGTACATATATTCTCAATCTTTTAAGGTTTTTAACAAAAATAAATAAGTTAAATATAAATTATGTTCAATACATCAAGAATTTACTCTGGGGATTCTTGGCGTAATGCTTCCAAGAATATCTCGGCAATTCCATTTGGGTTTCCATTTTTCGTTGTTTCTTCTGAAAACCAAGAATATTCCAAATCGTGAATAATTATAGGTATTTCTCTTTTAAAAGTATTAATAATAACTTTATTGTCGTGTAATCTTTTTGCTACACTTGAAACTATCTGTAATAGCTCATAATAGCCGTTTGGTCCTTTTCCTATATAGTTATAATCCTCATCATACATTAATGTTTCGTCTTCGTACCCAATATCTTTTATGCCATTTTCCTTAAACCATTGTAATAAAATATTTGTTGATTCTTCATCACCAATAATTTCATGTTCATCTTGTCTCCAAAAGGCGTAATTCCATCTCTGCTCACTGAGCTGTGGACTATACTCGCAATCCTCCTCCGTATTGTAACTGATTACAAAAGTAGGGATATTATCTGGAACTTCATTTGTATATACAAAAAAGGATAATGCATATATTCCTTCCTCATTCCAACTTTCAATAATCGGTTTTATCTTTTTGTACAGATATTCAGTTAAGTTTACCATAGTGCCCCTCCTACAAAAGTAGTTAATTTATAATCGATTATATTAAATAACTGTTTATTTGTCATATTATTGACTACTATTCTTCCCTTTTGTTCAATAATACAAATTTAAGGCCTCACAAATATAAGCTGAACTAATTAGTTCAGCTTTTTAAATAAATTGTTATAATGTTGAACATTAATAAAAATCAAGAAAGGTTTTTTTGTTGTTTATTATTTTATGATTTTCCAAAACTCTGCTCCATAGCTTTTATTTTTAAATTCAACAGATGTTTGTGTTTTCGTAAAATTCTCACCAATCCCTATCTTGTTTACCTGATTTTGTAATGGTGAGCCAAATGAAAATTCCATTTGCAAATCAGTAAGGTTAAACAAAATTGAATGTACTGTTCCAAAGCTTTCTTTGTAATTATGGATGGACAATCCTTTAGGGAACTCTGTTAAAAGAAGTTCTTGGATTTCATCTATAGATCTTTTTCCACTTTCTTTAAATTTCTCCTCTAAAATATTATATCTTAATTGAGAATGCTCGAGCTTGCCAGGCTCCATTTCTTGTATTGCGGAAAATAGTCCGTGATTAGTTGCAATAAGATAATCTAGTTCTGCACGTTTTACCTCTTTTATTCCGTCATATGTTCCAATCAAAGCTGCGTCGCCATTTGCATCAGCAATAAGTAAATTCATGTTCGTTCCTACTGGCATAGTGTTAACCATATAAATTGCTTCTTCTACATTTTCGCAATTTTCTAATAGGGCTCTAACAATAACCATAAACTGTAATCCAGGTACTACTGGTGGTCTCATACCAGGATAATTGCCAATGGGCATGCCACACGATGCATATGCAACACATAGCCCCTTCTCATTTAAACCTTCACTTCGACCGAATGTTGAAACTGAAAATCCTGTATGAGCATATTTCCCTTCAACACGAGTAGTACATAAGCGCATATCCGAAATATCAGGTGATAAATCATAATTTCTTAAAACATATGTTTTACCATCTGCCATTTTTCCAGGTAAAATAGCCCCTAAACTACATCCCCCAGGTATTAACCATGCATTTTGATAAAAATTTAGTTGTTCAGGCGCATAGCCAAAGCCTTCTGCAAAGCCTTCTAATTCTTTATTTAAACCTGGGCAATACTGCTCTATTTGTGCTTTCATTTCAAAATAAGCGTTGTCACCAGTTAAATTTTCCGTAAAGAATAGCGATTTTGCAAAAGGATTCTTTTGAAACTCTCGCGCTTGTTGTTGTCCAATCTCATATGAACTACCTTTAAGAAATGCAAACTGTCCTGTATTTGTTTTCATCGATATACCCCATTCTATATTTAAGTAGCAAGACATTTCTTACCTTGCTAAATACAGAATAAAGTCTCCAGCTACTGGAGAGTTTAGCTAGTTTCTTAGTTTCACAAATACTTTTGTCAAAAAATCATTTGGATGTAGCTCAATATTTGGTTTAATATTAATTGGATTTACAACTTCAGTTGGGATTAAGCCCTTTATGTACTGCTCCATATATGTCCCTTCTGACTGGAGGGATTGCTCAGTCAGCCATTCCTGCAAGCGACTATAGCCAAAATGTAACTCTGAATACGGTCCCTTTATATTTATACAAGCATACTTGCCTTCTGTTATTACTTTAATATACTCCCCTTGTTGAGTTACTTTTACTGGTAACAGTAGTTCAACATCTGCTATATTTTGGTTCCTGTCCCTTTGGTGGAAAATTGCAACAAGCGCCCCATCTATCTCAAATTGATACGCATATATTCGTTCAAATAATTTTTGTACTAGCTTATCCATTTCTATAATATGTATCTTTTCACGGATAGAAAACACCTGTATGTTTAGACGTTCTTCTATGTAACAACTTGATAATATTGGCTTTGGCTTTGGATTAAACGTCTCAGTGTTCCTTATTGAATTTTTCACTTGGACAATATTTTGAAGTTGTTCAGCGATTACTTTTTGTTGGTGCTCTAATTCCTGAACTTTTTTATTTAATCTAATCTCTAAATCTTGCTTATCATTTTTCCCTTTAATAATCTGTTCAATTTCGTTTAATGAAAAATGGCAATGTTTAAGTACCTGTATAGTATTTAGCTCTTTCATTTTATCGTAATCATAATAACGATAGCCCGTCACTTCATCTATAAAAGATGGCTCGAGTAACCCAAGATCGCTATAATAACGAATCGTTTTTATAGGAACATTACACAGTTTCGAAAATTTCCCAATGCTATACATAATAAAACCTTCTTTTCAAATATTGTTGAATTCGATTAACCCGCTTAGTTATTACTATATCGTACAATAAAAATATGGTAAATAATTTAACAAATAACATCCCAAGCCCAAAAAAAGTATGCTCTGATTTGAGCATACTTCCTTTTGTTAGATACTAATTATGAGCATTACTTTTTTCGCAAGTTTTTCTCCATTTCTCGCAAGTATTCACCTTTCTACCGTGGATAGCTTAGTCTCTACTTCCATTCATAATAAACTGCTGAATGGCTGGCAGTAATTCTTTATGAAGTGGTAATGATGGGTCTGAATAGGTTGCTGCATTCTTCGTACGATCTGCTGGAGCATTTTTTAACACATGATTCATTCCGTCCATATATACAAGCTTGGCGTCTGGCTTACCTTTTTTTAACGCTTCCGCATCCGTTGAAACTACTTGTAAATCGGTTGTTCCTTGAAGAATTAAAACTCGGCTATTTACTTTCGCTAACTCATTTGCAGGATTATATTTTAACCATGAAATCATATACGGTTGAACTGAAGAACGGAAGAGTGACTGTAAATCTGGAGAAACGTTCTTTACTAGCTCGCCTTTTTTCAAGGATGCAAGAGCATCTGTTGATTCTTTTAGAAGCTCTGGCGATAATTGACCTTTTAATTGCTCTAACAAAATTTCATCGGCTGGTCTACCAGAGCCTGCTATAGAAACAAAGGACTCTACTTTTGTTTTTTGTGCTGCTAGTAAACCGATCAGTGAGCCTTCGCTATGTCCAATAATATGAACACTCGAATACGCTTTATTAGCTAAAAGGGTGTTAATCACTTGAACTGCGTCATCTACGTATTGATCAATCGTAATATCCTCTTCCTTAGTTAAAAGGGACTGATTATCGCCAAGTCCACGTTTATCATAGCGAACAGTAGTAATACCGTCTTTTGCTAACCCTTCCGCAATCATTTTTAAGCTATTATTTTTACCAGCTATTGCTGAATTTCCATCCTTATCAGTTGGACCAGAACCTGCTATAATAAGTGCAACTGGAGATGGCTCCTTGCTAGCCTTTTGAAGAGCCACTGTTAACGCACCATCTTTAACAAGAATCTTGGACGTTTCATACGTAACTGGTTGTTCTTTGAATGGCTTTAAGACAAGTGGGAATTTGCCACCACTTTGTTGAAACGTTGCTGTAATTTGCCCATCTTTTAATGTTCCGTTAATGACAACAGCCGAGCCATTTAAATTGATCGAAACACTTACTTGATCACCATCGTATTTGATGCTTTTAAATGGATAATCGGATAATCCTTGGGCTGGTACTGATAATGTCCCACTATCTTTCTGCAAATCAACGATAATCGGAAGTGCTCCGTTTGGCGTTTTAATATTCCCTTCCCATTTACCTACTAGCTGTTCATTCATTTTATTGTCCTCCTTTATCTCTTTACCTTTTGTGTTGTCCTCCTTTTGTGCGCATGCTGCTAATAAAAAAAGTGCACAACATAAAAATAATAGTTTTTTCATAAAATCTCTCCCTCTAGACGAAAATGACTAATAAGATTGGTAAAAATATTACAAGTAAAATGATATAGCTCCATTTATTCGCTAAATTCACAGTCCAACCAACGCCGTATTTCTTTTGCACTAATAGTGAAGGATCATTTTTATTGATATAAACAATCCCCCATTTCCAGTATCGATCATCGGCTGCAGCTGTTTCGTTTGTATGTAAATCATCAAAGCGCTCATTACTGTTACTTAACTTCCAAATGAAGAGGATAAGTCCCCCTAAAGAGACGATCATAAAAACGATAAAAAGCGGGAAGAAGTAAGGAGCTGTTTGATTTTTTAAAATAACTGTCGTGTAATGTAAAACAACAAGAACAATAGTCATACTATAATTAATCGCTGCTAAGTACCAGCTACCATATTTACGCTGGTTAAGCTCTCGATTGACTGAAGCATCTTTTGCTTGTGCACTCAATTGTATTTTGGCACTTTTCATACCGATACTGATGATGAAAAAGCTAATTTGTGTCCCTAGTAAAATAAGTGGCATTACAATAACTGATAGCCATGTTTTTTCAGTCCTACCGTCTATCTCACCTGCTGCATTCCAATGGGTAGCAAAAACATCTGGGATGGCATTGTAATTCATATAGGTAAAAGTAATCAATGCTAAAGTGATAATAATCGGTAATGCGAAAAATGTAGGTGAAAGTACTTCATCTCGATCTCGAAAAGATAAATCCATCACATAAACAGTTTTTACATGTGCTTCCCAATTTTCTTGTTTTTTCAGTTTTTTTGTTTTTATATGATAAAACATATAAAGTCCAGCTGCTATGAGAAGCACAACATAAAGCAAAACAAAGGATAATAAAACAAATTGCTCTTCTTGAATGGACGTAAACAGTAGTAAAATTTGAGCTATAAGACATGCAACTGCTATGCTCCCGACCATCATACTGTAATGCTTTTTAAAAATAAGTAATTGTTGATGTTGCACATAAGGTTCTGGAATAGATACACCAAACACAGTTGTTTTTCTCGCTAAATATGGTGTTAAAGTTTCCAGTACACCTACAAAGATAAAGATGCTTAATATAAAAAGCATATTTCCCCTACTTCCATTGTTTTAAAATTCGATGAAACAAACTCGTCATTTGTTCTTTTTCGAGACCCCGTGCAATGGCCTCTGCCATAATTGGTTTTAATGCATTTTCTACTTTTTCAACTTCCGTCTCTTTCAGTTCTTTTTTTTGACCACCGATAATGATCGCTTTTGCTTTCGGCTTTAATTCGATTAAACCTTTTTCTTCAAGTTCATGATAACTCTTACTAACCGTGCTGACATTAATCCCTAAATCCGCAGCCATTGAACGAACTGAAGGTAAAGTGTCACCATTTTTTAGGTTTCCCTTAGCAATCAACTCAATTAACTGATTCGCTAATTGTTTATAGAGCTGTAATTCACTGCTTGGATCTAAATGAATATTCATTTTACCCCTCCCATCTGTATCGCTTATCACCAAACAGAAATCTGTCATATGTAGAGTAATACAGATTTCTTAAAAAGGCAAATTTTCTCTAAATTAGGGATTAACCAATTAGGCTATTTTCTCTGAGGTTTTTAAGGTATTTAATGCGAAATAAAAAAGGACCCAGAAAAATTCTGGATCCCAAGAACACTTATTTCTATTTGATTTGATCTGTATCGGTTTTTGCTTCTTCTTAAGATACAGCAAAACAGAATATCCGCCTCGCTGATTCCATAAGATTTTAGAAGCTCACCCTATACAGTTGTGGCGGACTTTCCTGAGATTCCTGGTCTTTGGGTGTTTGACTACTCATTCTACATCCTCCTAATCATTTTAGATTAATAAGTGATTCCGTTCTTAATATGAACCGTTTCGTAAATGTTTATTCATGTGAAGCACATTTTTATGAATATGCCTTGTTATAGAATTAAAACTCCTAAGCTTCTTCTTTAAAAATTTGTTGGGCAATGGTTAAAGCATTTTGGACACGTGGAAAACCAATGTATGGTACTAATTATAATAATGCTTCCACAATTTCTGGCTGTGTCAAACCTGCATGTAAACCACGTTTAATATGTGTTTTTGTTTGTGGGGCAGCACCTTGAGTTACTACCGCTTTAATGACAACAAGTGCACGGCTCTTTGCATCTAGCCCTGGTCGTGAATAAACATCACCATAGGTAAATTCAATAATCATTTTGCGTAAATCTGGTGCTATGTCAGCTAGTACATCTGCCTCCATCATCCGTGCCGCTTCTTCCTTTGTCACATACTGTTTAATTGTTTCTAACCCCTTTGTAAAACGCTCATTCATTGACAATCCCCCCAATGTTATTTCTTTACACAAAAACCCCAATTCCGCGTCTCCAGAATTGGGGATTGTCCTTCACCTATGTAAGGGTCTCTTTTTCGTTTCACCCTCTGGCTCGAACGAAAAGGGAAAATATTTTTTCATAGTGCCTCACTGGACAGCTTTAATGAATATCTATGCAAAAGTCACAAGGACATGCACGCTAAGTTATGGTTACGAGAGACAGGCTTTCGCCTTTTCAATTTGGATAATTACTTGATCAAATCCTGTACCACCTAAAGAATGTCGACGACGAACAGCAGCTTCAGGTGTTAATACTTCGTAAATATCTGCTTCGATAAGCTCACTTTCTTTTTTCATGTCTGCAAGCGGTAAATCTAATAAATAGATGCCCTGTTGAATACATGTGAATACAAGTTTTCCTGTCACTTCATGTGCTTCTCGGAAAGGCATACCCTTTGTTGCTAGATAATCTGCAAGCTCCGTAGCATTGGAGAAGTCAGCGTGTACTGCCTGATGCAAACGCTCTGTATTGACAGTCATTGTGCGAATCATACCTTCAAAGATTTTTAATGAACCAAGAATTGTCTGCACTGTATCAAACATACCTTCTTTATCTTCCTGCATATCTTTGTTGTATGTTAACGGTGTTCCTTTCAGAACAGTTAATAAGCCCATTAAGTTACCGTAAACGCGTCCCGTTTTTCCACGGATTAACTCCGCCATATCAGGATTTTTCTTTTGTGGCATAATAGAAGAACCTGTTGAGAAGGCATCATCTAATTCGATAAATTTGAATTCATCTGTCGACCACAAAATAATTTCCTCTGCAAACCGAGATAAATGCGCCATTAATAATGATGAATTACTTAAAAATTCAACGATAAAATCACGGTCACTTACTGCATCCATCGAGTTCGCATAAACTTCGCTGAAGCCTAAAAGTTCCGCGGATTTTAAGCGATCGATTGGGAAAGTAGTACCTGCCATGGCACCTGCACCTAAAGGCAGAATATCAATACGCTTAAGCGACTCCGTGAAGCGTTGTTTATCACGCTCTAACATCCAGAAATAGGCCATCAAGTGATGGGCAAATGAGATTGGTTGCGCACGTTGTAAATGTGTATAGCCTGGAGCAATTGTTTCTACATGCTCCTCAGCCTTTTCAAGCAATGTCTTTTGGAATATCTCAATTAAACCGGTTGTTTCCTTCACACGTTTTTTCAAGAAAATATGCATATCCGTTGCTACTTGGTCATTTCGGCTACGGCCAGTGTGAAGCTTACCACCTACAGGACCAATTAAATCAATGAGCATTTTTTCCAAATTTAAGTGGATATCTTCATTAGCAACTGTAAATTCAAGCTCCCCTGCGATTGCTTTTTCTTGTAATTGTGCAAGGCCACCGAGAATGGTCTCTACGTCAGCTGCTGGTAAAATTCCTGTTGCGCCAAGCATCGTAACATGTGCTACGCTACCTTCAAGGTCTTCTAGAACAAGCTGTTGGTCAAAGCCAATCGATGCGCCGAACTCGTCCACCCATGCTTCTGCTGATTTTTGGAAACGCCCGCCCCAAAGTTTTGTCATAACAGCTCACCTTTTCCTTAAACTCTTTTTGAAAAAGGTGTAGTACAGCGTTTAATGCTACACTACACCCTGCTGTCAAAAGATTATTTTTTATTTACTGAAGAGTTAACCACTGTTGGCAGACCCCATAATTCGATGAAGCCTACTGCTGAAGCATGGTTGAATTGATCTTCTTTAGAATATGTTGCTAGCTTTTCACTATAAAGTGAATTTGGAGATTTTCGTCCTTCCACAATTGCATGACCTTTGTAAAGCTTCACGCGCACAGTTCCGTTCACAAACTTTTGTGATTCAGCAAGGAATGATTCCAGTGCTACACGTAATGGAGAGAACCATAAACCATCATAAATTAATTCAGATAATTTTTTCTCAATGACTGGCTTGAAGTGTGCTAACTCTTTTACAAGCGTTAAGTCTTCAAGTTCTTTATGAGCCGTTAATAGAACTTTTGCTCCTGGAATTTCATATACTTCACGAGATTTAATACCAACTAAACGGTTTTCAACGTGATCGATACGCCCAACACCATGTGCTCCAGCTACTGCGTTTAGCTCTTGGATTAAATCGGCAAGCTTCATTTCGTTACCGTTTAACGATACTGGTTTACCTGCAACGAATTCAATTTCTACGTATTCCGCTTCATCTGGAGCGTTTTCCACAGAAACTGTTAAACCGTATGCTTCTTCTGGTGGAGATACCCATGGATCTTCCATTACGCCCGCTTCATTTGCACGGCCCCATAAGTTTTGGTCGATAGAGAATGGTGAATCTAATGTTGCAGGAATCGGTACATCATGTTTCATAGCATATTCGATTTCCTCATCACGGCTCCAGCCCCACTCACGTACAGGTGCTAACACTTCTAAGTCTGGATTTAACGCTTTAATAGAAACTTCGAAACGAACTTGGTCATTACCTTTACCTGTGCAACCATGAGCTACTGCGTCCGCACCCACTTGGTTTGCAATTTCCACTAGTTTTTTAGAAATTAATGGACGAGAAAGTGCTGATACTAGTGGATATTTTTGTTCATACCAAGTATGAGCTTGTAATGAGATTAATGCATATTCTTCAGCGAATTCATCCTTCGCATCTACCATATATGATTCAATTGCTCCTACTTGAAGAGCTTTATTTTTTACAAACTCAAGGTCTTTACCTTCACCAACATCAAGACAAACTGCAATAACGTCCCAACCTTGTTCTTTTAACCACGGAATTGCTACAGAAGTATCAAGACCTCCTGAATATGCTAATACTACTTTTTTATTCGCCATAAAAAACGCGCCTCCAATTAATCTATTAGATATGTATGTTTATACATTCGTTTAAAACTTTATACACGAATAGTATCATGTTATAAAAATAAAAACAAGTGCATTTTTATAAATTTATAGACTTTTATGTTTATTGTAAAAAGTGTGTCATTATAACACTTTAAGCGCTTGTACAGACTATGAATAGTTTTACTCGGAAAAACGATTTTTTACGCGCAACATGAATGTATATAGTATTCGTCGGAGCGCGTAAACTAGCGCTAACTTAGCGGCGTATTTTGCGCGAATGGACATCCTTTCATCACCAAGTTGACGGACTTGCCAGGCATACAAAAAAGAGTTGTCTCAGCGCAAGAGACAACTCTTTACTTAATTTCGTTCGTTTTAATGAAGATTTATCGAAACTATTTGAGCTTTTATCGAAACAAAACCTCATTTTATCGAAACTTTTTGGGCTTTTATCGAAAAACAAGCTCTTTACTTCTTATTGAAAAATGATTTACCTAAAAATTCTACAGTTGCAGGTGCCATTGCATACAGCTTGCTTGTTAACCCCATGACCCTTGGTAAATTAACCTCTCGAACTGGTCGTTCAATTGTTTTTACTGTAGCTTGTGCCACTTCTTCAGCTGTAAGTAAAAATCTTCCTAAAGACTCGCGATAGCCGCTTTCATCACTCGCCTTATCTAAAAATGGTGTATCGATTGGACCTGGATGTATCGCCGTAACTTTAACATTATACGGAGCCAGTTCCATGCGAAGCCCATTTGTAAAACCGACAATCGCATGCTTTGTAGCAGCATAAACACTAGCCTTAGGTGTTGCTACCTTTCCTGCCTGTGAGCCGATGAAGATTAATTGACCTCGCTGACGTTGTATCATAGGTTCTGCTAGACGTTTTGCTAAATACATCGGTACACTGACATTTAGCTCTACCATTTGTCTAATAGCTTCATCTGCTAAGTCTGTTGCAATGCCAAATTTACCTACCCCTGCAGATAAAATAGCTACATCAAGAGGCGGTAGTTGTGCGCATACTTCATCGATTGTAGATAAATTAATTAAATCTGCTTGGATCACATTTGCGCCTACGCGTTCTAATGCTTTTAATGCAACTACATTGCGTCCTGTTGCATAAACCGTATGACCTTGTGCTACTAATAATTCTGTAATTTTCAATCCTACACCACTTGTTGCACCTGTAACGAAGATGGTCTTTTTATTCATGTTCATATTTAAACCTACTTCCTTTGAAATAAATAGATACCTTCTTCCGTTTTTGTAGATGTAATGAAATTGTTGGCCTCTAAGTAATCTAAATAACCGAGCGTTTTGGACAACGTCAGACCAAACTGACGCTGAAAAACAGCTGGGTAAAAGCGCTTCGTTACTTGTACAGCAGTTAATGATTCATCTCCAAATAATTCACAAACCTTCAAAGATTGCTGATGCTGACGGTCTAGTCGTTTATCAATTATATTAGGAATATTCTCTAGCTCAGCACCATGTCCTGTATACATCTTTTTTACAGGTAATCGACGTAAAATTTCTAGTGATTCATTATATTGTAGTAACGATTTAGTACGTCCTAATGTACGGTCTAGTGGTGGCTCAATTAATGGGTTTGGCGTTATTTTTGCAAGCAATAAATCTCCACCTATTACATCATGAGTTTTTTCATCCCAGTATATTAAGTGACTTTGCGCGTGTCCTAATGTTTCAATAGCCTTTAATCCAGGATGTCCTGGCACTTCATCTCCATCGTTAAGTATATGTGTTAAAGGTCGTTCACCTACAAGCTCTATTTCACGGCGGACATGGACACTCGGCTGGATATATTCTTGAGGAACTCCGTGCTCAAATAAGCGCTCACTGTAAAACTGCACATGGTAACGTAAAAAATCCTCGTCATGACGAAGCCATTTATCGTTATAGGCATGCCCTAAAATTTCAGCGTTCGGAAAGGCATCCACCCAACCTGCATGATCTGGATGATGATGGGTTAACACAACCTGTTCAATATCTCGCATATCAAAGCCCACTGCTCGAATACCCCTTTTAAGTGCATCATAGGCTTCCATTGTTTTTGGACCAACATCAAAAATGGTCAATGCATCTCCTTTTACAACAAATGCATTCACATCTCCTACTTCATAGGGTGTTGGTATTTCTATTTTGTGTATAGACAAAAGCTGTTTCCCCCTTTAATGCAACTAGTGAATACCTATTCATTCTATTTTACAAGTTTTTCTTCTTTTCGTCACCCTCCTGTTGACAGGTTGACGTATTATTAATATAATTTTGAATAATCTAATTATTTTTGCGCGTTGATGAAGCCAAGTACGTAATTGGTGAAGGTGTCTTAGAGAGTGTTACATTTGCTGAAAGTGACATCACCCGCTCCCATTACAGAACCTACTTCTGAGCAGTTATGAAAACATAACCGTTTCCCTTGCGATAAAAGGGCTATGAGTTGTGCCAATTGGCAAACAAAGGTGGTACCGCGGAAACAACAGCGTTTTCGTCCTTCTTTATAAGGACGGGAGCGCTTTTTTTATCTTCATTTAGCAGATGTTTTGGTAGCGAAAGCGAAGCGGCAGCTGAATGAAGATAAAGCCTCCGGCGGATGTCACGGATTTTCAAAATCCGGACGCATTGTTTATCTGTAGCGAAAGCAAAGCGACAGATACAATTACGCCAAGGCGAAATTGATTTTGAGAACTGGAGGTTTTATCATGAAAAAAATACTATTTATTGGTGCAGGCTCTATGGCAGAGGCATTGATTCAGGGCTGGATTAAACAAAAGGTATTTACAGCGCAAGAAATTTACGTCACCAATCGCACAGACAAGGAACGCTTACAATTTTTACACGACACATATAATGTAAATGGCAATTTTAATGATGCTATTTATCAGCAGGCTGATTTAATCATTCTAGCAATGAAACCAAAAGATGCCGTTGTAGCGATGCGTGAGCTAAAGCCTAAAATTACAGAGCAATCAGCCGTTCTTTCTATTCTAGCTGGTATTGCCATTACTACTATTACAGAACATTTAGGTGCTCGTCCAGTCGCACGCGTTATGCCTAACACTTCTGCTACTATTGGGATGTCTGCGAGCGGGATTGCCTTTAATGACGAAGTGACAGCAGAACAACGCGCTCTTTTCTTACAGCTTTTAGAGGCGATTGGTTCAGTTATTGAGGTAGATGAGGATCAATTACATGCTGTAACCGCCCTTTCCGGGAGTGGGCCAGCTTATATTTATTATTTAATGGAGGCATTTGAACGGGTTGGTACAAAGGTCGGTCTCTCGAAGGATACAGTAAGACTATTGATGACGCAAACACTTGCTGGTACTGCAGAAATGCTGAAGCAATCCGTCGATGAGCCTGATGTATTACGCCAAAAAGTAACCAGTCCGGGCGGTACAACAGAAGCTGGAATTAAAGCTCTTGAACAATATCAATTTAATGAAGCCATTGAAGCATGCATTAAAGAAGCTGAAGCTCGATCTCGATCACTTGCAAATAGTAAATAATGTGTGCCAAAATAAAGTATATCACTAGGGATTAGGGGGCTTTAAATTGGCTAAATTATTCGAACCTTATCAATTGCAAAATATCACTTTAAAAAACCGCGTAGTGATGGCGCCGATGTGTATGTACTCGGCACAGGATGATGGACTTGTCACACCTTTCCACCAAGTACATTATGCAACGCGGGCTGCTGGTCAAGTTGGTTTAATTATTGTCGAAGCTACTGGTGTTGTACCAGAGGGTCGTATTTCTAGTAGCGATCTTGGTATTTGGGATGACGCTCATATTGAAGGTTTAAGTCAATTAGTTCAAGGAATGAAAGTATACGGAGCAAAGACCGGCATACAGCTGGCACACGCTGGACGTAAAGCAACTGTAGATGGAGAAATATTTGGGCCATCAGCTATTGCATTTAGCGATGCTTTTAAAACGCCAACTGAAATGACACTAGAAGACATTGAATATGTTGTAGAAGCATTTAAACAAGCAGCTGTCCGGGCAGCTAAAGCTGGCTTTGATGTTCTTGAAATCCATGGAGCACATGGCTACTTAATAAGTGAATTTTTATCACCAGCGACGAATAAACGCAATGACCAATACGGTGGCTCTCAAGAAAATCGTTATCGACTATTACGTCAAGTCATCGATGCTATTCGTAGTGTTTGGGAAGGCCCCTTACTTGTACGCGTTTCCGCTGAGGACTATGCAGAAGATGGTACAACAATGGATGATTTTATCGTCTTCAGTCGTTGGATGAAATCACAAGGTATCGATTTAGTGGATGTTTCTACAGGTGGTGTAGTGCAAGCACATATTAATGTTTTTCCAGGCTATCAAGTAACTCATGCTGAAGCGATTAAGCATGGTGCTGATATTCCAACTGGAGCAGTCGGCCTTATTACGACAGCTATTCAAGCAGAGGAAATTTTACAAAATAATCGTGCTGACTTAATCTTCCTTGCGCGTGTTCTTCTGCGCGAGCCATATTGGCCACTTCATGCTGCTAAGGATTTAAGAGAAGAAGTTAAACCTCCAGTGCAATACGTACGTGGTTGGTGAAAAATAGCGGTATAGCGACTATTCATCAACATATAAAAAAACAGCTTGTTGGTTTATGCTAACAAGCTGTTTTCATGTCAATAAACAGGATTTTGTTTAATTTCTTCATCAATTGCCTTCACTAACGTCTCTGCATCATCTGCCGTTATGACTTCTCCATTGACGATGGTGAAAATAGCAGAGGATATTCTTGTTCTGCTGGATACTATGCAAAAAGTGGAAGCAATTACCATTTGATTACTGCGGGCCATTGTAGTAGAACTTATGCTTCAGGTAAAGCGACACTTTACTATTCTGACACTTACGAATATGGTACAACAACTTTAGTGAAAGTAAGCTCCATTCGGTATGGTGGGAGCCTAGATGCTCTTTCAATATCGGTTAGTGCAAGTAACGCGAATAGTAATATTAATATTAATGGAGGAGTAAGAAAAATGACTTCTTCTCAGGCTAGGAATGGAGATACCGTGGGTCAATCTGTATGTAGAGTTGGATATGCAAGTGGTAAATCCCAATGCGGAACACTCAAAAGCAAAAATGTTAGTTATACAATCGATGGAGCTTCTTTTTCAGGTTTGAGAGGTTCGAACTTGTCTTCTACTCCTGGAGATAGTGGTGGAACTGTTTATAATAGTTATCAATACTTAGGTATTACTAAGGGTTCTGGAGGAGGACATACTCATGTGTATTCTCAAATTGGTGATATTAATTATGATTTAGGCTTAAGTACTTACTTGCAATAATTTGAAATAAAGATGCTAGATGTTTAAGTTCTAAGGTTATGAACCTGAAATCAATGTAAGCGTGATTTTCAGGTTCATTTTTATTTTATTAGTTGACCTTATCAAGTGAAAACTATCAGACGAATTGACAGATAGATTGGTGATGATGTGAGTGTAACAGTTTAAAATTAGACATCTACATTTCTTTATTTCCTTTTTTACAGCACCCTCCTATCCCATAATATTTAAAATCAAATTCCATTAGCATATGTTTTCCGCGTTTTGTAGGTGAGACCTCGCACACTATATATTTATATATTGATATATGAATATATTTTCGTTTTAAATCTATGATATATCCATGAGTATCGTTAATTTAAGTAAAATTACCCCTAAGATAAACATCAATTTTAACATAAGTATCCGTTAAAAAAGTTACAGGAATTGCTCTACGCTATATTAAAAATTACCATAAATGGTTTTATATCCATACAATAGTTATAACATTGTTTTTTCCCACCTAAAAAATCGCTGATAGAACCGCGAACATCGCTGATAAAAGTGCAAGAATCGCTGTTAGAACCACGAACATCGCTAATGAAATTACAATTGTTATTGCCAAGATGTACTAAGCTTCTTGGCTACTTCTATTTTAAATCCTTTTTTACACACACTAAAAACTCAATCATGCCATTTTCTATTTTGGCCGTTGCATTTCCACCTAGTTTTTCTGCTAGCAGCTTGACAATAGATAGCCCTAGACCCGTGTTTTTACGTCTGGAATTGTCTGTTGTATAAAATCGATCAAAGAGCTGATTAGGATTTAGTTGACTATTTTCGTCAATCGGATTTTGAAAACAGATATATGCATGTTCTTCTTCTATCCACATCTTGATCGTTACATCACCTTGCGCATGCATGATACTATTTCGTACTAAGTTTTGCACAATGCGTAAAAGCATTTCTTCATCAGAGTGAATAATGAGCGGCTCAAAATTTGGTAAGTTGACGGCTATTCCTTTTTGTTCAAATTGTACAAAGGCACCAGCAATCTCTTCAAATACTATGTTCGAAATATTAATACGATCTTTTTTGGGCTTATCTTCATTACTATGCAAATAGGAATATTCAAAAAATGTTGCTAATAATTGCTCTAGTCTTCCAACATGTTTTTGTGCGATTTCAAGCTTTGCAAGCTGCTTTTCTGTTAAGGGTTCCTTTAAAAGCATTTGTTGATAGCCCTTTATCGCAGTGAGTGGCGTACGAAAATCATGCGAAATGTTTGAAATCATTTCCTTATAGTATTTTTCTTCTCGCTTAATATACGACCTTGATTTTTGTGATTCTATTAATATGCGATTTATATTTGCCACTAGTTGATTTATTTCTTTGTTTAATAGCTCTACGCTAATTGGCTGTGTATATTGCTCATGTAGACGTTGTGACAATTGTACATTCATCATTTGTAGTTGCCTTTGTATATAAAAAATATAAAATAATAATCCTACAATGATTACAATTGCCACAATCCACATTCCCTACCATCCCCTTACTTGATTTCTGCTTTTCTAAATGTCATGAATGTTACATATATATTGATTACTATAAATACGACACAAATGGAAACGGCCGAAATTATATCACCTTTACTCATGCTTAAATTAATCGTAAGATACTCCGCTGAATATGGTGTGAAGGATAATACTTTATCTATCATCTCAAATGAATCCTGAAAACTAGCGACCTGCCCAAAGAACATGGACATCATGTAATACGCAGCTACTACAAGCACCGATTTTCTGAAGGCAAACGCCAGTAAAATACAAGTCGTTAACTGCGCTAGATAGACTATAGTCATTGTGCTCATTATTGTTACGTAATCGGCAAAGCTACCATTAGTAGTCGCCGTTAGAATGCTTAAAAAACCTGCTGCTTTCCCGCCCATACTAAACGTGCTGTCCATTGATAAACCAATTATTGTCACGATGATATACGGGCTTACAAGAACAATAAGTAATATCCAGAAAACAATCGCTTTACTTATGACAATTTGGATTCTTGCAAAGCCGCTTATAATCGGATGATGGATATTTTTTGTATCAAAATCTGAACAAATAAGTGTAGTGGCAAGTACTGCGCCTACTATTGACATCGTATTCATATCAGATAGTAAAAAACCAACGTTGCTGATGCTTTCATTTATTGAGTTATTGCCTATACCATAAGCAATACTAAACATTGCTGTTGCAGAACATGTTGTAAGAGCCAGTAAGACCCAAAACATTTTGGATTTAGTTGTTTTATAAAGGTAAGCACGTACTAAATTAAACATGGCGCTCACCTCCAATTAACGTAAGGAAGTAGTTCTCTAATGTGTCTCCTTGTAGACTAAATTCCGTAAGTGTTACCCCATTTTCAAATAAGGCGGTTGATACGTCCCCAAGATTCTCTAAGAAATCATACAATTTAATCGTTTTATTTGGCATGACTTGAAAATTTTGTGTTTTAAGAATTGTTTCTAATACATGTGCACATTGTTCGGGAGCTGTACAACCAATGCGAATATAATGTCTACATTCTTCGTCGAGCTGTTGTTGCGTCATTTGTTTCATAATTTTCCCTTTATGAATAATGATATAATCAGTCGTTGTTTGATAAAGTTCCGGTAAATTATGACTCGAAATTAAAATCGTCATCTGTCGCTCTTCACAAAGACGTGTTAAAAGCTGACGAATTTCAACAACACCTATAGGATCTAACCCATTCACTGGCTCATCTAAAATCAATAGCTCTGGATTAGTTAATAACGCAATAGCAATGCCTAAACGTTGTTTCATGCCGAGTGAAAAATGCTTAGCTTTCTTATTGTTTGTACTCGTCAATCCAACCAATTGCAGTATTTCATCCTCTAGCTCCTCATTCGGAATCCCCCGCATTAAACGATGATATTTAAGGTTACCTTTTGCGGTCATATCAGGGCTAATCGCTGGTTGTTCAATCATACTGGCAAGACGTTTTCGTTGCTGCTGTATTTCCTTGTCAGATGATTTTCCAAATAACTCAAATGAACCTTCTGTTTGAAAACTAATCCCTGAAACAATCTTCATTAAGGTTGTTTTTCCCGCACCGTTTTCACCAATAAGCCCATAAATACGTCCTTCTTTTAATTCGATTGATACGTCGTGAAGTACTGTATGCTTTTTATATTTTTTCGTTATTTGATTCGTTTTTAATATGGTTTCTCCCATATTAAGCACCTCCCTTTCATATTCATAGATTACTCATGAAAGGTATAGATAAAGTAAAGATGACGTAAAGATGACGTATAGATTACGGATGATTTATGGACGTAAACGATAACCAAGCCCACGAAGTGTCTCGATATAATCTGCTTGTGGATTTTTTGTCTTTAATTTATGTCGAAGATTACTAATATGAATTTTAATAATATGTTCATCCCCTAAATATTCTTCTTGCCAAATGGATTCATATAAATTTGCTTTCGTGAATACTTTTTCTTGGTTTGTCATAAACAATTCGAGCAGTAAATATTCCTTTGCAGTTAGTAAGACCTCTTCACCACTTACTGTAACTCGCTTAGCGACATCATCCAGCACTATATCCTTGTATTGCAGTTGCTTCATTGGTGTAGCTTTTTTAACACGACGTAATATCGATTCAATACGGGCAAGAACCTCACCAAGGTCAAAAGGTTTCGTAATATAATCGTCCGCTCCTAAACGAAGCAAATCAATTTTTGTTGACACTAAATCTTTTGCTGAAATCATAACAACAGGTACATCCGAAATAGCGCGAATTTCTTTTAATAATTCATCACCACTTTTATAGGGAAGCATAATATCAAGAAGCACAATATCAAACTCATTTTGCAGAAATGCTCGATGTCCTTCTACTCCATCCATCACACTTGTTACCTGATAATCCGCTTGCTCAAACAATTCTGTTAACATTGCATTTACATCTTCATGATCCTCAACCATTAAAATTCTCAATACAACCACACCTTTAATCAATTATGACTCGGCATAATTGCGTCCAGAATCGCTTTGCGCTTAGGCCTTTTGCGCGAAAGCGTGGCGTCAGCAGCAGGATGAAGTCGTCTGCTCGGGACTTCCGTCGCTTCGCCTTTTCTTTCCGTCGTTCTGCTCGGCCTTTCCGTCGCCTTCTTTTCCATCCGTAGTTAGCCGTTATTTTAGGCTAACATCCTTTAGTAACTCCTTTTCGATTCCGTGACATCCGCCGGAGGCTTTACCTTCTTTGCCGAAAAAAGTTAAAATATCCCTATTAATATTATATGGGAATTCATATTAATAAACATTAAATAATTTTATTAGCTATCACCCTAACGTTGGGTTCATTTTAATTTCGGATAGGTTATCTTCCATTCGTTAAATTGGGATAATCGACAATAATTTCACAAATATTCCCTCGTCTGAAATAAACATAGTAACCCTTCTGGAATTTCTACTGAATCCTTATAAAAAAGATATACAGGAACACTTGGTAAAGTTATTTCTTCGAAGGGAACGATGTTAAACCTCCCTTCCATCCGCTCTCTTCTCACAATCATTCGTGGCAAAAATGACATACCTAATCCGTCTTTTATTAAGCGCTTTACCACATAGGATTGAGATATGGACACTTGTTTAGTAACGACATATTTTTCCTCAAGTTTATGTAATAAATCCGCCCAAATAGTTGGATGATGGTGTGTAAATAAAGTGTAGGTTTGAAATAATTCCTCATAATCAATATATGCTCCTGTCTCATCATCGCACGCATCTAGGGGAATAACCAATTCTAGAGGACTCTCTACAAGAAGCTCTTGGTGCCAATGGCGGTAACGTGTTGGCAATAAGGAAATACCAATATCCGCCTGATCATTATTTATTAAATCCTCAATTTTTGCAGAATCCTCCACTAGAATCGATATTTCAATGGCAGGATTTTCATTGATAAACTGATAAATAACATGGGGCAATATCGTTTCCACCATTAAAGGAGTCATTGCAATAATTAGCTTTTCTTCGATTCCCTTTGTTGCTAATTGAAAGCGCTCAATACTTTTATCCCATTGATGGATAATTTGCTTAGCTTCTATTAGAAAAAGCTGTCCTGCCTTCGTCAATTGCACACGATTTTTTTCACGTTTAAATAATTTAATATTCAAAAATTGTTCTAGCTGATGAATATGAACTGTAATACTTGGCTGCGATAAATGAAGTTCTTCTGCGGCTACTCGAAAATTACAAGATTTAGCGGCAACTACAAAAGACTGTATCCATTTATAATCCAAACGCTCACCTCTTTCAATTAATTATGCCTCGGCATAATTGCGTCCGGAATCGGCTTTGTGCAAGCACAAAGCCGATTCCAAGACATCCGCCGGAGGCTTTAACTTCTTTCAGCGGATGTTTGAACACCCGCTGAAAGATTAATCTTTTTAATCAACTTCATTAACTATATTTAATTTACTAAATTATCGAACAATAATAAACTAAAATTAGATCGATTACTTTTAACAAAGGGGAGAATCGTATGTTAGCTAAATTAAGTAAGCAATTCCGTACTTTTGCCAAAAATGAATGTGAAAATTCAAGTCCACTATATGAACATTTAGCCAATAAGATTGCCGATGATGATGAAATATTAAAAGTTGCCGCATTTATACCTAAAGGACAACCTGTACCCAATTTATTATTAGCTGGCGTTCAGTATTTACTGTCATCAACCAAAGACGAATTAGTTTATTTTTATCCATCCTTAACGACAACACCAAAACCAATAAATGAAGTCTATCCTGTTTTTAAAGCATTCGTATTATCCCATTCAGATGAATTGAAGACTTTATTTCAAGAAAAACTTGTTCAGACTAATGAGATTCGCCGTTGTACTTACCTTTATCCGATGATGACAGAAATTTATGAAGGGCATCAAAAACCTTTAGCCTTAATAGAAATCGGGGCAAGTGCAGGACTTCAACTTGGGATGGATCAATATAATTACTGCTATAATCAACAGCTTCATATAAACCATTCAAATAGCGCTTTCGTTTTGTCCTCAGAAAATCGGGGAGAACCGCTTCCAGCTTCCATTACAAATGCTCCTGTTGTTTGTAAACGTGTTGGGATCGATTTAAATCCTATTGATATTCATAATGAGGAAGAGCTTCGATGGCTCCAAGCTTTAATTTGGCCAGAGCATCAAGAACGTAGACTTTTATTAAATCAAGCACTCCCTATTTTAAAAGAACTCGATTTAGAACTGATAAAAGGAGATGCTATTAAACTTATAAAAGAAATTAGTAGAGATATTAATCAAGATGCGCTATTAGTTGTTTATCATACGCATGTGGCCAATCAAATCCCAATGGAGTTACGCCTTGAACTAATTGAACAATTAAAAGAGATCAGCATGGAACGCCCTCTCTATCATTGTTATAACAATTTATTTGATATACAACTGCATCAAGATTTTATGGATCAAGGTGAAATAGAATCTATCCGAATAATGGAACGCCCTGATGGTCATGCTCGATGGTTCAAGTGGTCCAACCAAAAATAAAAGTTGCCACGAAAAAACGCTGCATGAGATTTTTCTCTCATGCAACGTCATGTTGATTAAAAACTATTAAATCAATGAAATTAAGTTTTCTCGGCAAAAAGAGGGGTTGATTTCCGTTCCGGCTGGGCGCTTTCCTAGGGGCGTCCGATGAGCCGCTTCGCTCCGCTGCAGGGTCTCGGGCCAACACAATGTTGGTCACGAAGGCGTTATCACAGGACGTGATGCTTTTAGCCTTCGTTCCTCTGTCACTGATCCCCAAGGAGTCGCCCAGCCTCCACTCCAATCAACCGCTTTATTAAGCAAGTATCTTATAGTATATCACTCTATTTTTTTGCAGTATATTTTCTAATTGCTGGTAAAATATCGTTCCCGATAATTTCGATATTTTTCATTAATTTATCGAATGGCACACCGCCAAAATCAATTTGTGCCATAAATCGTTGCATGCCATAGAGCTCGTATTGATACAGTAATTTTTCAATAATTTGCTCCTTACTTCCGACCATTAAGGCGTCTTTTGTATCCGGTGCTTCCGCGAATTGTTGCTTTGGATAACCTGCGCCACGAATTGCTTGGAATCCTCCATTTAAATGGGGATACATCCCTTGTAGTGCCTCTTCCGTCGTATGTGCAACGTGGAATAGGCTTGTTGTAGCAATCGGTAACTCTTTCGGATCAAAGCCACTTCTCTCCGCTGCCTCTCTGTAGGCATCAACTGATGGCTTAAAGTTAACAGCGGGACCACCTAATGTCGTTAGCATCATCGGAATGCCCATATAGCCTGCTTTAATGGCACTTGCAGGTGGTCCGCCAACCGCACGCCAAATTGGCAACGAGCCATTTTTAGGTTGTGGCAAAATTTGCGCATTGTGCAGTGGTGCACGGAATTGCCCTTCCCAAGTGACCAGTTCGTTGTCATTTATTTTTTTCAGTAACGCTAATTTTTCTTCAAAAATTTCTTCATAATCCTTTAAATCGATACCTAGTAATTGATATGCACCAACTCGAGAGCCACGCCCTGCGACTATTTCTGCACGTCCATCTGAAATTAAATCAATCGTTGCAAAATCTTCATATACGCGTACAGGATCAGAGACACTAAGGACTGTTGCAGAGCTTGCTAATTTAATTTTTGATGTAGCGTGTGCGATTGCTCCTAAAACAACTGTGTGTGCCTGTGTCGTAAAGTACGATTGATGACTTTCGCCAACAGCAAAGACATCAATACCCGCTTGTTCTGCAAGCTGACTTGCTTCAATTAGCTCTTGGATTCGTTGTTGAGCTGAAATACGTTCACCTGTTAATGGATTTGGAATATGATCCCCTAATGAATATAGGCCAAATTCGATGCCTTTCGATTGATCAAAACGGTATTTATCCATGATGAATATCTCTCCTTAATCTAGCGGCTCTAAAATAGCTTCGATTTCTGCACGTCTTTCTTCTAAAAATGGTGGAAGATCAAGTTCTTTGCCAAGATCCTCTATTGCCGAATCAACTGTAAATCCTGGGCCATCTGTTGCCATTTCAAATAAAATTCCATTACGATCTCTAAAATAAAGACTTTGGAAATAATAACGATCCACAATGCCAGTACTATCAAAGCCCTGCTCCTTAATTTTAAGATCCCACTGTTGCAACTCCTCCACTGTTCCGACACGCAGTGCAAGATGATGAATACTACCACGTCCAGGTTTCTCACTTGGTCCTTCTAATTCTTGAACGACGATTTCTCCAAGCACTTCACCAGGAATGGATTGCAATACTGCTTCTTTTTCACTTTCTGTTACAACTGTGTAATTAAATAGCTCTTTTAATACACTTACTGTCCGTTGCAAGTAACGAACTGTAATTTCAACTGTACCCATCCCTAAAATACTATGTTCTGCAGGGATATCAGAGCCGTCCCATGGTTGCCAATGAGCTGGTGTTTTATGCCTATGATTGTTTAAAAGCACCATTCTTAACCCTTCATGATCCTCAAAAAACAATGCATCTTTACCTGCATAAGTTGTTATTTCACTATGTTCAATCTCTAACTGTTGAAAACGATTTTTCCAATATTGCAGACTGTCATAGCTTGGCACTAGTAATCCAATACGTGTAATGGCATTTGTTCCGCGCACTGTCCGTCCTGCTACAGGCATTTCAAAAAATGTTAATTCTGTACCCGGTGCTCCTGTTAAGTCTCCATAAAACAAGTGATACATGGAAGGCGAATCTTGGTTTACTGATTTCTTTACACGACGTAAGCCGAGAAGTTTTGTGTAAAAATCATTATTACGTTTACCGTTTTTTGTTAGCATTGATATATGATGATGTCCACTTAATTTGTTCATGAATGTTTCCTCCCTGTTTTCACTTGACTAAGCAAGTGATAGTGTAAAAAAATCACGCTGGTGGTAATTTTTTATCACGACTATGCTTCTCTATTTTCGACATTAGTGTATTTAAAGTTTTCATTTCTTCTTCTGTTAATACTTCTTCAAAAAATGAAGATTGAAATTGTAGCTGACTTGGTGTTGCTGTATCAATCATCTGCTCGCCTTTAGCTGTTAGTGAGATTGTTTTAGTCTTCCAATTTTGCTTACGTTCAATAAGTCCATCTTTTTCAAGACGAGTAAGCATCCTAGACATACCACCTTGCGTCACTATCACTTTCTCTGCTAATTGGGATTGCGTTAACGGTGCATATGTCTTAATTTGGATTAGGACATCAAATTGTGCAGTCGTTAAGCCAAAGCGCTTTAAAAACTCATTGGATAGCTGATTACTTTGATTTGTAAAGCGCATCATCCGAATCCACGTCACTGTTCCGAGCGTATGTTTTCGCATCGCTTCTCCCCCTCTCATTTGTCACTTTACCACGCAAGTGATGTACAAGCAAGAAAAATATCTCGAACTCAAGATATTTTTCAGTGTGAAGCTCACACTATATAATGCCATGCGTCGTAATTGGATATAAGTTTCCTTTAAAGGCAAAGGAAATTCTTCCTGTTTCTTCAGACACTATCATGACAAGCGCATCACTTACTTCACTTAACCCTAATGCTGCTCGATGCCTTGTGCCTAATTTCTTCTCCCCTGTATATCTCTCTGACAGTGGCAGTACATTTGCTGCTGATTTAATTAGATTTTGGCTTATTAAAACGGCGCCATCATGAAGTGGATTTCCAGGAAAAAAAATAGATTCTAATAAGGAATGCGTTACTTCTGCACCAATATGAATACCAGGCTGTATGATAGATGATACAGAATCCTCCCGTTCAATAACAATTAGTCCGCCGTGTCTTCTTTTAGACATATTTTGTACGCTATGCGAAAGCTCAGGATATTTTTCAGTAAACGGCGAAAGATAGCAATTCAAATAAAACGTAGCAGCCTTCATTTCAATCGTTACAAATTTCTCTTTTATTTTTTCAAAATTCCCAAGAAGACAGTTTGCATCCGTATCCATAGCTTCTACACTTTGCTGTAATGAATGAATGACCTGCAGAAGCTCTTCCTTTAATGTTTGTTTCATTGGTGAAAAATCGCAATTTGTTGGATCCATAAAAAAACACCCCGCTTTTCAAATTTAAAATGAAAAAACTCGTATTTATTTTTAGTTTCTCTCGATGGAATTATTTTATTCCCTTGAATTCAACACACAACATAAGTTATAGATTGGATCCATCCATTTTCACAACTATTCAAAGAGATGTGCGCGAAGTGAAGCGTAATAAAGAAGCAGTAGCGTACTTAATATAGGCTCTAGCTCTGCTAACTGTATGGTTGTTTGCTTTCAAGTTAAAAAGCGTATTCAAATTGTAATTGAATACGCACACTAATCTTCTACTGATAAATTTTAAAAAGTTCATATTTTTAGAATCCTATTTATAAATGATAATGGGTGTCTAAAAATTATAAATCCGTTTTCCCTATTAGTACTACAATGTTGGATTCTCTAATAAAATTGCAATTCCTTGCCCACCACCGATACATAAGCTTGCTATACCGTATTTGATACCTCGTTTTTGCATCTCCAATGCAAGAGAATAAGTAATACGCGCACCACTTGCACCAACTGGATGTCCAAATGCCACTGCCCCTCCATTGACATTTACTTTTTCAGTGATCAATATCTAATTCCCTTTAAAACTGCTAAAGCCTGTGCTGCGAATGCTTCGTTGAGTTCATATAAACCAATATCATCTAATGTTAAATTAGCTTTACTCAATACTTTACGAATTGCCGGGGCAGGACCAATTCCCATAATAGTTGGGTTTACACCTGCTATTGCTGAAGTGACAATCTTAGCTAATGGATTTAACTGATGCTCCTTTACAGACATGGTCAATCCCCCTTTTTACATCCCACCTGAAACATTCAATGCTTCACCCGTTATCCCCGTTGCTTGCTTCGAAGAAATAAAGAATACACTATCTGCAATTTCCTGTGCTGTAATAAAACGTTGCATCGCTTGCTTTGGATAGACAATTTCATTTAATGCCTCATTTTCCGACATGCCTCTACTTTCTTCAAGATCTTTTAATTGTTTTATAAGTAATGGTGTTTTCACAGGACCAGGTAAAACAGCATTCACAGTAATTCCATGCATTGCACCTTCTAGTGCTGCTACACGTGTCAAGCCAATGACACCATGCTTCGCTGCGACATATGCAACTTTTTCAGGTGTAGCCATTTCACCATGAACCGATGATATATTAACGATACGTCCATGTTGTTGCTTTTTCATATAGGGGAACACATACTTAGTCATTAAGAATGGTCCTTTTAACATGACATTTTGAAGCAAGTCCCACTTATCTTCTGGAAAATCTTCAATTTTAGCACGGTATTGTATACCAGCATTATTCACAAGAACATGCAGTTCATGCTTTCTGCAAATGGCATCAATTACATGTTGGACAGAAACTGCATTTGAAACATCTAACTCAATTGCCTCGACCTTGCCTGGATATAAATCTGCCACTGCTTGAGCTGCTTCTAACTTTAAATCTGTAGCAAATACATAATCCCCTTCCTCAACAAACTTTTTCACCATCGCTGCCCCTAAACCGCCTCCTGCACCTGTCACTAAAATATTACGCATGCTCAATCTCCATTTTATCGAATGTTTTTAGTTGTTGAATTAATGAACGATCACGCTCTATTACGTATTCATCTAAGCTTTGCCCTGGATAGTCAAAAAAGCCTTTCGAAGATTTGACACCTAAATTACCTTGATCGATTTTATCTTTTATTACGCTAAACGAACGCACATTCGTTTCAATCTCTGGTTGTAATTGTCCTAATACAATATCCCAAATATCTAACCCACCAAAATCAATAATTTTCAGTAAACCACTTGACGAAAATCGGAATCCAGGTCCTGCAAAGATGGCCCTTTCTAAATCTCGCTCTGAGACAACACCATCTTCTAACAATGACAATGCTTCACGTGCTAATGCTACTTGGATACGATTGGCTACAAGACCTGGCACCTCTCGTCGAACTTCAATTGTAACCTTCTCCATTTTTTTCATAAACGCATTAACTTCATCATAGGTCTCTTGCTTCGTATCAGGCCCTTTTAGAAGCTCTACAAGTGGAACAATATGCGCTGGATTAAAAAAATGTGTTAGCATCACTTTATCCTTATGTTTTTCTACATTACGACTGATTTCTGATAGTTTTAAACTTGAAGTATTAGATGTTAAAATTACATTTTCCCCGCAAATTTCATCTAGTTGCCTGAAAATTTCCTGTTTGAGTTCAAGGTTTTCTGTTGCAGATTCAATTACCAAATCACATCCAGCAACACCTTCGATTTTTGTAGTAAAGGTTAACCGATTTGTAATTGTCTCATCTGAATCGCCAAACAATGTCCCTTCCTCACGAAAAATTTTTAAATAAGTTTTTAATTTTTCACCTGCTAATTGCAAAGATTCCTCCTTAATATCTTGTAAAACAACGGGCATTCCATTCGTGATAAATTGAAACGCTATCCCAAATCCCATTGTTCCAGCTCCAATAACTCCAACCTTTTGAATCATACTTACTTCCCCCTTAGGCATTAGTATAATAAAACCGTAGCAATCAACATTGGAATACTTGCAATTAAAGGCGCAATAACCGAAACAACGAAGATATGTTTATAGGCGTCTTTATGTGTTAACTTTGAAGCAACTAATATTGTAATGACAGCACCATTATGCGGTAATGAATCAAGTCCTCCCGAGGCAACTGCCATTACCCTATGCATGGCATCCGGATTTAATCCTAGATTTAGATAAGTTGATGATAGCGCTTCCATTGCAATCCCTAAACCACCACTTGAAGACCTCGTGATGCCTGCAAGTGCCGTTGTTGCTAAGAAAAGCGAAATTAGGGGACTACCTGGAATTTGTGTCATGGCTTCATTGAAAAGACTGAAACCTGTTGTAATTGCAATGACAGAGCCATAACCAACGTCTGCACTCGTATTAACAATTGGTAGTATGGCTGATACTGCACCTTCATTTAGTGTATTTTTCTTTATTTCAATATAATTCCAGAATAATATAGTTGTTAATACTACAACACCCATTAATGTATAAGTAATATCAATTTTGAAAACATTCAGTATCACTAGTAAAGCAATTGGGGGAACTAAACTCACAACAATATTTGGTAATGGACGACCTTCATAGAGATCCTTAATTCCTTCTTGACCATCTTTTTCTGGGTTTGTCATATTTGCATAAGTTTCCTTACGTTGTTCTGAACGTTTTAACGCGAACTTCATATACCATAGGTTAATCGCAATGACGAACACCGCTGCAATAATACCTAGTAAAGGTGCCGCTGTAACTGTTGTCCCAAGGTACTTTGTCGGGATAATGTTCTGTACAGAAGGTGTCCCTGGCAACATGGTCATCGTGAATGTCCCAATCCCTGTAAAGAACGGTGCCATGAATAGATGCCACGGAATATCTAGCTCTTTGAATAATGGTCTTGCGATTGGTAATACTGCAAAAACTACTACGAATAAGCTTATCCCACCATACGTTAAAAACGCACAAATGACCATAATTGCTACTAACACTTTGTATTTGCTATTCTTACCAATAATCAACAATAAGAGATTAGCAATTTGACGAGCTGCACCACTATCATCCATTAGCTTTCCAAACATAGATGCAAATAAAAAAATCAGGAAATATTTCTGAACATAACCTATAAATCCTGTCATGTACGTATCTTGGAACGTCTCTAAAATCGGAAATCCATTCGTTACCATTACAAATAAACTCACAGCAGGAGCGATGATGATAATACTAAATCCCCTTAAAGCTAATACGATTAAAAGAATTAATGAAATCACAATCGTAATTAAACTCCACATCTACTGTTCCCTCCTGATAGTTGTTTATTTTTGTCTCAACGGTAAGCCAATTCGCCTTTTTAATTCTTCAAATGTCAAATCTCCATAAATATCATCTATGAAAATCTCATCATCTTGGAAAATAAAATTTGCATACTCCGTTACAAATTGATTAACACGTCGTTCACCACTTGAATCAAGCGTTAACGATTCTACTAACTTAGGAGTTCCATCTTTTTTAAAAAGAGTACTAGCTACAATTACTTTCTTTGCTCCAGCGACTAAATCCATTGCACCTCCAACACCTAAAATTGGTTGATCCGGTACAGACCAGTTTGCGATCTCACCATAACGGTCAACCTCAAGTGTTCCTAAAACAGCTACGTCTATATGTTTTCCTCTAATCATTGCAAACGAGAATGCGCTATCAAAAAATGACGCTTCGGGTGTAATTGTTACGGGATGTTTCCCTGCATCAATTAAATCTATATCTATTTCATCCATGAGTGGTGATGGACCCATGCCTAGTAGCCCATTTTCAGTTTGCAAATATACTTTTTTATCTGCAATATATTTAGAAACAAGTGTTGGAATTCCTACCCCCAGATTCACTACTTCCCCATCTTTTAGCTCAAATGCAATACGCTTTGCAATTATTTCTCGACTATTTAATGTCAACATAAGTACCTCCCTGTTTGATGTATTTACTTTCAACTATGAAATCTACAAAGATGTGTGGTGTTACAATTTCTTCAGGATTTAGCTCACCAATTTCAACGATTTCATCTACTTCAGCAATAACTACCTCTGCAGCAGTAGCCATTAGAGGATTAAAATTCCTTGCAGTTGTGTGGTACACTAAATTTCCTGCTTTATCGGCTTTCGATGCTTTAATAAGTGCTATATCCCCTTTAATTGCCTTCTCAAATAAATAACGAACCCCATCAATTTCGCGAACTTCTTTGCCTTCGGCTAATCGTGTCCCAACAGCTGTTGGTGTATAAAAACCACCTATTCCAGCACCACCGCAACGAATTGCTTCTGCTAACGTCCCTTGTGGCATTAAATCAATCTCCAATTTTCCAATTGACCAAGCCATAACAGCTTCTTTGTTAATTGTAAAAAAAGAACCAATCGCTTTAGCAATTTTCCTTGCCTCGAACACTTTATGAAGCCCTTTGCCGTCATCACCTAAGTTATTACTAACAATCTCATAATTTCCTGCCTCGAACTTTGCTACAGCATCTAATAATGTTAACGGCGTTCCTGAAATACCAAATCCTCCAACTAATAAACGCATATTATCCTTAAATAATGATTCCAACTCTTCAGAACTTCTTAATTTTCCCATTTTAAAACACCTCCATACATTAGATTGTGGTCTATATTATGAATGTAGCGCTCGAAATATTTAAAAGTCTTGGGTATGATAATGTTTCTGTGGATCGAATTACCAAGGAGAGTAAAACAACTAAGGGGTCTTTCTATCAAAACTTTTCTTCTAAATCAAGTATTTTCATGATGCGCTTTAAGAAAATGAATGAACATTATGTACAATCTATGAGGATAATGAGCACACTTTTTTCACAAATGAAAATCGTAAGTTGAACGTAATTCTTCGACAAAATATTGAAGAAGATAACTTATTTTTTTCCTAGAAATTGTACAAAGTTTAATGGGGGCCTTTTTCTAAATTAGAGGATTTAGGGGAAACACTTGTCAAGCAGCTCATCATGTGCCTTCGTTTATCAATGAGTTTTGACTTCTAATATCAGCAATAACTTTAACAATATGACAATAAAGACTTCAAAGAAAAAAACACGTGTATCCATTAGATAAACTAAAGAATACACGTGTTGTTATTACTTACATTTGTCCAGAACGAATTTTCTTGACGATACTGAATGTTGTGTAGGCAGCAGCCGGTGCAAGCACTACAATAAAAATAAGCCAAACCGTTAAGTTGTCCGTCGCTTTTAATGTGTCATAATTTGAGATAACAAACATAATTAGTCCAAATAGTAATAAATAGCTCAGCACATTGGGAAAAATAACGATTAAACGCAATAGTGCTGGTGGCATCTTTTGCTGATTCATATAAAACCACTCCCCTTTAATCAATTATACAAAAATTAACTATTAATCGCATTATAATTCTTCCATATTCCAAATTCCCATTCTAACTATTACTACTTTTCTTTTAACTTGAAAGGTAGAGACTACTTAATCATATGGCTGTTTTCTTACATAAATTGTTGCTACCTACTAATAGAGCAATTTACAATGAGGTATTGGTTTCGCTGGCTTGTAAATAGAAAACAAATGCTAAATTCCACTCGTTGAAAATTACCTCAATTAAAAGACTAATTTTCAGGTATATATTTGTTACTCCCAGGGAGTTTCTTCATTTTATTCCAAGCTTCAATCGCTTCTGCACGACTTTTCCCTTTATTTTTTGAATCAGAGAAAAAGTCACGAATGAATTGATTGTATTCAAACTGAGGTGGAATTTTCTTCTGGTGTGATGGGTCTTTTTTGCGTTTTTCTTCTTCATACCAAGCATCCACAACATCACGATACATTTTTCCAATATTGTTTTTAATGTAGTTTTGGATATAGGTAGAAAAATGAAACTTTGGAATTACCGTCTTGAAAAATGCTCTCACATCTTGACTACAACGATGATTTTCCGTAATGACTGTATCAAGACTTAATTCACTGTTAGTTCGAGGTTTATTATTTGCCTTTGAATTTCTTTGTGGTTTTTTTATCTTTCCTGTCCGAAGAAAAGTTTCAATTCTATCAGAAATCTCGATCTTAGAGCCCGACGCGCTTATTCCATTATCTCTACAAAATGATTGTAATTCTTCTTTTAACCAATAAAAATCCATAAAATCTTGACTACTAATTTCTTTTGTAAGCATAGGTCTCATGCATAACACTCCTTATATGTACACATCCATATTATAGAACATTTGCTCTTTAGTGTAAGCAAATTTTTATTAAAAGCAGCAACAAACTTTACGAAAACAGCCAATTGTAAAAACATAGAGCCTTGCTACAGTTTATTGTAGTAAGGCTCTTAAAGTTGTTCTTTGAATGCTTAATCATTATGCTTGTTGTTTAAACTTATTTTTAGATGGAACAAATAGAGTTAATACAAATGCAATGATTGCTAAGATTGTCATGAAATAATAGGCATCACTTGAACCTAAGATTGAAGCAAGTGTACGAATACCTTCAGTCGTAGCATCTGGTGTCTCTACTAGCAATGTTTTCGCATGGTTTGTCGTTTGTGCTGTGAAAATTGTAATAACGACAGCAGATCCAATTGCGCCTGCGATTTGACGTAATGTATTATTCACTGCTGTACCATGTGTGACAAGTGTTTTCGGTAAGGCATTCAAACCAGCTGTATTCAATGGCATTGTGATAAAACTCAACCCTATACGTAGAAAAATAGTACGTATCATTATAAAGCTATAGGTTGTTGTTTCTGATAAATCCGTTACAACCCACATTGAAGGAATGACAAAAATCAAACCGATAATAAATAACGGCTTTGCTCCAAAGCGGTCATACATTTTTCCTGTCACTGGAGACATAAAGGCATTTACAAGTGCACCCGGTAATAATAATAAACCGGCATCTAAAGCTGTAAACCCTCTTCCGTTTTGTAAATATATTGGTAATAAAATCATATCCGCATACATCATCATTGTAACAATAATGTTGATGATGGACGTGAGCGTAAATAACTTATTGTTAAAAACGGATAAGTTAAGAAGTGGATCAGATGATTTAATTTGTCGAAGACAAAACATTGCTGTAATCATTATCCCTACAAGTATAGAAGCAATTACAACTTTATCATCCCAACCATGGCTTCCTGCATTACTAAATCCATACAAAATAAGACCAAAGCCAATTGTTGATAAAATAACGCTGATTACATCTAACTTTGCTTTTGCGGTTTCTGAAACATTATTTAAATATTTCATTGCCATAAATAGAATGATCACGACAAATGGAATGATGCCGATAAATAACCAACGCCAAGAATAATTATCTATTACAAAACCTGCTAATGTTGGTGCAATAGCTGGAGCGAAAATCATAGCTAGCCCAATTAACCCCATCATACTACCTCTTTTTTCAGGAGGGAAAATAAACATCACGATACTCATTAGCAACGGCATAATAATTCCCGCCCCTATTGCTTGAATCATACGACCTATTAGTAAAGTGGTGAAGTTCGGAGCTATTGCACAAAAAATAGAGCCTACTAATAAAAACAGCATTGAACTTATAAATAATTGGCGTGTTGAGAAGCGTTTCATTAAGTATGCTGTAATAGGGACTAGCACCCCGTTTACTAACATAAAACCAGTAGCTAACCACTGAACGGTTGTCGCAGAAACAGAAAATACGTCCATTAAATTACTTAATGCAACGTTTAACAGAGTTTGATTTAGTGTAGATAAAAAACACCCGAAAATTAAAACTGTTAATAGTACTTTTTTATTGATCGATTCCGACATTACATTCTTCCTCTTTCTACTTGTTTTATTAACACTATGTCAATAAAATAGATAATAACACGTTTATTTTTTGATTCCTATTTACAATTTTTCAAGAAGTGTCAATTAAACAACAAAGTTAAAAATACTATTCATTAAATTTGTATTTAATAGATAAAGGAGAATTAAATTGACCACACAAAAAAAGCAAGACCCACGAGCTATTCGCTCTAAACGGGTATTTAAAGAAGCTGTCGTAGATATATTAATCGAAAACCCAGATATTTCGAAACTTACAGTACAAAAAATAGCCCAACGTGCAGAGCTAAATCGAGCAACTTTTTATTTACATTTTATAGATATTAATGATTTATTAAAGCAAGTAGTTTACGATATGTTCGACGACTTGTTGTCGGAAATGTCTCCTTCTTTACAAATTGATAATTTAAATAATCAAGAACAATTAATTACATTTTTAGATTACTTTTATAAGCACAGAAAAATTTTAGCTGTTCTATTTGAGCACCCTGGTTTCATAAAAAAAATGCATAGGACATTAAAGGATTTGATTGTCATACAACGTAAAAGTGAAGGTGCTGATAGTACTCTATCGATGGATATTCTCGCATCTTCAATACTTGGCATTATCATGTGGTGGCTCAGAAACGGGGTTCACTTTAGCTCCGAATATATAGCCAGTCAAATTATTGAATTATATCGATAATTATTCGTACTAATAAATGGGTGACCTCAAAATATTGGGTGTATTTCGCTATGAAAACATTTGTTGCTGGCGCTTCGCTTTCGCACAGAAAAACATTTGTTGCTGGCGCTTCGCTTTCGCACAGAAAAAACATTCGCTGAAAAAGATGAAAGTACCCTTTAAATGAAACGTCATCTAAAGGGTACTTTATGTTTTTGCTTAAGTTAATTTGTTGTTATTCCAAGAGAATACAGATTGATCAGATGTCAGGAAGGTTTGTGGGAAAACCTCCTGTGCATCTGCTAAAAATTTTGGTAAATCATGTGGTAAAAAGCGGGCACTTAAATGGTTTAGCAATAAATAGTTCGCTCCTGCCTGTTGTGCCACCTTGGCCGCTTCGACATTTGTAGAGTGTCCGTAGTTCGCTGCTAAATCTGTCGTAGTACCATCAAAGGTCGCTTCATGAATCACAATATCTGCTCCATTAGCTAATGAAACAGCCTCTGGACAGTATTTAGTATCTCCTAAAATAGTGAGCGTAAAGCCTTTTTTAGATGGGGCGACAACATCTTTCGCATATACAACGGTGCCATCCGCTAGCTCAATATCTTTCCCTGCTTTTAATTGTCCTAGTAAAGGACCTTTTGGGACACCAAGGGCCTGTGCTTTTTCCATTAATAGTTCGCCAGGTAAATCCTTCTGCTCAATACGGTAGCCATAGCATGGAACTACATGTCGCAATTCACTTGCACTTACTGTAAAATGTTCATCTTCATAAATAATACCTTCATGAACTTCAACAAATTGTAATGGATATGTTAAATGCGTCTTTGACAAGGCTAAAGTTTGCTCAATCCATTGCTGTAAACCTTGTGGGCCAAATATCGTTAATGGCTCGTCCCCGCCTTGAAATGAACGAGAGCTTAAAAAGCCAGGTAAGCCAAAAATATGGTCACCGTGTAAATGTGTAATAAATATTTTCGTTACTTTACGTGGCTTTAATGATGTATGCAAAATTTGATGTTGGGTCGCCTCCCCACAATCAAAAAGCCACATTTCCCCCACTTCATCCAAAAGCTTTACCATTAGGGCACTTGTATTTCGTTCCTTTGAAGGCATTCCTGCGCCTGTTCCTAAAAAATGTAGTTGCACATATGCCACCTCACTTCTATTTCTATATCGCTTTATTGTACCCTATCGCTTCCAATAAAAAAAACCTTTGGTCTGTTTTGTCCAAAGGTTTCATAATTATTTCGGCTCCCATGATACGAGTGCCGCATGGAAATCATGACGATAATAATAACGACCGTTCTTTTCTTCAATAAACGGCAAGAGCGATTCCTCAACATGCTCTCTATTAAAAGTGTTATTTACTATTTTTTTACTTTGTGTTGTTATAAGCTGTTCATAGCTTTCATATTCATACACTCGTTCTAACGGGATGATTTTGCACTCTGCATAAATATCCATTTCATAGAGCAAATTTAAAAATTCTATATAATCTCTTCGTGGAAATTTAATATCATAGCCATACTTGTCGTATAAAATTTCATAGTGAGGTTGAATCGGCCCTGTTGTCATGCCAATAATTGCACGCTTTTTAGCTAGACGATTCATGTGGTAAAGTGCTGATTTGATTTCATACATACGATAAAAGCAATTGACACCTATGACTATATCATGCTCTCCTACCTCATCTTCAGCAAGGGTTTCCCACTTTGCATGAAGATAAGAAACATGTTGCCTATCCTCCAGACAATTTTCTAAATAGCTAAGGATACTTTCTGAGCTATCTACACAAGTTAGCTGTCGCACATGATCAGCTAGCGGAAACGTATAATTGCCCCAGCCTGGACCAATTTCCAATACAGAGTGCTCCGGTTGAATACTTTTTTTAATTTCTTGAAAAATTTTTGCGGCGTAAGGATCTGTTTGTCCAGTCTTTTTACGTGCGATTGACTGCGCCCAAAACTGCTCCTCTAATTGATCATTGACCATTCTTTCAGGCATTTGACCATGCCAATCTTTCATACCTTCCTGCCATAATGCCTCATAATCAATGGCTAACGGTCCTTTTCTTGTCATACAGGTACCTCTATATTCGTGATTTCGTATACTTTTTTCATATCGAGATTCGCACGCACATGTTTTGCAAGCATATTGTACGCATCCTCTCTACGTTCTGCATCACTTTTCACGTCACTTGGTAACGCAGCGAGCCCTTTTTTCACGCGAATGTCATTAACAAGCTGTCTTGTAAAGATGCGATTATGGAATAAACCGTGGAAATATGTTCCGATCACTTGTTCATCAGCACTTACTGCACCATCTTCTCGCCCATCTGCAAGCTGTAAAAATGGGGATGCTTCATCACGTAAAATTTTCGTACGTCCAAGATGAATTTCATAGCCAGTAAACGTATCCTGGCCTCTTGTTCCTGTCATTTGCACTGTTTTTTTATCACCAACAAAAACCGTTTCCATCGGTAATAATCCTAGACCTTGCGCTGAATCCCCATTACCTTCTACTGCATCTGGGTCCAGTAATGTTTCACCTAGCATTTGGAAGCCGCCGCAAATGCCAATAATCTTTGTCCCTCGTGCGCGTAAATTTGCTATCGCATGATCGAAGCCTTGTTCCTTTAGCCACGCTAAATCATCTATTGTACTTTTTGTTCCAGGTAGTATAAGTAAGTCGGGCGTACCAAGCTCATTGACATTGCCAATTAAACGCACACCAACCTCTGGCTCATCAAAAAATGGATCAACATCCGTAAAATTTGAAATGCGCGGCAGCCGAATCATTGCCACATCCACGCCAAACTCCCCTTGCTTTGGCTTTTTAAAGCGCAATGAAGATAATGCTAGCGAGTCTTCAGCCTCAATATTGACATCTACATATGGTATAACTCCAAGGACAGGAATCCCCGTTTCACGTTCTACCCATTCAATGCCATCATCGAGTAATTCTCGCAGCCCTCTGAATTTATTTATAATCAGCCCTTTTACACGTGCACGTTCTGCATCGTCAAGTAATGCGAGTGTGCCAATTATCGATGCAAATACTCCACCCCGATCGATATCAGCCACTAGCACAACCGCTGCATCTGCTAGATGAGCCATGCGCATATTTGCTATATCACGGTCTTTTAAATTAATTTCTGCAGGGCTACCCGCACCTTCAAGGACAATGACATCATATGTATTTTGTAAAGTTCGTACTGATTTTTCAACGATCGGCATCGCTTCTTGTACGAATTGATTGCGATAGCTTTTGGCGTCCATATTTAAAAAATGCTTGCCATGAACAATTACTTCTGATACCATATCCTGCTTTGGTTTTAGCAATATAGGATTCATATCCGTAGTTGCGACAACTCGTGCTGCCTCTGCTTGTACACCCTGTGCCCGGCCAATTTCTCCGCCGTCTTGAGTTACGAACGAATTAAGGGCCATATTTTGTGATTTAAACGGTACTACCTTTAGCCCATCATCAGAGAAAATACGGCACAGCGCAGTACAAATCATACTTTTCCCCACATCAGATGCCGTTCCTTGAACCATGATAGATTTTGCTGGCATAGTCTTTTCCCTCCTTTTTTATAGTTGAAGCGGGGGAGCAAGTCTGGGTCCTTGCGCGGGTGTTCTTCTTGCTTTCGCGTATATTCCCTCCAAAGCGAGAATATTCTGATACGTCCCGCGAGTATTTTCACAAACATGCGAAGTTCACCTTGATACACGGGGTTCAGCTTGCTTCCGGTATTCTCCCCCGTTCCGTGGGTATTTCCTCCGAAGCGCGAGTATTGCCACGTTCCACAGGTATTCTCACAAAAGTGAGAATCTCGAATTAGAATTCTAGACCTTTTACAGCTGGAATGCCTTCATCATAATAATGCTTTGTCGCATCGATTGTTGATACTAAATCGGCCATTGCAATTAGCGCTGGATTCGCGCTACGTCCTGTTACGACTAAATGCATTGTAGATGGACGCTGCTGAATGGCTTCAATGACTTCGGCTAATGGGAGCACATCATCGATTGGAAATTTTGTAATAGCCAGCGCATTGTTGAGCTCGTCTAATACGAGTACATCAATACTGTCGTCTTGCAAGGCAGCCTTTGTTTTTTCCCATGCTTTTGCTAATGCAGCACGATGCTCGTCTGGTGTTTTTGTCCAAGTGAAGCCGATTCCCATTTGCTCCATTTCTACGCCAAGCTTACGAAGAGCAATTTGCTCTCCGTATGTACGCTCTGGTGATTTAATAAATTGCATATAGCGTACATTCAGGCCTCGACCAACTGCTCGCAATGTGACACCAAGAGAAGCAGTTGTTTTGCCTTTCCCTTCACCCGTGTACACTAAAAACAAGCCTTTTCTAGCCATTCTTCATGCCTCCCTTAAAGCCATGTTGTTTTTTCTTCAAATGAGGTACGTTTCTTGTCTTTAAGCTCCTGTTCTTCTGGGTAGCCAATAAAGATCGTTCCTACTACCTTTTGTGATTCACTTGCGCCAATGAATGCATGCATACGTGAATCATGAACAAGCCCTACACCACGTGTACGCCATACAAAACCAAGCCCAAGCTCTTCTGCAGCAAGCCACATAGACATAATAGCACTACATACGGCAAAAACATTATCTGCTGTCGCATCGGCATCGTCTTCTACAATATCTGCTGTCACAACAATGGCCACAGGCGTTGTTTGAACAACTTTTAACGAGCTTTCCACTAAATTTGGTTTTGTTGGGAATCGCTCTTGCAAATAGGCATTCGCCATTTCCTCGTAGCGTTTCATCGCATCGTCCTGAATAACATAAAAATGCCAAGGCTCACGCATACGGTCATTTGGAGCATAAGTTGCGGCTTGTAAAATTTGCTCAATCTTCTCTTTTTCAACAGGCTGTGTCGTGTAATTACGAATCGCTCGACGATTTTTTAAAGCCTCGATTACTGTCATGATGTGTTTCCTCCTTATGCTCAAGTAAGTTTTTTATGAGAAAGCAAGCCCTTGCTCCTCAAACCATTGAATTTTCTCGCGTACATTGACGACTTCGCCAACGACAATCATGGAAGGATTATGATAGCCTTCTCGTTCAATAATGCTAGCTATTTCATCAAGCTGACCTGTGATGGTACGCTGTTGCTCTGTTGTTCCCCATTCAATAACGGCGACTGGAGTAGTTGCCTTGCGACCATTTTCGATGAGCTTTCTAGAAATATAAGCAATATTACCAACACTCATATAAAAGGCAACTGTATCGATGCCTGTTGCAAGTGCGGGCCAATTTAAAAAGTCCTGTCCTTTTTCCTCACGACCATGACCTGTTACGAGCGCAAAACTTGTCGCAAAATCTCGGTGTGTTACAGGGATGCCCGCATATGCTGGGGCAGCAATTCCAGCTGTAATACCTGGTACAATTTCATAAGCAATACCATGACTTTTTAAAATTTCCGCTTCTTCTGCACCACGACCAAAAACAAATGGATCGCCACCTTTTAAACGTGTAACAATCTTGCCTTCATGCGCTTTTTCGACAAGTAATGTATGAATCTCATCTTGAATGAAGTGATGCTTCCCAGGTAATTTACCACAGTACACAAGCTCTGCATCTTTTTTGGCAAACTCTAGTAATTTCGGGTTCACAAGACGGTCATATGCAATGACATCAGCCTTTTGAATACATTCGAGCCCGTACACTGTAATGAGCTTTGGATCTCCTGGTCCAGCTCCAACTAAATACACTATTCCGTCTTTCATTGCGCTTCTCCCATCAGTATTTGTTGTAAAAATGCTTCACGTCTCTCAATCTCTCCATTACGTGTCCATTCTAGTAGGCTCGGTTCAAGTAATGCTTGTAAAGCGTTGCGCCTTTGTGGGCCCTTGTCAAACTGAGCCGCAATCATTAAACGTGCCTGCTGTAAGAAGCATACATAGTCGTCATAAACCTCATCAAATTGCTCTTCGAGGTCAGCTTTTATTTTACGCGCTAATGCAGGACTGGCACCTGACGTTGAAACTGTTAACACTAAAGGACCACGGCGCACTGTTGCTGGCGTTATAAAGTCGCTTTCAGCCTGTGCATCTGCGCGGTTGATGAGCTGCCAATGTTGTGCTGCTTCTTGTACAGCCTCATTTACTAACATATCATTTGTAGCCGCAATGATGAGTGATGCATCATCTAAATCACGCGCTTCAAATTCTTTTTCACGCCACGTAATTTGCCCTAACTCGGCAAGAGGCAGTAATGATTCATCTAGAGTTGGACTAACAACGACAATATTAGCTTTAGCTGGAAGCAGTGAAGCTATCTTCTGTGTTGCTACGTGTCCCCCTCCAACAATTACTACAGTTTTATATTCAATATTGATGTGAATAGGAAAATAATTAGTCACGATTTTTCACCTTCTTACAAGCTGTTAACCAATTGTCAACAAGCTTTGGGTTCGATACGAAATGAAAATGCGTATAGCCAGCTACTAAATTTCCAGCTTGGTAGCCCTCTTGTTTGTTACCAAAACGCCCCTTCGTTTCATAGGCCGGCGTATTATGCGAGCCGCTATATTTTGAATAGTGGAATTCATGCCCCTTTGCTTCTTCATCCGTACCAATTAAAAAATTATTTGGTGTGCCAAAAATTTCACGGTAGCCGAGAGCCGCTAGCTTCGCTTGCATCGCTACTTCTCCTGGAATAACACCAACCATGTCATAACGGTCACCATTGCTATTCGTAATAGCCTCCGTCAAATACATAAAGCCACCACACTCAGCTAATGTTGGAAGACCTTTGGCAACTGCTTCACGAATAGACTTTTTGGTAACCGAATTGTCCGCCAAAATATTTGCAAATTCCTCTGGGAAGCCCCCGCCGATATACAATCCGTCTGCTTCAGCTGGAACAGGCTCATTTGCAAGTGGTGAGAAAAATTGCAGCTCAGCTCCTTTTGCACGTAGCAGATCCAAATTCTCTTTATAATAGAAGTTAAAAGCTGCATCCTTTGCTACGGCAATGCAAATATTTTGCGATGGTTGTTCATCAAAAAGTTGCCCTGATTCTTGTAGAACAGAAGCCTTTGTTAATGCAAGCAATTGATCTAAATCAATGGTCTCAGCCATTAGATCGCCTAGCTTATCAAAAAATGTATCTAGTTCCCCTCGTTCGATGGCAGGGACTAGTCCTAAATGACGACTTGGAATAGCAATCCCTTCCTCACGCTTTAAATAGCCAATGACAGGAATACCACATTCCTGCTCAATAGCAGCCTTCGCTATTTCATAATGACCGACACTTCCGACTTGGTTAGCAATGACACCAACGATATTCGGTTGATCCGACAACAATTGAAATCCTTTCACAACTGCCGCTACACTTCGTGCCATACTTGCACAATTGACAATTAAAATAACGGGGCTCTCTGTGACAACACTAATGTCTGCTGCAGAGCCAGCATTCGATAGCGGACTTTTGCCATCATAAAAGCCCATAACTCCTTCAATAATGGAAACATCAGCATCTTTACTTGCGCGTGCGACAATATCTCGTACTGCTTCATGTGAAAACATCCAACTATCGATATTACGTGATACACGTCCTGTAACAGCGGTATGATAAGTAGGGTCAATATAATCGGGACCACATTTAAAGCCTTGCACAATTTTGCCCTTTTCTTGTAACGCTTTCATTAGTCCAATGGTAAAGGTTGTTTTACCAACTCCACTACCAGTACCAGCAAGTACAAAGCGATTCGTTTGCATAGGCTTCCTCCTTAAAATGTTAATCTAGCAACAGAGATTGTAGCATTGCCCGATTTTTTCTTTTCTAGTACAAGTGACTCCACCTGCGCATAACGCATTGCTGCTGGCTCACTCACCCCGTATGCTCCTGTATAGTTAAAAACGGTTTCCGAAGGTGAAGGGAAATCAATTTCATTTAATTCCGCCGGTGAATATGTTACAAATTCCCAATCGTATTTCTTTGTTATTTCTAAGAAACATTGCTCGTCCTTCTTTAAATCAATCGTGCATAGCGCTTTCACACTTTTTTTCGAAAGCTTCAGCTCTGCAAGGGTTTCATCAATGACTTGCTCAATTTCTTCCACAGCTGTCCCACGATTACAGCCCATGCCAAGCACAACCGATTTTGGTCGATAAATAACACCATTTTCTAGAAGCACTTCTTCTTTTGGGTCAATGATGCGGTCAGTAATGAGTAATGTCGCATGTGGTTTCGCTTCAATCGCATCATATGTTGAAGGATAAATTTTAATTTGCTCTGGCATCGTTGTGTCACGCATCCACCAGTCACGTTCCCCCGTTTCCTGAACGATTGCAACGTGCTCCTCATTGACAACAGAGGCACTGACAGGTGTTAGTTTATCGGCACTATCCCATACCCAGCCAAAACGGGCACCAAATAAATCAACCGGAATGGTCTTTTGCACATCTGAGGCTGTTGTAATAATAGGATTTGCTCCAAGTGCTGCAGCTACTTCATGTGTCAGCTCATTGGCGCCACCTAAATGTCCCGATAACACGCTAATCACGTTTTCACCACGGTCGTCAATGACTACAACACCTGGATCAGTCTTTTTATCCTTTAAAATCGGTGCTATCATGCGTACAACTGCACCGAGTGAAATGATTAAAATTAAGCCTTTATATTGCTTAAAAAGAGTTGGCAGCAGTAAACGCACCGTACCTGTAAACATCTGAATATGCTTTTTTGCTTCATCACCTTGCTCGAATTTACTCATGTAATATAAGTCGCTTGCTGCAAAGGTTTGCTGCAAGCGACGTCCGATTTGAACACCGTGCTTTGTAATGGCTACAACTGCATAAGGATTTCGTTGGTCAACTTCTGGCAATACGCCCTCTTGTAACTCAATCACTTGTTTTCACACCTTTTCTAAAGCCATGTGTAAAGGAAGCATCATATAATTTGGAACGATATTGATCTTTATCATGAATATTCGGGTCTAATGCCCAGCCAGCTAAAATCATCGCATGTTTACGAATCCCATTGACACGCATTGCTTCATCCAGTTCAATTAATGTTGTACGTACGATTTTTTGATCTGGCCAAGAAGCTCGTTGAATAACAGCTACTGGTGTATCATCGGCCCATCCAGCATTTTGTAATTCTTTTACTATTTTCTTTGTTAGCGTTGCGCTCAGGAATAAGGCAATTGTACAGTGGTGACTCGCTAAATCACGTAGCTTCTCAAATTCTGGAACAGGTGTACGTCCTTCGGCACGCGTTAAAATAAGTGTTTGTGTTAAATCAGGAATTGTTAATTCTGCCCCGATTGCCGCTGCTGAAGCGAAGACAGAACTAACACCAGGAATAACCTCGTAGCCAATGCCTTCTTTTTTTAATAGAGCTACTTGTTCCATGATTGCTCCGTACATCGCAGGGTCTCCTGTATGCATACGAGCTACTACTTTACCTGCCTTGACGCGATCTACCATGACCGCTACCATTTCCTCTAAATGCATACCTGCTGTACGAATAACCTCTGCATCTGGTCTTGCCTTTGCAATAAGGTCCTCATTCACTAATGAATCTGTATACATCACAACGTCTGCTGTTTGTAGCATATGTAAACCTTTTACTGTAATTAAATCTGGATCACCAGGACCAGCGCCGACAATATATATTTTCTTCATTATTTACGCACCACCATTAACGTTAAATATTCTAAATCGACACCGTCTAGCTCCCGTACATCCCAAATGATTTCCTCGTCAGATGTTACTTTTGTTACGACCGATGCCTTATCAAGTAAATCTAAATCGCGTAGCACCTCAAGCATTAAATCAATAACTTTCGCTACTTTTATAAACACCACTGCATCGTGACTTTCAATCGCTTCACGCATAGCATCATAGTCATCATGGGCAGGGACAATGGCAACACGGTCATCGCCATCTGCTAGCGCAATCCCAAGTCGGGATGCTGAACCATTGAACGAAGAAATTCCAGGAACTGTTCGGATTTCAACATTAGGGTGCATGTCCTGCATAAGCTTCATCATATGGATGAACGTACTATATAATAATGGGTCACCTTCTGTTACGAATGCGACGTCCTTACCTTCTTTTAATTTCTCATAGACAAGTTCCACTGATTTCGTCCATTCGCGTTCTAATACAGCCTCATCCTTTGTCATTGGAAATACTAGGCCAAGCATATCTTTTTCTTCTGGGTTAATGTAGACATCTACGATACGATGTGCATAGCTTTTACTGCCTTTTAATTTTTTCGGATAGGCAATAACAGGAGATTCTTGAATAACACGGAATGCCTTAACTGTAATTAACTCTGGATCGCCAGGACCTACGCCCAAGCCATATAAAATACCAAGATTACTCATGATTTTCTTCCTTTCGATATGCAGAAATAATGTAAATAGGATTTAATGGGACAAAACGTGTCATATCTAATATTGGTTTACTGCGCGCAAGCTGTGCCTGCAATATGTCTACAGCAAAGCCACAAGACTTAAACGCTTCGACTGCTTTATATAAATTTTCAATTGTTGCAGCATTCAAGACAATACGACCATTTGGCTTTAAGCGTGTACAACACAATTGTAATAACTCCACCATTTCTCCTCCAGTGCCGCCGATAAAAATCGCATCCGGATCAGGGAAGTTTTCAAGTCCTGCTGGCGCTTTACTATGAATAGCTGTAATATCTACACGGAACTTTTGCTGATTTTGCAGACAATTTTCTAAATCGGGGGCATTTTTCTCCACGGCAAATATTCGACCTTCTGGCGCAAGCTTGCCGGCCTCAATGGCCATCGAACCCGTACATGTGCCAACGTCCCAAATGATGCTATCAAATTGTAGCTGCATTGCTTGTAAACTTAAAACACGAATTTCTTTTTTCGTAATCAGCCCTTTGTCTGGCTTACGCTGTGAGAATTCTTCATCAGCGATACCGAGTGCATAGCGTTTTGGTACTGAAGTTTGCTGTAAAATAACAACATTTAACGGAGAAAAATCAGCCATTTCTAATTCATCAAGTGAATAACAGCCGAATTTTTCATTTGTGCCCTGTAAATTTTCTGCGACAAATGCACGGTATTCTGTCATGCCAAAATGCTTTAAATAACGTGCCAACTCATTCGGATTATTCTCTGCATCTGTTAGCAATGCCACTTTCTTTTTACCATCGATGCGTTGTGCTAAGCCTTTCATGGAGCGCCCATGAATACTTGTAACATAAGCATCCTGCCAGCTTTCCCCCATCTTTGAAAAAGCAAGCTGTACAGAGCTCATATATGGATAAACGTCAATGTCTAGCTTTTTCGCTAAATAACCACCGATTCCGTAAAATAATGGATCACCTGACGCTAAAATAACTGTAGTTCTTGTTTCTGCAGATAATCTTTCGACAAGCGCTGAAAGACCACCTTTAATTAACATTTTTTCACCCGTGAAATTCGGGAAAAATTCTAGGACACGCTCCCCACCAACAAGTACCTCACAGTCTTCAATCCACTGTACATATTGCGGTAGTAAGCTTTCTTGTCCGTTATCCCCGATCCCAATCAATTTCATCGATCGATGCAATGTCATCAGCCCTTCCTAATAATTGTCCCTGCATCGAATAGATCGATGTGGATAGCGTTAATCCGCCCTTAATATGATGTAATGAAGAATAACAGCAAGCTTCACATAAGTGGTGGAAGAATGCATCATAGCCCTTTTCTGCCATAATTTCTCCAACCTGTGAAGCAGTGTTTGCCTCTCGTACGTTCGTAATGGTTTCTTCATCTGCACCTATATCCACTGCTAATTGTGCTAAAAAGTTAAAATCAATTGGAGCACTTTTAGAGTGCACCATCATGACACCTTGTGCCACCTTCGAGAATTTCCCCATCATCCCAACAAGCGAGACTTGCTTCATACCAAGTCGTTTACAATGCTTTAATGTAAAGCCTACAAAATCGCCCATTTCTATAAACGCTTCCTCTGATAAATGAGGGTACTGTGCCATCGCATACTTTTCACTACGTCCACCAGTCGTGACGACTAAATGCTTACAACCAGCCTCTTTTGCAACACTAATCGCTTGGACGATGCTGGCCATATAGGCAGAACTCGAAAAAGGCACGACGGTTCCCCTTGTGCCTAAAATTGAGATGCCTCCAATAATACCAAGTCGCCCATTTAACGTTTTTTTAGCAATTTCCTCACCCTTAGGGACGGAAATAACTACGTTAACGCCTCGTTTAATTTGAAATTCATCAAGTACACCTTGTACAGTACTATGAATCATCTTCCGTGGTACAGGATTGATAGCTGCTTCTCCAACAGGTACTGGTAAGCCAGGCTTTGTTACACGCCCGACCCCAATTCCACCGTCCAGATGAATGCCTGGTATATCTGACCAGCTTACTGTGCCAACAATGAGTGCTTTATGTGTTGCATCCGGGTCATCACCAGCATCTTTAATCGTTTCACAGCTAACAGCATCATGCTGAAATGTACATTTTTCTATCGTAAAAGTTGCATCTCGTCCAATCGGCAAATGAATCGTACTTGTTTCTTGCTCTTCATTTGTAATTAAGGCGAGTAATGCGGCCTTCGTTACTGCAGTCGCACAGGACCCCGTTGTATAACCGTGACGCATGTCTTTGGGATCTTTTTTAGGCTTCCGCTCCATTATTTTTTCGCCTGTTCATCCGCTAAAAGTGAGACAGCATTCAATGCGGCAACCGTCACTGTACTACCGCCTTTACGACCAACATTTGTAATATACGGAATACCTTCTAGTTTTAATAACTCTTCCTTCGATTCAGCGGCTGATACGAAGCCAACTGGCATACCGATAATTAAATCTGGTTTCGCTATGCCTTCTTTAATTAAACGAATTAATTCAAGCAATGCTGTCGGTGCATTCCCAATTGCATAAATGCCACCTTCGTGTAATCTAGTAGCCTTTTGCATAGAGATAATCGCACGTGTTGTGTTTTGTTTTTTTGCTTCAACTGAAACATCTTCATCTGCAATATAGCAGTGTAAATCGCCACCATGTTTTTGGAAGCGTTTTTTCCCTGAACCACTTTCAATCATTTGCACATCTGCAATGACATGGCGACCAGCAAGGATTGATTTAATACCGGCCTCAAGTGCTCCCGGTGTAATAATTACGCTACGCCCTAATTCAAAGTCTGCAGAAGCATGAATGATGCGACGTACAACTTTCCACTCATCCTCTGAGAAATTATGCTCGCCCATTTCCTCTGCAATAATAGAGAAACTGTAATCATAAATTTTATCTGGGTCTACTGTTAATGGTTTGAAATCTGTTTTAAAGTCCATTTGGATTGCCTCCTAAAGTGTGTTTTGTACAGCTTGACGTACATCTTCAAATGTAGAATATTGCTGTCCGTATTTTATATTTGGTCTGGCAATTAAAATCGTTTCGATGCCACATGCAAGGGCAGCCTCTAGCTTTTCATCCACCGAGCCAACCTTGCCGCTTTCTTTCGTAATCATCAACGTCACATCATATTGACGAAAAAGTGCTTCATTTAATTCCTTTGAAAAAGGGCCCTGTATGGCAACAATATCTCTTTGTGCCACACCAAGTGCTTCGCATTTTTCCATATTATCGAGTCGAGGAAGCATACGCGCAATTACTCTTGTATTTTCTAAACCATGTAATACCTTTGTAAAGGTTGCTAGTGTTTTACTGCCCGTCGTTAGCATAATGACACCACGTTTTTCTGCTGCTAAATGGGCAGCCTCGTCGTAATCTTTCACAATCGTAATTAGTGGATCTGCATAATGCTCATGAGCACGTTCATAGCGAATATACGGAACATTTGCTTGCTCAGCTGCCACCATAGCATTTTTTGAAGCTTCTTCAGCAAATGGATGAGAGGCATCTACAACTAAACGGTACCCTCGCTCTGTAATAATCGTCGCCATTTCATCCGCCGTTAAACGACCGACTAAATAAGGAAGGCCTACTTCTGCAAGGCTAGAAGCAGCTGATTCAGTAACGACCGTTGCTGTCACAGCATAACCCGCTGACTGGATTTCAAGTGCTAGATTTCTAGCATCGCTCGTCCCTGCTAACATGAAAATCATTTCACTGGCTCCTCTTCATGGTGGTGATGATGATCATGGTCGTGGTCGTGATGATCATGGTCGTGGTCATGATGGTGATGATGATGCGCATGTCCATGTACTGCTGCATAAGCACGATAATTTTCTAAATCTTGCATACCTGTTGACGTGCCATTTACAGCTTGCTCAATACGCTCTAATAGTACATTTTGTAAACGCTCATGATAGCCAAAATAGTTAGCAATTTGAATATCACAGTCCGGATATTTTTCGTTAAATTGCTGACACATACCGTTCATACGTTCCATTAGGATACCTGTGAATAAAAAGTACGGTAGCATAATAATTTTTTTAGCACCGAGCTTCACACAGCGCTCAATTCCTTCTTCAACACGCGGATCAGTGACACCCATAAATGCACTTTCCACATACTTAACCGGGAGTTTTTCCCATAACAAGCGTGTAATTTTATAAAAATCACCATTTGCAGCAGGATCACTGCCACCACGTGCAATTAATAAAATGGCAGTATCTTCATGTTCTTCTTCAGCATTAAAACCGATTTCTACTAAACGATCTTCTAAAATAGCAAATATTTCTTCATGGATACCGATTGTTTGCCCATATGTGAACGTTATATTTGGATAATGCTCACGCGCATGTTCGATTTCTGCTGGAATATGTAGTTTTGAATGTCCAGCATGAAGCAGGATGATCGGAATAACATGCACCTCTGTAGCACCCTTCTTCACACAGTTCGTAATACCTTCTTCAATGTTTGGCGAGGCAAACTCTAAAAAACATGTTTCTACTAAAAAACGTTCATCAATGCGAGGTGTCATTTGCTCGATAAACGTGCGTACCTCTTCATTTCCTGCTTCTAAACGGCTCCCGTGGCCGACAAATAAAATTGCTTTCATCTCATTACTCCTCACTAGTCGCCGCATGGAGCGGGCTCTACTTTTATTTTTGAAGACATATCCTGATACGTAAAATGTAGGATCTTTTTCACACGCTTGAAGTATTTAAACAGACGTTCATTTGGATGCGCATTTGCTTTATATTCATCGATAATGTCGGTGATAAGTGGTATGAGGTGTTCAGGCTCTAACCCCTCAACAACAGGCTGTGCAGCATGAGCTGTACGACCAACCGGCTTGGCACCAATAAAAACATCAAATTTACTTTTACGATAAACGATGCCAATATCATCAAATACTGCTCGATAACACGCCATACCGCAGCCATTAAAGCCAATATTTAATGTTTTCGGTAACGCCATACCCCCAAGCTTTTCTTGAATCTCTTCTGCATATGGAATCGAATCGACCTTTTCTCCGTAACAGAAGTCACAAGCCTTTAACGAAAGCACGTCACCAAGTGGTGCAAGTAAAAAGCCAACTTCACGGAGCTTTGCTGTAATTTCTTCAGGGTCAGACGTTGGAATTTTCAAATGAATTTGATGGTCTGGTGTATACTCCATCGTTCCTTCCTCACCAACTACTTCAGCTAAAGTCTTCATTTGTTGAGGCGTAAAGAACTTATTGGCTACCCCAGGACTAACCGCTAATTCAAAAATAGATTCGATTTTTTGTTGAACACGCTTAGGTGATACTTTCACAGCGTTTGTTCCCTTTACCATTGCAAGAGCTGCTGTTGCCATTTCAAGTGACGATTTGTTAGACTTTGGTTGTGGTTTAATGGCTAAACTGGGCTTAATACGATTTGCATTAGGATCTGTCGCAAAATCATTACGCGCTGCTCCTGTTTCTTGATTCATCGCCCATGGTTCATTTTCTTCCTTAAGTCGTTGATGCGGTCGTAACGGTTGTTTTTCTACACCAAGTGTATATTTACGCTGATAACCACGTGGCGTAATCATCTTATTGTCGTAGAAGAATGTTGTTGAATTCCCAATAATAACTGTCGTTAACATGCCGATATCATGTTCAAGCATTTCTGCTAAAGTAGTCATCGTTATTTCCTGGCGGTCACGATATGCGCTTTTCACAAGTCCAACTGGTGTATCTGGCGAACGATATTCCAATAAAATTCGTTGTGCCTCTACAATTTGTCTCGTACGACGTCCACTTTTCGGGTTATAAAGAGCAATAACAAAATCCGCCATTGCTGCCGCTTCTACTCTTTTTGCAATTAAATTCCAAGGTGTTAAGTGGTCACTTAAACTAATGGTACAGGCGTCATGCATAATTGGAGCACCTAGTAAACTTGCACACGAATTAATAGCTGAAATACCTGGAACAATTTCTACCTCGATACCAGTTGCCTCTGTCCAGCCTAGCTCGATTAATACCTCATACACTAATCCTGCCATTCCATAAACCCCGGCATCTCCACTAGAAATGACCGATACGATACTTCCAGCCTCTGCTTGACGTACCGCTTCCTGTGCACGTGAAACTTCCTCCGTCATACCAGTACTAATAATCGACTTTGCACTAACTAAATCCTGAATAAGCTCAACATACGTTTTATAGCCTATAATCATATCACTTTGTTGTAGTGCCTCCACAGCACGAGTCGTAATATGTTTAAAGTCTCCAGGACCAAAGCCAACTACGAAAATCTTACCTTTTTGTGCCATTTTGTTACCCCTCTTTCACCTTTTCAATGCCTTTAATGGCTGTTGTTTGTGCTGTACGCTGTAACGAACCTTCCTGCAATGTAAAGACATGCTCATTATGTAACGACTCATGATTTAAATCTTGTACGAGTGCTCTCGCATGCTCCGTTGTTGGCACACGGTACCAATTTCCCTGAGGATATGCAATGACAACACAAGCATCTTTACATCTGCCATTACAGCGAGTTCTCGTCGTATGTATTTCCTTATCAAGCGCCAGCAACTGTATTTCATCACGGATCGCCTGTGTAATGTCCTCCCCATCTTTTTTCATACAGCTACTACCATTACAAATAAAAAGATGTGTTTTCATCCCCTCTAAATTCCAAGTTGTCATAGTCGTTCTCCCCTCATTTGCTTTTAGGAAAAAAAAACCTTTACTCTAGACGAAGAGTAAAGGTTTTGTAGAAGCCAAATAAAAACGAATATATACGGGTACTCGCTTTCGCTTCAACTTCTCCCTCCGAAAAGTTTGCATGTATCATCCCATAAGCAGGTTTCCTGACTTAAGCTTCCTTTTACTTTCGCGCCTTCCCAAGTTTTCACTAGTGGCATCCGCGATTTCATCAGCTATTACAGTAGCGGGGGCTGTATCGGACTTTCACCGATTTCCCTATTATCTTGAATATTCAAGCACTTATGGACGTTTTATATGAATTTTTAATATATCAAGTATGCCTCGGCATAATTGCATGACAGCCGCCGGAGGCTTTAACTTCTTTCAGCAGGTACAGGTGTTTTGACACCCGCTGAAAAGAACTTAAATCAGCATTCATCTTACCATCTATAGAGGTAGGAGACTTCTGTAGCTAACGCTTCACTTTCGCTACAAAAGACATTTGCTGAAAGAATTTTAATGTAATTGAAAACTGTTTCTATCATAGCTTATTTTTTAAAAATTTCAATATTACTTTCTTAATTTGTGACAATTTTTTTAAAATTCTATAGAAAAACGCGACATTTCTTTTTGATTTATCTAAATTTTCGACGTAGACTATTAATTTAAAATTTTTCTATAAAAATCATAGCATATATATGGAAATTCATGTTACACTTTGTCGTGAAATCTCACAACTTCATCTTTTTTCGGTGCGAATTGTTCAGCATTTCGCTTAAAAGGGAAGCCGGTTCAAGTCCGGCGCGGTCCCGCCACTGTACTAGGAAGTTTTATAGAGAATGTCACTGTCCAAAGGATGGGAAGGCCTATAAAACGTTGAACTAAAGCCAGGAGACCTGCCGAAAAATATGTGATCGTTTCAACCTACGAGGATGGGTGTGCGGCTTAGCAGATTAGAATTTTATTTGCTTTTTTAGCATGCACTTTTCCACTATCGGAGAAGTGCTTTTTTTCATTCAGAAGAGACTCCATCTCAAGGTAGTAGATGAGTACAGATATGGTTCCAACCGGGCCAAAACACCTACTGAATGAAAAAAAGCTTCCGGCGGATGTCACGGACTTTGAAAGGAATGAATTGTGCTTGCACAATTCAAAATCCGGACGCATTGTTTATCTGCGCGAAAGCGAAGCGGCAGCTACAAATGTTTTCTGTAGCGAAAGCGAAGCGGCAGCTACAATTACGCCAAGGCGAAATTTTATCGATCGCATACTAATTCGAAAAATTTTAAAGCTAGGAGGAGAGATTCTTGAAATTTTCAGGTTGGAAGCTTAGTTATTTCTTATTGGCATTTTTATTCGTGCCAAATCGTGCATTTGCGATGCATATTATGGAGGGTTTTTTGCCAATTGAATGGGCGATTTTTTGGTGGGTCGTATCGATTCCATTTATTATTTTAGGATTACGTTCTATTCGTAAAACCATTGAAGAAAATCCTGAAACAAAAATGATATTAGGGCTATCGGGTGCCTTTGCCTTTGTACTATCTGCCTTAAAAATCCCTTCTGTAACAGGGAGTTGTTCGCATCCAACTGGAGTTGGACTTGGGACAGTTCTTTTTGGACCATTAGCGATGAGTGTTATCGGGACAATCGTATTATTATTCCAATCTTTACTGTTAGCACACGGTGGGCTTACAACATTAGGGGCAAATACCTTTTCCATGGCAATTATGGGCCCTATTATCGCTTACTATGTATTTAAGGGCTCACAAAAACTGGGATTATCATTTTCAGTAGCCGTCTTTTTAGCAGCAATGCTTGGTGATTTAGGTACATATGTTGTCACATCTGTACAATTAGCTCTTGCCTTCCCTTCTGAGGTCGGTGGCTTTATGGCTTCATTCACAAAATTTGCTGGTATTTTTGCGTTAACACAAATTCCTCTTGCTGTTAGTGAAGGAATTTTAACAGTGATCGTTATGAATTTTCTGAAAAAATACAATGTGAGTGAATTAAAAGCTCTACGTGTTTTCTCAACAAAGGAGGCTCACTAACATGAAAAAGAACTTACTGCTCTTAGCCATTGTTGTGTTCCTAGCAATTATCCCCCTATTTATTCAAAAAGGTGCAGAATTCGAGGGGGCTGATGGCGAAGCGGAAGCAGCAATTAGTGAAATTGATGCAAACTACGAGCCATGGTTTGAAAGCTTATGGGAGCCACCAAGTGGTGAAATTGAAAGCTTATTATTCGCACTACAAGCTGCTATTGGCGCTGGATTTATCGGCTATTTCATTGGCTTAATGCGTGGCAAACATAAAGAGGGTTAAGCGATGTTACTCATTGATAAGTATGCTTATTTGAATAAATTAGCGTCTGTTCATCCGTTAGAAAAAACGACGTTATCCCTTGGACTACTTATATTGTCGCTTATCATGAGAGATGAACGAATGTCACTCATTACATTTATTGTGATGAGTGCTTTTATCATTTTAGGCGCAAAAATCCCTGCTAAATATTATGCTAAATTACTATTGCTACCTGGATTTTTTTTACTATCAAGTTTAGTGTCAATTTTAATTTCTATAGCGCCAACAACTAGCACGTTACCAACGTATATTTGGTCATTTTCATTTAATAGTTGGACGATTTTTATCGGCAGAGCGAGCCTCGTGACAGCGCAACAGCTTTTTTTCATCGTCCTTGGCAGCATTAGCTGTTTGTATTTTTTAATTCTCACAACATCAGTCCAATCTATTTGTTACGTGCTAAGACAATGGCGACTTCCAACTCTATTTGTAGAGCTAGTAGAGCTAACGTATCGTTTTATTTTTATCTTTTTAGATAGTATGCAAAAAATTCATCTTGCCCAGCAGGCTCGTCTAGGATACAGCTCCCCTATGCAGTGGCTCCGTTCGGTATCAATGTTAATTGCAGCTTTATTTGTCGAGATGTTCCAACGAAGTCGTGAGCTAAACAATGCGATGGAAGCGCGTGGTGGCGAAACTGTTTATTGGCAAGACGATGTTACCTATAACGCGAAAAATTGGGTAGGTATTGCTACTATTTTTATACTCCTCATCATTTATGGAGGGTTTTTCTGATGACAGATTTATACTTTGATTTAACACATTTATCCTACGCTTATGCAGATGGAACTTATGCCCTAACAGATATTACACTTCAAATTCCAAAGGGGAAAAAAATCGCTTTACTCGGTCATAATGGAGCTGGAAAATCAACGTTATTTCAGCATTTAAATGGTATTTTGAAGCCTACCGCTGGAAGTATATCCTTTTGTGGCAATGACCTGAACTATAGTAGAAAAGCATTAAAAAAATTGCGCCAACAGGTTGGTATTGTTTTTCAGGATGCCGACAATCAGCTTTTTTCTGGCACAGTTAAGCAAGATATTGCATTTGGTCCTTTGAATCTTGGCTGGACAACTGAAAAAATTGAAGAGAAAATTGCGTGGGCTGTCGCTCAAACCGAAGTCGAAGCATTGCTAGATAAACCGATCCATTTTTTAAGTGTTGGACAGAAAAAACGTGTCGCAATGGCAGGAGTACTTGCAATGGAACCTTCCGTTTTATTATTAGATGAACCGACAGCTGGACTAGATAATTATTATAGTGCACAAGTTTTAAAGTATTTAGCTACGTTAGAGAACGATATACGAACAATTTTACTAGCTACGCATGATATTTCATTAGCCTATGAATGGGCAGATCAAATAATCGTGATGGAAGCTGGGAGAATTATTTATAATGGAGATCCAGTTGCAATGTTCTTCCAAGAGGATTTGCTTGAAAGAGCCCATCTTGAACGCCCATGGGTCTTTGAAATGGCCATTGCCTTGCAAAAGAAAAAGTTATTTAAAAAAAACATTAAAATGCCCCGTTCGAAGAAAGATTTACACAGACTTCTTGAGCAGCTTTAAGACAATTTGTTCATAGTTGGTACAATTCAATTATGGTTGAATCCAAGCTCCTACTCCAATCTCACAAATCGAGTAGAATGTTTCGACCTCTCTTCTACATATTTTTATAATGGGGGAAATATGGTAAAATATAGAATGGTGCTTTTGGAAAAATATATACTTATTACGAAACTTTTCTATTAGTCATACGTATTAGTATAGATGTCACAAATATTTGGCACACTCAAGGAGGGAAAACAGTTGAAAAACTGGAAAAAAAAATCAGTTGCTTTAGTAGCAACTGCAGCACTAATGGTTCCTGCTACTTCTGCCTTTGCTGAAGCGCCACAAAAAACAGCGAAGAACCAAGAGTTAGTGAAAGTAGCTAGCAATAAGGATCAAACATCTAAGAATCAAAAAGAATGGATTAGTCAGGATACGATTATCGTCAAACATTCCGGTCTTGATAAGAATGTGCACAAAAAAATTGGCGCAAAAGTGATCCGCTCTATTCCTTCATTAGGATACGATGTTATCCAACTGAACAAAGGAACAGATTTAGAAAAAGCAGTTTCATATTATGTGAAACAAAAAGGAGTTAAAAAAGTATCTCCAAGCTACGTGTATCATTCCTTTGGCACAGCAGTAGATCCAAAGAAACAGGATATGTACCATTTGAGTCTACTTCAAATTGATAAAGCACTAGAATTAGCAGGCAACAATGATGTAAAAGTAGCTGTTATCGATGGTGGTGTGGATTTTAAACATCCAGATTTAAAATCTCAAGTGCTTCCACCATATAATGCAGCAGCACCTGCCAATACATCTTATCCTAGTGAGCATGGAACACATGTAGCAGGAATTGTTGGCGCGGCAAAAGATAATGGTATTGGAGGACATGGAATTAATCCAAATGCCAAGCTTCTTCCAATTGATGTATTCAACGGAAAAGATGGCGCTAATGATTTCGTTATTGCACAAGGAATCCTTTACGCCATTGAGCAAGGCGCAGATGTTATCAATATGAGCCTTGGCGGTTATGGTGAATCTCCATTAATGCAGGAAGCCGTTCAGAAAGCAATTGATAAAGGAGTTACCATTGTAGCAGCTGCTGGAAATGAATCGACAGACAATTACTCCTTCCCTGCTTCTTACGAAGGCGTTATTAGTGTAGGCTCTACGAATGATCGAAATAAGCTATCGAGCTATTCAAACTATGGTCCATCGGTTGATCTTGTAGCTCCAGGTGAAGACATTTACAGTTCAGTTCATGATGAGAAAAAAGGATCATCCTTTGTAAAATTTAGTGGAACATCGATGGCATCTCCTGTTGTTGCAGGTGTGGCATCCCTACTAAAATCAAAATATCCAGATTTAAAGCCTTATGAAATAGAAGCTATTCTCGAAATGACCGCAAAGGATTTAGGTGACAAGGGCTATGATCTTACATATGGACATGGCCTTGTAGATCCTGTGAAAGCATTACAGTTTAATATTAATAATCTACCAAAACAGTATTCTGAAACAAAAGAAGAGCGCTTGAAAAACGCAAAAGTCCTTAAAAAAGATATAGTAAATACTGAAAAAGGTGAATTCAAGTTACCAGACGAGAAGAAATGGTACAAGGTGGATCTAGACGCAAATGAGTATGCTCAACTGACATTAAAAGGTGCAGACAAATATGATTATGCATTTGATTTATACTTCTACCCTGATGGTAATAAAAAAGAAGTAGAACCAATTAACGTCAATGATGTTCGTGTAGGCAAGCAAGAAGGATACCTATATAAAGCAGATCAAAAAGGAACCCTTCTTATTGGCGTAAAAGATCATAATGGCAGCTATAGCTCGAAGGGTAATTCAAACTACGTATTCACGGCTCAAACGACTAAAAAATTACCAATTGATGCATTAGATATGGCACATATGGAGAAGATTGAAAAATTCCCATTCAGTACAGCCGGGAAAAACTATACCCTACTTTCTGAAGATCATCTAGGTGATAAAGATTATTTTACATTTTCAGTAAATGAACCAACGACACTGAAATTTGATTTAGCTGGGATTCCAGGTGTTTCTGCTTCTATGGAGCTTTATCTAAAAGAAGATTTAGTTAATGTTCCGTCAGAGGAGGACGATGCTGAAGGATTAAATGAGGCCTACCCAATCCGAGCATCTTATGGCACGGATAAAGGCGATGGCGTCAACTTAGTTGTCGATGCTGTACCTGAGGAAGAGTATGTAATAAGCGTATCTAATGAAAACGGTATGAATTTTTCACTTGATATGTTCTTTGGCGGCGGTATTGAAACAGAGCAAACTGTTAGTGAATCAATCATTCCTTACACATTAAAAGGTGAAGTCGTTACCCTTCCTAATGATGAAGACGGACTTTCATCAAATGGAGGAATGCAAGAAAACAACGTACAAAAGGATATTTTATCTTTAACTGAGTATAAAACAAAGAAACGTAATCAACTAAATGATTTTATGAATATATTCATGAATCTAGATGCTATGGGACAACCGGAAAACGTTGACCAAATCATGAACCAAGCAATTCGTTTTGATATTGGTAAAGATCAAAAAGCATACTTCCAAACAGAAGATGATGAAGATTACTTCGCATTTACAGCTAAAGAAGATGCCGTATATGGTTTCCAAATTCAAAAAGGGTTAAACCAATCTCCAGCCGGTAATGTATTCGAATATGATGAGGAAACAAATGAATTAATCCCAGTTTCTTCATTATCGAATGATATGGGGTTACTCAGTCTACTTTTTGGATCAACAAGTGATCCAAACGATGCTAAGGCAATTGCATTGAAAAAGGACAAAACATATGTTGTAAAAGTGATGAATCTTGGTGATCGTTCTGCTGAACCATATACACTTAAAACAAGTAAAATGGCAGCTATTCCAGAAGACGATAATAGAAATAATAACACACCAACTACTGCAAAAACGCTTAAATCTGGTATTACTTATAAAGACCATCTCATTTATCAAGATGATACTGATTTCTACTACTATAAACAACAGGGTAAAGATGAAGTCATGAGTCTTCTTATTTCTTCTGTACCATATACTAAAGAACAGCTAGCTCAATTACCTAAAGAACTTCAAAATGACTTGAAATTTTCAGGCTCCATTATAGAAGATACAAATGGTAATATGGAAATCGATCCACAAGAAATGGCGACTGAAATTCAATTTGGACAAGGTGAAGACCTCCTTCAAATACTACTCGGTCTTGGAGGAACAACAGATGTAAATACTTCTTTTAAAGCAAAAAAAGACCACGGTTATTTTATTGTTCTTAACGGAAGCAATGTTGGACAAGTATCAATCCAGCCATATACTTTAACTTTATTTGATCATAAAAAACTAGATGAAGATGCAGATTCTAAGTTAGTTAATGGTATACCGACAAAACCAACTGTACTTACGAAAAAAGATGATAAATGGGTAGCTACTCAATATCTAAATGCTGGTGTTCCATTTGGTGATAAGGACTATTTTGAATTTAAAAACGACAGCAAACGCAATGTGTCCTTCTCTCTTCAAACAGAAAAAGCACTTGATGGCGTCATCCGTATTATTGATGCAAAAGGAAAAACAGTAGAAACTTTAGATCTTTACGGAGCTGGAGATGCTGAAGTAGGTACAGTCGAACTGGATAAAGGCACTTACTATATTGAAGTAAGTGAATATTACGGCAAAGCTAGTACTCAACCATATACACTTGAAATAAAATAAGATATACCATTGGGCTGAAAAACGAACTTTAAAGAACAATAGACTTTTCAGTTGAAGGTAGTGTAATAGCTGCAAGATTTAAGTTTTCAAAAAAATGAAGGTTTATCCCCTAGATGATGAAAAATCTAGGGGATTTTTTTATACATTTATGTTTTATTCAGGATCATCACCAAAACGTGTGGTTGATTTCCGTTCCGACTGGGCGCTTTGTTGCTGCCGCTTCGCTTTCGCTACAGAAAACATCCGCTACGCTGCAGGGTCTCGGGCCAACACGATGTTGGTCACGAAGGCGTTATCACAGGATGTGATGCTTTTAGCCTTCGTTCCTCTATCGCTGATCCCCGAGGAGTCGCCCAATCTCCACTCCAATCAACTATTTACATAGTAGACGTTTTAACAAAAGTCATTCACAACTTTTGGTGATGAACCTTTATTCACCATAACGAGGATTTTATTTCCATACTCGTTCCCCTACTAGCTCTCTAATCTTCAAGGAGTCGCCTTGTCTTCATGCCAATCACCTTATAATAATGGCATGTTAGAGATGATCTACCCTTCCTCTAATTCGATCTAATTTAAACTTGGCTTTTCCCCTAAATATTCTGCTACTTTTTGCACAATATGCTTCCAATTTAATTCCGCCCTTGCGAATGCTTGGAGGTGTTCACACGTATCCCCCAATAAAGCTTCCTGTTTCGTTACTTGCTGCAATGTCCGCCCAACACTTTGCCAATCATGTGTCGGATGAATTGTTCCATAGCGTTGATTATGAGTAATATCCATAGCCCCATCTACATCAGTCGAAACAATGTAACAACCATTCTTTGCAGCCTCAGCAAATACATGAGCATAGCATTCTACTAAAGAGGTAAGGCAAAAAATTTTAGCCTTTCTATACTCCTCCTCCAATCGTACCTTATCATAAATCGGTCCTAAAATAACGACCTGTGCCGCAAATGGATTTCCATCAAGCACGTTCAACAGCTCCTGTCTAAACGCCTCTGACATTGGACCTACTAACCGAAATTCCCAATCTGAAAGTTGTGCAGCTAAAAATGCTTTGACTGCTAAAAGAATTTGTTTTTCAGGAGCATCTAAACGGGCAACCGTTAGTATTCTATTTTCTTTCTCATTAAATGAAACCGGCTCTGTTTGAAATAGCTCATAAAAACCATTAGGAATACGTTTAATATCTAAATTTAAAAATTCATGAATAGCGTTTTGAATGGATTCAGATTCAGAGGAAAGTACATCACAAAGCTGGAGTAACTCTGAGAAATAAGGATAGGTTTTTAATCGGTTTAACCAAAAACGATTAACATCAAGTTTCATATAAATTTTTCCGTTCGGATTAAATTTTTTATAGGTTTTTAATATCGACAAATACGATGGATACGGTCCTATTACAAATGCAATATCGATGTCCTTTGCATGCTCTATTAAATAAGTATTCATATTAGCAACATAGTCATCCTCAAACGGAATATGTTGAAAAGTAACAGCAGGAAAATTTTGTTTCAATAATGCCTCATTCATTTCCGTCGTCAAAATACTAACATCATATCCTAAATATTCACCTAACAAAATCGGAACAAGGCACAAATCTTTGAAAATATGTGCGTCGGAGAGCTTATACGATTCCACACTACATATGAAGGCTATTTTTTTTGACATAACATTCCCCTTTTTAAAGTCTGTACTTCATTAAAATATGATTTCTCGTTGAATAACGTGAAAAGAATAGTATAAATATCATGAATACACTAGTAAAATCACCTTATTTTTGAAGTGTTCTCTCTTTTAAATAACTAACGATTGTAAGCAATTGCCTATATAACAACTCTTGCAACGCATATTGTAATAAAGAATCCTTTTTGTCAATGAAAGTAAACAGTATAGACTTTATAAAACTTCTACTTACGCCTATTGAACACTTCTACTAACAATAAAAGAATCGAGGTGTTACATGAAAATTAGCTTTTTATCACCTGCCTACAATAGTGAAGAGTGGATATTGACATTGTTAGAAAGTATTCCTAAAGAATACGCCTATGAAATTATCGTTTGCGATGATGGCTCTACGGACAATACTTTAGCCATTTTAAAGGACTATCAAAAAAACTGCCCTGCCTTAAAAATTATTAATCATCCAACTAATTTGGGTGCTAGTGTAGCCTATAATCGATGTATCGCAGAAGCTTCGGGTGATTATATAGCTATCATTGATAGTGATGATCACTATTTACCCGCTATTCGAAACGTCTTAGCCCAAGTAGATGGTCAGTTTGATATTTACTACTACAACATGCTAACAAAGGCAGGCTATGCATTTATAAAAGATGAATCTAACCGTTACACATTACCTGGGCAATTTAAAATTATTCGAAGAAGTTTTATAGGTGATGCAACCTTTACCATAAGAAAAGATATTGCTGGGGATTGGGATTTTAATTGTGCCTTAATGGATAAAAACCCGACAAGTAAATATACAAATGAATTGGCATACTGGTATAACTTCCCAAGGGAAAATTCTGAATATGATTTACATCGTAGAGGATTAAAATGAATCATTACTCCGTACATGCAGAGGTGTAACAATGTTTAAAGATAAAGTTCTTCTCATTACTGGCGGCACTGGCTCTTTTGGTAATGCAGTATTAAAGAAATTTTTGAATACCGATATTAAAGAAATACGTATCTTTTCAAGAGATGAGAAAAAGCAAGATGATATGCGTAAACTCTATCAACATCCGAAAATTAAATTTTTCATAGGCGATGTACGTGACATCCAAAGTATTCACAATGCAATGTATGATGTCGATTTTGTTTTTCATGCTGCCGCTCTTAAGCAAGTCCCCTCTTGTGAATTTTTCCCACTGGAAGCAGTTAAGACGAACATCCTTGGCACTGATCATGTTTTAACGGCTGCTATTCAAGCAGGTGTGAAAAAAATTATTTGCCTTTCCACTGATAAAGCCGCTTATCCAGTAAATGCAATGGGAATTTCAAAGGCCATGATGGAAAAAACGTTTATTGCTAAATCAAGAATGGTTCATCCAGATAAAACATTGATTTGCGGGACACGATATGGAAATGTCATGGCTTCAAGGGGCTCAGTAATCCCTTTATTTATTGAACAAATTAAAGCTGGCAAGCCTTTAACGATTACAGATCCAAAAATGACACGCTTTATGATGAGTCTTGATGAGGCAGTTGAATTAGTTTTATACGCCTTCTCACACGCTGATAATGGGGACATAATGGTACAAAAATCCCCGGCTGCTTATATTGAGGATTTAGCACTGGCTTTACTAGAAATTTTCCAAGCTCAAAATAAAATACAAGTTATCGGAACACGGCATGGCGAAAAAATTTACGAAGTGTTATTAACAAAGGAAGAAGCTGCAAAGGCCATTGATATGGGGAATTTTTATAGAATCCCTGCGGATAATCGAGATTTAAATTACGGAAAATATCTTGATGAGGGCTCTCCTAAAATTACGTTAACAGATGAATACAACTCTACTAATACGAAAATACTGTCCGTCACTGAAATAAAAGAAAAATTATTAAAGCTTCCTCTCATTCAAGAAGAATTACAAAATTGGACGGGAGGAAAACCTTGAAATTTTTAGTACTTGGCTCTACTGGAATGGCTGGCCACACAATTTCACTCTATTTGTACGCCAAAGGGCATGATGTAACAACCTATTCACGAACATCCTTTTCTTGTGGCAATAATATTACAGGAGATATTACAGATACAAATTTTTTAAGGTCACTTTTATTAGATCACGCCTATGATGTTGTGGTCAATTGTATCGGTGTTTTAAATGACGCCTGTGAAACGGACCGCGAGAAAAGTGTATATCTCAATAGTTATTTGCCTCATGCCATTGAATCTTTATTAAAAAACAGTAATACTAAGCTTATTCATTTAAGTACAGATTGTGTATTCTCAGGAAAAACAGCTCCCTATTATGAAAAAAGCCTTCGCGACGGGGAAACCTTTTACGATCGTACGAAGGGACTAGGCGAAATTGAAAGCACTCAACACCTAACGTTTCGTAACTCTATCATCGGTCCTGATTTGAAGGAAGACGGCATTGGTCTCTTCAATTGGTTTATGAAGCAGCATGATACTATTCGCGGCTATACTGGTGCAATATGGACCGGAGTTACTACCCTAACGTTAGCAAAAGCAATTGAACGTGCAGCAATTGAAGGGACAACAGGCCTCTACCACCTAGTCAACAATAGCAGTATTTCAAAATTTGAGCTACTGCAATTATTCAATATGCACTTCAAAGAAAATAAAGTTACGATCCAGCCATATCCCCTCGTAAACATCGATAAAACACTAGTCAACACACGAAAAGATTTTTCATTTATTGTTCCTAGCTATGAAGACATGATCGTTGAGATGAAACACTGGATATGGCGGCATAAAGATTTGTATCCTCATTATTTTAAATGAGTTTGGAGGTTCAGTATGCTAAAAAGAAAGTTCGGTGACCGTTCAGAATGGCTACGAGTTATCGAAAGAAAGTATAGTCAATCATACCTTGACATTAGAGAAATCAAAGGTTTTACTACATTATTAAAAACACTCCAGGTTACTGAACCTTTAACCGTGAATTATGGAGAAAAAACCTATGTATTGTTGATAACGGCTATATATGGTTGCAACAATTTCCCCTTAAAAAAATCATTCTGTAACAACTATGTTTAATGCTACCGGAGAAATAATTCAATGGTATATCGGTATATGCCATAAAAACCTAATAGAAGATAATTTTCCCTGTATAGGTTAATACTAAATAAAAAATACTGTTTTTTCTGATATTCACGAGTATTCTGAATGCAAATTAATCCAAGTTTATGTATAGAACTGTAAAATATTTAGGTTAAAGTTGGAAACAAATTAAACAATAACCAAAATAGTATCTACAATGATTCTGATATTAAGCATGGCATGTCTTACGATTCTGTGTATAAGATTGTGAAGAACAATGTTACTTACTCTACGAAGAACTCTAGTATTTTTACAAATAAAGCGAGATATGGATTATCAGGAACAACGCATTATTTCTTTGATGAAATCAATGAATTAAATTTTTGGTGGCATAAATTTGATTGGAGCAAAGAAGAAAACACACCAGACACTGTATCAGGGATTCATAAAATGTATCTAAATAAAGTAAAAGAAGAGTTTGTTGTTCCTGATCATACAGTTAAAATTAGTGGAACTGATTATTTATGGTATTCTTCTGATTGGAAAAAAGATGGTTTAGATATAGATTTAAAAACTAAAAAAGGAAAAGTTAAAGTGGTTTTAATTTTTTTTGGAAGTAAGAAAGATTGATGATTAATTATAGATTATATAATTGAGATAGATAGAGTAGATTTTGATATGCTCCCTATTAGGTAGACAGATTAAAAAATAAAATCTGTTTATCTAAGGGGAGTATTTTTTATGGGGCGAAGCAAACATCCACTCGAGTTAAAACTACATATCCTTCAATTGTTTGAAGAAGGTCAATATTCTATAAGCGAATTGTGAGAAAGGTTTTTAGTTCATATACAATTAACTTTCAATAGAAAATATTTTAAATTGGTTATATGGACTTAAGTTGAAAGTCTCTTGGTTGAAATCATTGAGAACACCACCTGCATTTAGTCTCTCAATTATAAATTAAAAAGGCGAGGTATTCGACGATTCAATCGTCGAATACCTCGCTAAGTGGAACCAATTGAAGTTTTTCAGTACCCAGTAGATACCCCCGATCATAAATAAATTTTCAGCAGGTTGCTATTGAACGAGAGCCATGCAAATCTCATGATTATCGACTGTTAATTGTCGAATCATAGTATCACTCCTAACGTATCAGCAGAATAACATGCTAAAAAGATATCACTTTTCTGAACTAGCACTATTTAGAAATAATTTCTGTTGTAGAGGCCAGTGCATTCATAAATGCTTTTTTGTAGCGATATGAATAATGACAAATAGAGCCATTTTTCATTGTAATTTTTCGATAGGTTGAGTCAATCTTATGTATATGCTGCAAATTAACAATATACCCGCGATGACAGCGGAAAAAGCGATTATCTAATTGCTGTTCAATATCTGTTAAATTGCTAAAAAATTCATAGACACCACTTTTCTCCTTCAGCTCAATTTTATGTGCAATTGGTGATGTGCAGAAGCAATAAATATCATCAAATGGGATGAATTTAATATGTTCCCCTATTTTCACTTGAAAAGTCATTTCAATTTGTTGGGCATGTATATTTTGATGTTTTTGATAAGCAACATGCAAGGTGTCGATTAAATTTTCAGCTAAACCCGGCTCATTTTTAACAATAAAATCCAGTGCTGCTACTTTGTACGTAAAGGTTAGCCTTAGCTTTTCCACATATGTGGTAATAAAGACAATCGTTGCAAAAGGATCTTTACTGCGTATGGTATTTGCCAGTTCTAAGCCATTTATCTCATGCTGAAGCTCAATATCCAATAAAAAACAATCTGCTCGGTGTTCCTGTATGTATGTAAGTACCTCAGATGGATTAGAGGCGATCAATGCAATCTCAACATCCTCATATTGAAATAAAGAAGAATGAACAATAGTCGATTGCAAAAATTTTCGTTGTTGTGCATCATCCTCACAAATAACAATTTTCATAGTAGACACTCCTTAGAAAATTTGTAACTCCTGAATAAAGCGTTGTTTTTCAATACGCGTGTTTAATGTAACATTAGGATAGGTCTGTAAAATTCCCTTCACATTAGCTAAACCAATCCCTCGGTCTTCTCCTTTAGAAGAGGATTGATAATCAAAGATAGTTGAAATATTGAAGCTTGCATCCTGTAATGGATTGTCGATGACGATAACAACATGGTCATTTGTGGAGAGAATAGCAATATGCACAACTGAATCTGCTTTTGCAACACTCGCCTCAAGAGCATTATCAATCAAAATGCCTAGCACCCTCGTTAAATCAATAAGACTCATATTAACAGAGGATATCGTATGTGGAATTTCAATCGTGACCCTCCGCTGTAAACGATTCGCGAGTAACAGCTTAGAGGATAATAAACCTTTTAGCTCGACGATTTGCAAATTTTCCAATGTACCAATCATTTTACTTTGGAATAAGGTCTGTTGCTCCACCTGCATAATATGCGAATAAAAATATTGCTTTAACCCCTGTACATCCTCATCTTCTATATAGTTTTGCAACGACATTAAAATATTTATATAATCATGGCGGAACTTTTGCATATCTGTATTCACTTGCTCCAATACCTGCATATATTCAAAAAACTGCTGCTGTGTTACTTCCTTTTGCCGAATCGTTTGGATTTTGTTGAGACTTGAAACAAGTAATCTAACAGCAAACACTATCAATAACATATAACTGCCTCTGAAACAATTAGCTTAATACCATATTCAATTTTTAGCTTCTCAGTTTGTGTATGAGATTCAAGTGTAAATAGATTGACTAGTTGATCCTCTATATATTTCATAAACGTCCACCTTTCTTTCTTATTTTACACAAATTATACAATATTGGAATTAATTTTCCTGAAATATTGATTTTTTTTCCTATTTGTTATTATAATAGTATGAGTTAGCGTTAAGGACATATAGATTACTTTATAAGAAGAAACACTCTTTAAAACAAATTTTTCGTGTATTCTTTTTACGTAATATGATGCAACTAGCAACATATTTCTAAAAAAACGCGAAGGGAAAGATGTAAAATGAAAAAATTATTATTAGGCTGTGTAGTAGCATCCACTTTGGTTATTCCCAATTTAGCTTTTGCTGCTAATTCAAATGAAGGGATTGAAACGAGTACAGACAATGAAGCTACTATTCCTGGATACATGGCTCCTGGGACAGTAATTAAATTTAATGAACAGGAAGAATCTGTTATTCTAAGAGAAGGAGATAAAAAACCAAGTTTTATGCAACAATATAGACTTCAAGCAGACGAAACAGATTTGCCAGTTATAAAACCAGGTATGACAGTGGTCTATGATGCTTTAGGTGCACCAATAGTAGTTGTCCCAGAAACTGAAGAATCTATTAATGTTGAAATGAAAGAAATTAATCCGCAACAAGGAATACGTCCTTTAGCCGTAAAAACAGAATCGGGTGAAATTTCTTGGTTTGATATTTGGGCAGAAAGTGGTACAGCATCTGGTTCAAAAGCGAATGATGGTGCGGCTCATAAAACTATAGCTATGAAGACATATGTTAATGTAAAAAGTAACAAGAATTCAAATAAAACAACAGTTTTAATTTTAGATAGAGGACCGTATGCAAAGGGAAGAATTTTAGATATGTCTAAACAATCATTTAGTAAGCTACATACTTTAAGTACGGGAGTATTTGACGGTACGATTAGTTGGGATAGTAAATAATTCTTTCTGATTTTATTTGTTATGGAAAGTCAGTTTACACAATCTTTTTTGGCGTAAACTGACTTTTTCAGTGATTCTGATTGAATTAGCTCTTCTTAATTAGGGGAAATAGGCTGTATAAATTTAAGAAATAACTGAGTTTCTTATCAAAATAATATGTAGTATTTTGATAGTTATTGGTATGTGATAATACAATTTCTAAAAAAACTTCGCAAAGGATGAAGTGCATAATGTATAGATCTGTTTGTAAATACAGGAAAAAAACAATGGGTACTTCTGTTATCATTTTTTTATCGTTAGTATTAGTTTTGTTTGGATGTCAAAAGAAAGAAGATACCAGCCAACCTGTTGGTGATCCACCTGTTAGTGATCAGCATGTTGATGATAATGAAGAACTCATTGTTTCTGTATTTGATAAGGAAGGCAAAAGTAGTGTAGTGGAGATAAATCCTGAAAAAAATGTAGAAAACGAATTAGTTAATAATGAAGAGGTTTGGTTACATGCATCACTTTCAGACAATAAACAATATCTTGCCTATACAAGTGCAAAAGGTGAAGGACCTTGGGAGATTTATTTATTAGACAGAAAGGATAAAAAAACTTATCAAGTTACAAATGATACTTTAGGACAACTTATTCCTAGATTTGGTGATAACAACACCATCTACAGTGAAATACTAGGGGCAACATTCCCTGTATCCAAGATTTCGAAAATAGATGTTAAAAAGAAGAATTCTATTGTATTTGATACAAAACAACCTGACCGTGCTGTAGAAATGTATGATACTTCTAAAGACAAAATTATTGGTGCATTTGTCTCTGAGGAAGAGAATACAGCAAGAAGGAAGGCTGCAAATGATGCTGGTGTACCTTTAGGGCAAATTGTCTATTCAATATATGAAATGAATTTAGATGGCTCTGACATGAATTTGGTAACGAATATAAAAGCCGTCAATATTGATTCGATGGCATATGGACCTAATGGGAATACTGTTATTCTTGGAGGGGCAAATATAAATGAAGATGAAGGAAGCGGCATTTATCAGTTATCTCTTACAGACAAAACATTAACTACCATATTAACAGATCAAATGATTAATAAAAGTAAAAGTCCCCTATTATCAGAGATTGGTCAAAGAAGGCTAGCGGTATTGTCAAAAAATGAGCGATTTATTTATTTTTCGGGTATACCTAAAAATGCAGCAGATGTTAGTTTTGACGGTATAATTTCTAAAATACAATGTATCTATAAGTATGACTTGGATAATAAAGAAATAACGAAAGTATATGAGTATAAAAAACCAGCTTTTATTACGGATATGACGGTTACATATTAAAGTATGCAGTTGTTCAGTCAAAACAAAATCCATTAATAAAAGCTACTAGATGTATTATAGATGCATGGACATACCTCGGTTAAAACAATAGCGTTGAGAGTAGGAAATTACTTGTCTAACCATGTGATAAAGAAAAACACCTTTCATTGAAAAACGGGTATTGAAACCTGAAATAATCAATGAGAAGGTGTTTTTCTATGGGAGCTTGTCCCCTTCGATTTTTGAAGAAAGCGAAAGAAGAAGCGAAACGTAGAACGGCGGGAGTCAAAACCAATCCATAGAATGGATCCCCCCATATAAATCTTGCTTCTCTTTGTCAGTTTTCACTATAAAAGCACGTTTTTCTTATGCCACTAAAAATACTTCTTATTTCTTCGTAACGATTCACCCGCATTTCAGGATGAATACCATAATTTACATAATCCAATTCATCAATTCGTTCAGAGATATGTATCTTGCCTGTACCATCAAATGCAATATAGCCTTTGTCATATAATGCATCGTGATTACAACATAGCAACAAAGCATTAAAAGCATCTAATCTTTCTTCATTTGTGCTATCCTTCCACGGCTTGGAATGACTTACTCTAAGCATTGCACCACATAATGCACATTGATGATTCCATAATGGAGCTAACGCCTCTTTATATTTTTGCTGACCTTTACGAATTTTTACTTTTGCTTCCGCGTCTGTCTCAACTAATATTGGTACAAGTTTATTGCTTTCTCTACTTACAACAGAGCCATTTGCAAACTCTAATTGTTCCTGATTTTCTACATAGATATTCAAATCACTAATCAATTCTAATAACTTAATTGCGAGCGTTTCATTACATGGGTATAAATAACCTTGTATTGCCATTTCCGTTTCTCGATAGTCCCTAATACCCTTTTCTTGAATGTGCTATTTTCATCGCATCATCATGGTCAAAAAGGAAGACATCAGGCAATCGAACTCGCCGAACAATACTATCAAGAAGGATATCGAACAGTGGTGGACTGTGATTTAAAAAGCTATTTTGACACAATCCATCACCAACGACTAAGAGCGTATCTAGAAGAATTCATTACAGAGATGAGATTTTAGTTCGTGAACTGTTATTCCGTCCACACCCGGAGCTCCTCCATTTTCTTTTACCTTTTTAAAAGCTCTCCATAAGTTGCCGTTAGTAACGATTCTATCGATTAAATTGATACCATCTTGTTTCTTCATTTCCATGATTACATCCCTACACGCTCTTATATACTCTTTCGCTTCCAGCTTATCCCTCTATAAGTAGCCATCTTTTGGTCTTTACCTCGATGTTTTCTGTGCTTTGATGGGATGTCTTCACCTCCTTGTTCCTTCAAGATTTAAGATTGTTCGGTCCTTTACTTTTGTTAGAAAGCTACTATGACCTCTGCTGACTTCTCTTGATTCATCCGATTGTTACTCCAATAACCCTCAAGAGACCTCCCCGGGTAAGCGCAACCACTTTCCTCTCATGTAACTGCCAGATTTACTGTATGGGATTCGGGCAGTATTGGACTTTGTTTTGTGCTGCAAACTCGTCCGTCCCAATTCAGCCTTATATCTGATTTCTGTTCGTCAGTTCGAGATTTTGCGTCCGACTTCCTTCAGATTCCACGTCACCATGGACACCCTTGTCTTTCGCTAACAGTTCCTACTGCCAAGCCTGTAGTGGACTTTCACCACCAAGTTGTTGCGCATGCCGGGCGCACAATAAAAAAAGACACCTGCTACGGTGTCTTTTGAGCATGAGACTAGTATTGGATTTTGAGAGTATCCCCATCGACATAAACTGCCTCAGAACGGGATATCGGTAGCTTTTGTTCTGCTGAAAAGCCGATTGTTTCTCCATCCCTTAAAGTGACATTCTCTTCTACTATATATCCGGAAATCATAATCAAAAAATCGCGCAGTTCGGCAGGAGTTGCTTGACTGTCCAGAATTTCAATTTCATCCTTGCCAAAGGCTTTTAACCCATAAGTATATCCATCTACCCCTTTTTCCGTTCCGACCAGGCCGAAATAAACAAGATTCAGTAAAGGAAACATGTCGTCATTCTTCATGGCTTCAGCCATATCCTGAAAAAGTTCAGGTTGGAATACGGTGCCAGATGTATAGATCCCTATTGCGTTAGGAAGCTTTAAACAACTTGCCGCCAGCTTAGTGTAGAGCCTGCCACTGTCCAGCGGGGAGCCGGAGCGGGTAAATGCAGCCAGGATGATTTGAGCAACATGCGTTTGAGTAACCGCCACGGCTTCCTTCCACATGTAATTTCCCTGTGCATAATACTCAGCCTCACCATCGGGTACTGGAGCATCGACAAAACTAACCGCTAACATGCAGTCGTCCACTTCAAAGACCAAGGTTCCTTTCTCTGTTTCTTCGACGTTTTCCTCATCTTCTACTGACGAGCAAGAGATGTTCCAATCATTCAAAAGGTTAGCCTTTATCTGATCAATATCACATTCTGCAGAGTTAAGCAGAACGAACCCGTTAAAAATACCAGATCCATTCTCTTGCGTTTCCGTCTCGTCCTCCATGGATTGAGTAGCTTCATATGCTGCAGCCCGCTGCATCCAGTATTCTCGGATTAATTCTACCATCTTTACAGCTTCTTGCTCTGCAGTCGCAGGGTCATAAGGTTGCATCTCGCTGAATATATGGCCGCAATGCTCAGTGTCAGACGGATCCTCATAACCTCCACATACGCTAAGGAGCCATTTTCCTAACAATGATTTTTTATACTTGAATATATAGTAGTGCATATCATATAAATCAAATTCTGCTGCAATTTCTATTTTCTTGGGTTCTTGCCCAAGTTCATGTTCATCTGCTAGCCAGTCGATCATGGATTGCATTGCTGCTTGTTGTTGAGCTGTCATCAATTTCTCTCCTTTATGAATGTATGCTTCTACAATTATACTACCAGCTTTTAGGGAGATGAATAATGAATCGAGGATTATCCCAAAAATTAGTAGTTTCTATTTCTGCTTCTATTCCCGCTGGGGCTTTAGGCCAACAAATGTCTTTCATGCGAAAGCGAAGCGGCAGCAACATGGTTTTTACTGTGCGAAAGCGTAGTGCCAACGAATCGGCAGCAACAACAACAGCACGATGTTAAGTTGTTAGCCTGAGATTCCTCTATTTCAGCGAGTGTTTAGACACCTGCAATGGAGCTTAAATTCGCATTCATCTACAGCCCTTGACATAGAAGTAAAGCCCTAGTTTAAAGAAGTTTTTCATCAAGTATTAAGTGCTGAGATGAGTAGCAATATAATCCCGACTTTTTTGTCAAAAAAATCCTCCATTCAATTAAATTGGAAGACAATTTCGACGTAATGTTTCAGGGTATTAAAAAGGGATTCTACGTCAGTGACCGAATCCCTAATTTTCGAAAACCTTATTTTAATGGTTTGCATTTATAGTTAAAGCTGCGAAATTTTGAAGATGTTCAGAATTAATACTATATGAAACAACCTTCTCCTTGTACTTCTTGACTACATCAACGTGATTGTCGTAACTAAAAACAAAGAAATTAACATCTTTTTTGCCTCTTTTTACGTTCATGATAAATGGAGTAACATTAGTCTCTGGTTGTAAAAATAATTTTTCATTACCTGGAAATATATAATGTTTTTTCAAAAAGGAAGCTTTATTAAAATAGTCTGTAAATCTATTTTTTTCTTCCTCATCTAAATTCTTTCCATTAAATGTTACCGTCACATCTTTTGAATCAAGTTTTTTATGAAGTTCAAATTTACTTACTCCCCACCCCACAGCTATACTGGGAGGGCTCATTAACAATTTAAGAATAGATCCAATCACTAGCGTAATAATCAATCCTGTTGTCATACCATACCAACTCTTTCAAAAATTTTATCATTTTAATAGCAATTACTCTATTATTACCTTCAGTTCACCTTGTTTCATAAAAAATAATTAGTAATTAGGCTATATTGATGTTTTAACATCCACCTCTCCATGATAATGGATTTATATTTATTATAACCATCCAATTCGATGCTTTTTTGACCATCCATTTAACCATCCAATTGTCTATATACTATTAAGGGCTTCTGCAAACCTTTTAATTCCTTCGTCGATTGAGTCTTCATCTTCCTTTGCGAAAGTAAAACGAACAAACCCAACTTTAGATCCCAGTGTAGAACCAGGAACAAAAATGACGCCTCTTTTAATGGATTCTTCAAGCAATTGGGTTTCATTATAATTTTTAAGTATTTTACACCATATATGAATGCCACCTTGAGGAATAGAATATTCCACCTGATCTTTTAAATAAGTATCAAGGCTTTTTATAATTTTATCTCTCCTTTTTTCTAATTCCTTAATTAACCTTTTTATATGAATATGAAAATTTTCTGATTCTAAAAAATCATTCGCTATCCATTGTGTATAGCTAGAATGACCGAAGTCGATTTGTTGTTTCGCATCGGATAACCTTTCAATCACCGATGTTGGACCAATAATCCACCCTATTCTTAATCCTGAGGCAACAATTTTGGACAAAGAACTAATGTATAATACGTTGCCATTCCTATCCATTGATTTAAGGGTAGAGATTTTCTCTCCTGAAAAAGCTGTTAAACTATAGGGATCATCTTCTACTACTGGAATTCCAAGCTTTGAGGATATGTCTAAAATCGCTTCTTTTTTCTTTTTATTCAATAAGGAGCCCGTTGGATTTTGAAAATATGGATTTAAAAAAATCATTTTGATTCGGTGTTTTTTATATAATGACTGCAAATCTTCTGGGTTTATTCCATCCTTATCGACAGGTAAATAATGTATTTGTATACCTACCGATCTGAAAATTGGAAGATTATAATTGTACGAAGGATCTTCTATTGCTATTGCATCTCCAGGCTTTAACAAACATTGTACAATTAAATGTAATGCTTGTTGCGCTCCTGATGTTATAAGTATTGAAGAAGGATTGGTTTCGATTCCCCGACTTTTTTTCACGTGTTTTGCTATGGTAGTTCTAAGGATTTCATTCCCCTGTGGATGATCGTATCCTAAGCTTCCTGTAAAAGATCGTGTTGACGTTATTTCGCTTAAAAATCTTTTTGGGAAAAGTTCTTCTGACAATTCACCGGAAGCTAAATTTATTAATTTATGTTCAACAGCTTCTTTTCTTATTTTTTGCGTGACAGGTTGACTCGGTAAAAAAGAACCCGCCTCAATATACCTATTCCAACTAGGAATCCGTTTTTTTGTTATACCCCATATATCTTTACTAATGGTAGTACCGCTTCCTCTAGTCCTTTCAATTAACCCCATCGATTCTAATTCGTCATATGCATGAACGACAGTACTTCTGTTTAAAAGTAGAGCACTCGCTAAATATCTCTCTGATGGCAATGGTTTATCAGGTGGAAATGTACCATCTGCAATTCCCTTTTCAATATATTCTGCTAGTTGTTTATAGATAGCTTTTTTCGCTTTTCTATCAGGTTTCCAATCCATATATACACACCTCATTAGTTCCTTCAAACTTGCGCTTTCTTCTTATAATAAAAAATTATATATTAATATTATTTCAATTGTAATGAACCATTCACTTCATTGTAATTTTAGCCATCCACTTAAAAAATCAAAGCTGGTGAAATTTTACTCTTCGTAAAATCTCACCAGCTTTTTAGATTTCAGAAATTGGTTTTGTCCATCCTCTTGACGCTTACTATAAATAGATGTCTTCGATCATACCTTAAAGTATGCTCAAGCTTGTTTCCTTTATATCAGTGATTAGCATATGACCCGGTGCATGGGTAATTATAATAGAAGGTTTACTTTCCATTGCTACTGCCTGAGGGGTTACGCCACAAGCCCAAAATACTGGTATTTCCCCCGGCTTAATGGACACGGCATCACCGAAATCTGGTTTTGAAATATCCGTAATCCCTATTTGTGCTGGATTACCAATATGAATTGGTGCACCGTGTACATTTGGAAAGCGCGAAGTAATTTGGATTGCACGAATCGCATCCTCTGGTGTCATAGGGCGCATACTGACAACAGTTGGTCCTTCAAATACACCTGCTTTTTCACACGCGATATTTGTTTTATACATTGGCATATTACAGTTTTCTTGAATATGTCTTATTGGAATACCTGCTTCAAGAAGAGGTGTTTCAAATGTAAAGCTACAACCTATTAAAAAACCTACCATATCCTCTTCCCAATAATCTGTAATATCTAATACTTCTTCCGTTAAAATACCATCTCGATAAATACGATATTTCGGAATGTCCTTGCGAATATCTGCATTTTTAGCAATTTTTGAAGGTATAAATGATCCAGGTTCTGTCACGTCTAATAATGGGCATGGCTTTGGATTTCGCTGACAAAATAGTAGAAAGTCAAACGCATGCTCCTTCTTCAAAATCACTAAATTTGCTTGTGTAAACCCAATCGACATGCCAGAAGTTGGTCCAGAAATTTCTTGATTGCGAATACGTTTACGGATTTCATTCGGCTCTAAAGCACTATATGTTGTCATCATTAATTCACTCCTTATAAAATAACCATCCATGAAAAGATGCTCATGGATGGATGGATGGTTGGTTGTTAGATTAACTAAAAATTTTTGGAATTTCTTCAATTAATGTATTAATGCTGAGATATCCCATAAGTACAACTACAATTGCTCCAGTTACAGTTAACCAACGTGGATGCTTATATGTACCAACAATTTCTTTTTTGTGTGCAGCAACTAATATAATGCCAAGTGATAATGGTAAAACCAGTGCATTTAATGCACCTACTAAAATTAACACATTAACAGGCTTTCCAACCAAGGAAAAAGTTGTTGTTGAAATGACGATAAATGCTATAATCACCCAATTATGATATTTCTCAATGCTAGGGTGGAATGAACGAATAAATGAAACAGATGTATAAGCTGCACCTACAACAGAAGTAATCGCTGCAGCCCACATAATCATACCAAACATACGATAACCAATATTACCCGCAGCTAGTTGAAATACAGATGCAGGTGGATTCGCAGGATCAATAACTAAACCTTTTGAAACAACACCAAGAACCGCTAAAAATAAAGCAATACGCATTACGCCTGTAATTAAAATCCCTGTCACAGAGCTTTTTGTTACTTCTGGCAATGATTCTTGTCCTTTGATGCCAGCGTCCAAAAGGCGGTGACCACCAGCAAAAGTAATATAACCTCCAACTGATCCACCAACTAAAGTTACAATCGCAAACCAGCTAATTTCTTTAGGCCAAACGGTGTTCACAATCGCTTCTCCTACAGGTGGTGACGTTTTAAAAGCAACGAATAGCATGAGTAAAATCATGACACCGCCAGCAATTTGCGCAACCTTGTCCATTGCCTTTCCTGCTTCTTTATAGATAAATATAAAAATAGCAAAAAGTGCACTTACAATGGCCCCCATAATTGGATCTACGCCAAGCATTGCATTTAACCCTAATCCAGCTCCAGCAACGTTCCCAATATTGAATGCTAAACCACCTGTAACAATCATAATCGCAAGGAGCACACCTAATCCAGGTAACACCTTATTGGCAATTTCTTGCCCTCGCAAGCCAGAAACAGCAATGATTCGCCAAACGTTTACCTGTGCGACAATGTCTAGAATTAATGAAATTAAAATGACAAATCCAAAGCTAGCCGCTAATTGCTGTGTAAATACTGTCGTTTGTGTTAAAAAACCTGGTCCGATAGATGAGGTAGCCATTAAAAAGGCAGCTCCTATTAACACACTTTTACTTGCTGTTTTCTTAACAAATTTACCTTTTTTCTCTTGCTCGATTACTACTTCACTAACTTCCGTTATTTTTGCTCCCATTGGACTACCCCTCCTTGATTGCACGTACTGATATTTGATGTTCTGCTAATCTTGAATGAATATATTTTGCAAATTCTACAGCATGTTCCCCGTCCCCATGAATACAAATAGTATTTGCCTGTAATGGTATTTCGATTTGTTGTTGTGACAGCACAATTCCCTCTTTCACCATTCTCACAACCTGTGTCACAGCTTGTTCCTTATCGGTAATCAATGCATCAGGTTGTTTACGGGATGTTAAAGAACCATCCTTTTGATAGGTACGATCTGCAAACACTTCATGGGCTGTTTGAAGCCCTACTTTTTCTCCGGCTTTTGTTAATTCACTACCTGAAAGACCGAATAACACAAGTGAAGGTGAAATATCATAAATGGCTTGTGCAATTGCCTCAGCAATTGCCGGATCTTTAGCAGCCATATTATAAAGTGCACCATGTGGCTTAACATGCTGCATAGTTTCATTGTAAGTCGATAGAAAACCTTGCAATGCTCCCACTTGATAAACAACCATATCATAGGCTTCCTGTGGTGTGATGTTCATCTCACGTCGTCCAAAGCCATTTAAATCCGGTAAGCCTGGATGTGCCCCAATCTTCACACCATTAGCAATGGCTAGCTTAACTGTCTCTCGCATAACAGTTGGATCTCCAGCATGGAATCCACAAGCAATATTAGCAGAGGTTACATATTTTAAGATTTCTTCTTGCTCTCCAAGTCGATAACGACCAAAACTTTCCCCTAAATCACAGTTTAAATCAACTCGAAACATCTTCTTCCCCCATTTTCTTCCCACTAAAATAGTTACACTGAATACGTTTACAACTATTTTGTACCGATATTCGGAACTTGAGTTTTGAAATTTAAAAAAATCTTAACATATTTTATTATTACTGAAAAGTATAAATTTAAAATTTTGAGAAAGAATTTTTTTTTTGAAATTTTCATTTAAATTAAACTTGTTTTCGTTTATTGTTTAAATATAATATTTATCCGTTATTTAAAACTTACATACCGAATTATGAAACTCCAGGAGATGGTTTTTATGATGAATTTAAAAGAGAATGTACAGATAAGACCTTTGAGTGATTCTGCACTAGTCATTCATGTAGGTGAAGGAATCAGTGAGGCAATTCACAACAAAGTTAAAATTATATTGAACTTATTAGAGAGAAATCCATTTGAAGGATTCATCGAGGTTGTGCCTGCCTATAATAGTGTGACGGTTTATTACAATCCGATTGAAGTATACTTTTCAACTATAGGAAAAGAAGGCGAAATGCCTTACGAAAAGGTGAAAGCAACAATTCTTTCTTTAATGAATCAATCTCACATAGTTGAAACAACAAAGGAACGTGTCGTAAAAATCCCTGTAGTATATGGTGGTGAAATGGGACCCGATTTAGAATTTGTAGCCTCTTATCATGGTTTAACACCTAATGAAGTTATTAAAATTCACTCTTCTGTAGAATATCTAGTTTACATGATAGGTTTTGCTCCAGGTTTTCCGTTTATGGGAGGAATGGACAAACAAATAGCAACACCTCGTAAAGAAACTCCACGGTTATCGATTTCTCCGGGATCTGTTGGAATTGCGGGAAATCAAACAGGTATTTACCCATTAGAAACTCCAGGGGGATGGCAAATCATCGGACGAACACCTTCTCGTTTGTTTCTACCTGAACAATCTCCTCCAACCTTATTACAACCGGGTGATCGAATTCAGTTTGTACCAATTTCGTTGGAAGAATATAAGAACGACTGGGAGATGAAAACATGGGCATAAAAGTATTACAGCCAGGTATGCTGGCAACCATTCAAGACCTAGGAAGATATGGGTTACAAAAGTTTGGTGTTATCGTCGGAGGAGCAATGGATTCTATTTCCTTACGAATTGCAAATTTACTTGTCGGAAATTCAGAAGGAGAAGGCGCTCTTGAGGTGACACTATATGGAACAACTCTTTTATTTGAAACGGACGAACTGATCGCAATTACAGGGGGCAATTTACAACCTACAATAGACGGCAAAGAAGCACCAATGTGGCGACCACTGTTAATTCAAAAAGGCTCTGTTTTAAAATTTAATACTGCGATTAGTGGTTGCAGAGCCTACGTATCGTTTAGTGGCGGAATTCAAGTGCCCAAAGTGATGAGCAGTAAAAGTACCTACATACGTGCTGGGATTGGAGGATTTTACGGAAGAAAATTGCTGAGGAATGATGTCATTGAATTGGAAAGACGATCAGAATTAGGAGCAGATCTTTTTAACCAATTAAAAAAAGAACCAACGTACCTTTCTTGGTCAGCTGATTACACACCCTTTGTTACATTTAAAAAAACGCAAACAATCCGCTTCATAAGGGGCTCTGAATATGAACATTTCGATGAAGAAAGTTTAAAAAAATTCCTTTCAACGCCTTACACCATCACAACCCACGCAGATCGAATGGGCTACCGATTAGATGGAGAGGCTATTCAATTAAAAGAGCCATTTGAATTATTATCCGAAGGGGTTACATTTGGAACGATTCAAGTGCCCTCTAGTGGGCAACCTATTATTTTAATGGCAGATCGTCAAACTACTGGTGGATATCCTAAAATAGCTCAAGTGATTTCTGCCGATTTACCATCATTAGCACAAATGCAAGCGAATGGTCGAGTCTATTTTAAAGAGGTCTCTCTTGAAGAAGCTCAATTGGCATTAATACATCAAGAAAAAAAACGAAATGAATTAGCATTTGGGCTCCGTTTAAAAAGGTTATAGCATATTTAGATAAAAATATTTCCTAAAAATTAGGCTTTTCACCAAACCGTGTGGTTGATTTCCGTTCCGACTGGGCGCTTTCCTGGGGGCGTCCGATGAGCCGCTTCACTCGCGTTGCTCGCTCCAGGGTCTCATCTGTGACGCTGATCCCCAAGAAGTCGCCCAGTCTCCACTACAATCAACTAAAATACAGTGCATATATTTTAAAAAATGTCATCCATAAATTATCAACTCCAACGCAAAATGGGTAATCTCAAATGACTTTTGAGACTACCCATTTTTTATAGCTGTTCATACCCCAATTGTTTAGAAATCTCTGCGGTAGCCTTCTTAAGTTTATCGACGAAGATTTCAACGTTTTCCCCTCGATAATTCGTTTCTAGTCCCGCAATACTCATTGCTGCAACGACTTCTCCTTTATGATCGTAAATCGGTGCTGCAACAGCAGATGTATGATTTTCTAATTCTGAATGGCTGATTGTATAACCAAGTTCTCTAGCCTGCACAATCGTTTCAAAAAGCTTTTCCTTTTCTGTAATCGTCCCCTTTGCAAATGATTTAAGTTCTACCGATTCGAGATATTCCTTTATGTCTGCATCCGGTAAATAGGATAATACAGCACGAGGGCATGCCCCTGCATAAAGAGGACTTTTTCTACCAATTGCTGTGTAGAGTCGAACTTTTTGCTTCGTATCTATTTTCTCGATATATACAGCATCGTCACCATCACGAACGGTTAAATTAATCGCTTCTTTCACATCATTATGTAGCTCATTCATAATTGGTTCTGCAATTTTCCGCACATCTAGACGCATTGATACTAGATGTCCAAATTTAAGGAAGAGAATGCCTAACCGATATTTTGCATCAGTTCCCTTTTCTAAAAAATCCATTTCCTCGAAAGATTTCAACATGCGGAAAGCAGAAGTTTTAGGGATTCCTGATAACTCAATTACTTCTTGAAATGACAGTTCATTATGTTCGATAAATAAATTTAAAATATCCATTGAACGGATAACCGTTTTATTATTATTTGTCAATTTACGTTTTCTCTCCCTTCTAAACTATATAATCTAATCATATAATTTTTCTTTTCTTAAATAATAATTATACCTAACATCTTACTGTTTTTATATACCCTGGCTCTTCAACAAATTTCCGTTCCGACTGGGCGCTTCAAAATTGTATACTCGTCAATAACCCAATCGTTGATGCTGTTACATTAATATCTCGCATCAATTGGTCTGTTATTAGTCCTGGGGCGGTTCGTTGACTCGCCATTAACAAATACGTAAATAATACAGAAACAAATACAACCCATCTATATCTGCTAAGTTGTTTGTCCAATAATCTCTACTCCTATTAGCTTTTACTATATATGAATTCCGGGTAACGTAAAAACCTGTTCTTCAACGTAGTTTTAAGATTTGAATTTGGTTGAAAATACTATTTGTAAATATAGTATACTAGAATGAAACGTCTGATTATTCAGTTACTAAAACAACGCAGCAATTTAGTTAATGAAAAATGTTTTAGCATAATCAACTATTGGGCAAAATTATGTAGTTTAAACCTCTATAAGTATAAAAAGGTGCAAGCTAATAGAGATAAATGGAGGGGAATATGGTGAAAAGACAACGTTCAAGCAAAATAGTAATTTTATTAGAGTTGATTTTTTACGCAGTATTACCTTATGTTATATGGAATTTTGGTAGAGAGACTTTAGGTGATTATTCAGCAATGCTGATTTCAACCATCCCTGGAATTGTTTATACCATTTACCGCTTTATTTTAGATAAGCAATTTAACATTACGGGCTTATTAATTTTTAGCTCACTAGCACTAGGTACGACGGTTAATTTGCTATCAGGTTCAGCAGAGCAAATGATTTGGAACGGTGTATATCTAAGTCTTTTTTATACATTCCTTTATATTGTTACGCTAATGATTAAGCGTCCTCTTTCTTTATATTTCGTTGTTGATTTTGTATATTTGCAAGGTTATGCACGAATCGACAGCCGAGCATTATTTTTTCAAAAAGGAATCTTTAAATGGTTTCAAATTATTCAGGTTATCTTCATCATCAGAGGACTTTTTATGGCAGGATTAACCGTATACCTACTCAAAAAATACGGAATTGATGGTTATGGTGGCATGTTGATATATAAGCAATTCGCAGGGTGGGCTTTCTCGATTTTCATTACAGGCTTGTTCTTTTATATTAATGTACCAGTACGAAACTTTTTTGCTATGCAACAAAATCAATTACAAGACAACAATAATCTAGCTCCCCAACAATCAAACGCAACTGTTGAATAAGCTGCATTTTCTTATTCTCCTAACAGTTTAATAAGAATAGGGCTTGTTTATGATTGATTTTCATATATGCAAGCCCTTTTGTTATGTTCTCACAAGCTCACAGACAACTCGGTTGCTCCAATCAGACAACCTGTGTAAATGATTCCTGCTCTACTATAAATCCTCAAAGGCTCGTTATACATTTCTATAAGCTTGCGACTGTTGGTGTAATCCTCAAAGCTGAGGAGTTTTAGATAAGCTCTTATCGCCAACGATAAAGTAAATAAGGTTCGTAAAAAGCCTACAACGCCTCCTAAATTCGATGAATCAAGTTTAAGGAATATTTAACCAAAACGTAATATAGACGTTGTTAAAGCGAAGTATATGAAACTCTCAAAGGAAGAATTGGTGAATAAGCTGGTAGCTGTGGAGCAATATATAGCAGAGAATCAAAAGCGTTGGGTAGCTAATCATTTTGAGCAGTTTAAATAGAAATTAAAGAATTACGAAATAGCCTTGTTAGAATATTTTCAACAAGGCTATTTTGATTATCTTAGTTTAACTAACACTTCCGTTTAGTTGAACAAGACGAACACAAACTATATGCTATTTTTTCTGGCTCAAAATTTATCCTTCATTATTTTAAGTGTTCCTTGTGAGATTGAGCTTTGGCATATAAGTACCTCCACCTGCTACCATTTCTTTTGTTTCAACATCATAAATTGCATATCTACCTCTGAATTCTTTTTCTGTGTCTATAAAGGAATAAAAGAAATAAACTTGCCTATCAGGGCTAACAGTCTGATGGTAGTTAATATCTATATCAGGGTAGGGACGAAGAATATTTCCATCAATAGTTATATAATTTAATCTTTCTACCTCATTAAACAATAACTTTTTTCTAATATTTACAGATGCATCAGGTATTTCTTTAAAAAGAGCAGTATCCAAATCTCTTTGCTGTTGCTGTTGCTTGGGCTTCTGCATATATCTTTGATAAAACTCCTGATGTATAGGATACTTTAGGTCTCTTAATGCCTGGTAAAATGCATCTACAGTTTCATCAAAAACTTTTTCCTTATTTGCAGGATATAAATATTCAATTTTATCTGAAGATGTAGTTTGTGAATAAACAGGATTTCCTAATAACAGGGAAAGACTGCACGAGAATATAAACATATACAAACTAATTAAGAATGGATTTTTCATTTAGGTTACTCCTTTTTAAAAGTAAAGTACCCTAAATGTTCTTTAACTATCCTGCATTGTTAGTTGAAGAATATATAATTTAACATCTCACTCAAACTACACTTCTGCCTACCAAATATTCCAAATCATATCTTTAAACACAAATAAAAGCTGAACTAATACAAAAATTAGTTCAGCTTAAAAATAACTTGTTATAATGTTGCACATTATATTAAGTGTATCCAGTATAACTCTTGACTTTTAATAAAACTATAACACATTTATTTTTTGCTTTTTCTTCTATTAATGATAGAAGGGTTTTGGCACTATCTTCAATTGAAAAATCAGAGTTATTTTTAGCCCCGTTATCTATTAATTCTGGTACAACGCAATGATAATCGGAAAAGTATTGGACTTGTTTATCCCACATCCACCCTCCAACACCACCCCCATGAATCAACAGTATAAGCGGCTTATGTATATCTCCGTACTCTTTAAAATGCATTACCACACCTTCTTTCTTCATTCTTGTATTTCCTGGGAAATAAACAAATTATTCTTACATATTTTAAATCATCACCAAAAGCTGTGGATAACTTTTGTTAAAGTGTATGCCTTGTATATAAGTTGATTGGAGTGGAGACTGTGCGACTCCTCGGGGATCAGCTTCACAGATGAGACCCTGGAGCGAGCAACGCGAGTGAAACGGCTCATCGGACGCCCCCAGGAAAGCGCCCAGTCGGAACGGAAATCAACCACTCATTATGGTTATGAGCTATACTTTTACACATTGTATTTATTTTACCAATTTGTAGTGTTTATGTGTCATATTTATAGTTTCTGCTGCATATATAATACTCGAAACACATTTTCCATTTTTTTACGTAGCATTGTGGCTCTTGAGATTGAGGAAGAAAGACAAAAAAATAATAAACATGGAGGTAATACAGATGGATCAAAACAAAACGAACGAACTAAAAGTAAAAGCCATTACCCCTTCCAGTTTAGGAGAATTTCCCCTCGCACCAATTAGTGGCTTATATGTATGGAGTGAACAGCAAATCCGTGAGGAACTTCGCATCGATGTAGACGGATACTACCCACAAATGGTAGCAAGCGGCACTATTATTTCAAACATGTCTTCTACTATTCATTGGATTGCTAAGTTAACAGCGAATGGTCCAGATACTTGGACAGGCAATATTCGAAATAAATACTTAGACGACATACAATCATTTCCTTATACAAATGTAAAAATACAAGTAACACGCGGTTCATTACCTGAACAGCATACTGCAGAAGTCGCGTTTCTGATTGGAGGGGAGACAGACAGAACTAGCACTTTCCAGTTTCAATCTCCTTACTTCCACCCTGTGGAATTTGAATTTGATGCTGAAGTAGATACAACACCAGTTACTACCTACCAAACTCACGCTCATCCAGACAAGCCTACATCTTTGCCGGATGAAACTTTATCAATTTCAGAAGTTTTTAAACGCACTGGGTTTGATGTAAAAATATCAGACGGTAATAATATTGTTTCCAAAGACTATGCAGGGACTGATAAAAAGTGGAACACTCAAGAGATGCATGATGCCATGCAAGTATATTGGTCACACTTTGATAATAAGCCCCAATGGTCCATGTGGACATTCTTTGCAAATTCGGAAGCTGAAGAAGGCCATGGTCTAGGCGGTATTATGTTTGATAGCATAGGTCCGAATCATCGTCAAGGGACTGCCATTTTTAATAATTCATTTATTGCCGATCCACCTAAAGGTGATCCCGCTCCTGAGGCTTTTGTACAGCGCTATCGTTTTTGGTGTGCTTGCCATGAGATGGGACATGCTTTTAATCTGCTGCACTCTTGGCAAAAACACCTAGGTTATCCTTGGGAACCTTTGGAGCGCCCTCTTACCCCAGAACCAAAGGCTCTAAGCTTTATGAATTATCCTTACAATTTTGATAGTAAAACTGGTGGCAAAGCGTTCTTTAAAAACTTTGAGTATCGTTTTAGTGATCAAGAACTGTTGTTTTTGCGACACGCACCTGAGCGCTTCGTACAAATGGGTAATGCTGACTGGGCTGTAGATCATGGTTTTGAGCAATCAAACATTTCTATTCACCCTTCTTTTAATCTTGAATTGAGGGTTAACCGTAAATCACCTATATTCCAATGGTTAGAACCTACAGTTATTGAAATCAAACTAACGAATACTTCGAACCAACCTCAGTCAATCAATAAACATTTATTGTCTGACTTATACGGAATGTCTGTAATGGTTAAAAAAGAAGAAAAACAAGGACGGCGATTACTACCTCATGTTCAATATTTGTGGAACAAAGAGAACAAGGTAATAATGCCTGGTGAATCACTGTACGAAACTATTTTCGCGTCTGTAGGGAAAAATGGCTGGTTAATTGATGACCCAGGATTTTATAACATTCAAGTAGCTATGCAAATAAACGGCCATAACATCGTATCAAATAACTTAAGACTTCGAGTTTTACCACCTACAGGATACGATCAGGAATTCCTTGCTCAAGACTATTTCTCTGAAGAAGTAGGACGTGTTCTTGCCTTCGATGGCAGTCGTTATCTTGACAAAGGAAACGATGTCCTTCGTGAGATAACTGAAAAACTTCCTGACCATGCTGTTGCTCTTCACGCTCATATCGCTCTTGCTAAACCATTGGCGTTCGATTATCAATTCCTTGACTTCACAGGTAACACAGATACAAGAGGTAAAATTAAACTATTACCTGCCCAACCAGATGAGGCACGTAAACAGTTTACTTCTGCGTTAACTAAACACAACCAAATTGCTGCTAAGACACTTTCTAATATTGATTATCATGAATATATGGGAACATACAGTGAATTTCTAAGTAACCAAGAAGAAAACAAGGAAGCTGCACAGGTACAAAATACCCTTTATCAAACGCTGTCTGAACGGAATGTGCTAGATAGTGTATTACAAAACATCAAAGATCGCCGTGAAAACTATGAACAAAAGGAAAATGAATTTTCTACGAACATATAATATTTCCACTTAAATAAGCTGCTTTCAATCTGAATACAAATAGAAAACCGTCATTGCGAAAAAAGGTTGATCGAAATGACGGTTTTCTATTTTATTTTTAAAGTTTGATCATTTATTCTACTTATGTTCATCCCAAAAGTCTTTACTAAAACTCGTATTTGCTTGATATTTCCCTACTGGTTTGGCAATATCTGAACCTCGCAAAATTGTTCCTTTTCCAAACTTTTGCTCGATTTGATCAACCAGTTTAATAATTGGTTCATCTTTTACATGCTCTTCAAAGTTAAATAACGTTAGCTGTTGTGTCGTTTCTTTAATATCACTGACATTCGATATGGTAACACCTAGTAATCGTACAGGTTCCTCATCCCAATGCTTATTAAATAAATACCAGGCATGCTCAACGATATCCTCTTTTGAATGAATTGCGTTATTGATGGACTTACTTCGTGTACAAGTTTCCCAATCTGCTGAACGGATCATGATACTTACTGTAACGCCAGCAAGTTTCTTGGCCTTTAATCTGTCCGCTACCTTTTCAGAAAGTGTTGCAATTACTTTATATAGTTCATCTCTATCTGTTGTATCATGAGAAAGTGTTGTTGAATTCCCTACACTTTTCGTATCATATATAGCTTCTGGATCAACAGGCCTATCATCTTCACCATTTGCCTTTTGCTTCATCCGTAAACCATTAATGCCGAAGTTTTGCTTTAATACATATTCATCAGCTGTAGCTAGTTCTCCAATTGTTCGGATACCTAAATTCTCCAATTTCTCCGCTGTACTTTTGCCAACCCCATGCATCTCAATGACATTCATCGGCCACAATATTGTCGGAACATCACGCTTTCGGAGTATTGTAATACCCATTGGCTTTTTCATATCACTTGCCATTTTCGCCAAAAATTTATTCGGTGCAATACCAATTGAACAAGGGAGTTGCAATTCGTTCCAGATTCTATTTTGCATATTTTGTACGTGCTGCAGTACATTTTGGCCTTCTACTATCGGAAGTTGCAAATATCCTTCATCGATCGAAACTGGTTGGAGAATGTCGCTATACTCTTTCAACAAATTAAAAAATGATTTGGACGCAGCTCTATACCGTTCGAAATTAGGAGGAAGTATTATTAACTCTGGGCACTTTCGCCGCGCCTCTCCGACATTCATAGTTGTATAAACACCACTTGCTCTTGCTTCGTAACTACACGTAATAATAATACCTCTACGCTCTTTAGGATTACCTGCGATGGCTACGGGTTTCCCTTTTAATGAGGGATCATATATTTGTTCAACAGAGGCATAAAAGCAATTAAGGTCGATATGTAAAATGATTCTTCCTTTATTCATGTTCTATCTCCTCATTTACTTTGGCTTACCTTTTAGACTAGGGTCATGCGCCTACTCATTGACACATAAAAACTATTCATTTACGTCCTTTATGCGCTATTGTATGACAATTTTCTTTACATACTTTTATTATAAGCTTTCCTTACATTAATCAACAAATGTATAGTCACCATCACTTTCAAGTAATTCCCTCAAAATGATAAGTGCTTGTTCAAGCTGATTTTCAGGTGCAGTGATAGCCAAACGAACTGCATTAACTAGCTTCGCATTTCCTACGGCAAAACGTTCGGCAGCATACACTTGCACACCAGCTTTTGCTGCTAGTAATTCAAACTGAACGCTGGTGAATTTTTCGGGGAGTATAAGCCATCTGAAAATACATTCTTCTTCTCCTAAAATGTTATATTCCCCTAAATATTGATCGACAAGGGCATTTTGTTGCTTGGCATACAACCGGTGCTTCTCTAAAATTGTCTGTGCAACGCCATCGTGAATCATCCTTGCTGTAAGCTCCACCATCATGAGAGACACTGAAATATTTATATTATACAGTGTTTCCATTATTTTTTTTCGTAGCGCTGGCGGTGTAACGATATAGGATAGTCGTAAGCCAGGTGAGATGGTTTTTGATACACTAGCAATATAAATAACCTTTTCAGGAGCATAGGACGCTATTGGTGCAAGCGGCTTCTCCTTAAGAAAACTATAAATCGCATCCTCAATGACGATTAAGCCTTTCCGCCTCGCAACCTCCGCAATCATTTTTCTTGTCTCCATTGACATTGTATGGGTAGTTGGATTATGAAAATCAGGAATAACATAAAGACCTTTTATATACTCATTTTTACAAGCGTATAATAACCCCTCTCTTGTCATTTCACCGTTTTTTTGTTGGATTGCCACTAATTGAATACCAAGCAGATTTGCAGCTGTTTTTATACCTGCATATGTAATGGGATCTGTACCAATTCGATCTCCTGGCTGAAACAACGCAGCTAACGTGCCAACAATGGCATTTTGTCCCCCCGCTCCAAGCAATACAGGTTGATCTGTTTGAAAATTGACCTTTTCCAAAAGCTTCATTGCCGCTTCCGTTTGCCACACATTTCCTTCCGGTCGTCCGTACTGAAATAATTTACTAAAATGAGGATCATTCATCATCTTTTTCATATAACGTGTAATATCCTCATTCGCATGATTTTCTGGCAATACAGGGCCCATTTCAATCATCTGAGAAGATTTATTTGTTGGTAATAACATTTTGTTTGTCGCTGCATCAGATGAAACGAATGTACCATTTCCGATAGAAGCATAAATAAGCCCCTTCTGGCCACAAAGTTTAAAAGCCCTCGTGATCGTGCTTAAATTAACATCTAAAAAATCAGCTAACTCACGTTGAGGAGGTAGTTTGGTGCCTGGCGATAATTTCCCATCCTTTATATCTTGTTCCAGCCGTTCAGCTATTGCTATATATAATGGAGCCGAACTTTTACTAATGTCCGGTTTCCAACTCATTGGATATTCTTCAAACGAATTAACTGGCATATTCTAAGCTAAGCTCCTTCTCTCTCAATTTTTGCATACAATATTTAATTGTCTTGCATACAATGATAATATTGTATGCATATGATGGCAATGATATAATTTTTAAAAAATCAGAAAAAAGGAATGAAAAATTATGAAATTTTCAGAAAAGATTTTAAATACCCCGTCCTCATTCATCCGAAATATTTTGAAAGTAACTGAATCTGAGGATGTCATTTCTTTTGCAGGGGGGCTTCCAAACCCAATCTCTTTCCCAATTGAAGCATTAAAGGCATCTGCGAACCATGCCATTACGGAAAATGGTAGTCGTCTATTCCAATATTCTTCTACACAAGGGTATGCGCCTTTACGTGAGTACATTGCTGCAAAATATCAACGTGTGCACGGACTAGATATCCATGCTGACGATGTATTTATTACAACTGGATCACAGCAAGCTCTTGAATTAATTGGGAAAGTACTTATTAACAAAGGTGATGGTATCGTCATCGAGGAGCCCGGTTATTTAGGTGCCATTCAAGCCTTCACATTAAGTGAGCCAACTTTCTATGGTGTAACACTCGAAAATGATGGATTAAACTTAGAAGAGTTAGAGAATGCACTACAACAACCAAATGTAAAATTCGTGTATACAGTTCCAAATTTCCAAAACCCAACAGGCCTTACGTATTCTAAAGAAAAACGTCAGCAAATTTGCGAAATCATGGCAAAATATAAGGATGTAGCGTTAATTGAGGATGATCCGTATGGAGAATTACGCTTCCAAGGTGAGCCACTACCGTACATTGGTGCTGGTAAATTAGAAAATAGTATTTTGCTAGGTTCTTTCTCTAAAACGGTCACACCAGGAATGCGTCTTGGCTTTATCATTACAAAAAATAAAGAATTACTGCAGCATATCGAAACAGCGAAGCAAGCAACTGACCTGCACACAAATATTTTCGCTCAATATGTCATTTATGATTATCTAGCAAACAATGACTATATGGAACACGTTCAAAAAATTATAGCGTTATATAAAAATCAAGCAGATGCTATGCTAAATGCAATGGAAGAGTTTTTCCCAGCACATGTGGACTACACACGACCAGACGGTGGAATGTTCATTTGGGCTACAATGAACAATGGAACTTCGTCAGTAGATGTCTTCCATAAAGCGATGGAACAAAAAGTAGCCTTCGTACCTGGCGATCCATTCTATACATCAAAAACTGATGTTAATACAATGCGCCTAAATTATACGAATGCAACACCTGAAGTCATCCGAGAAGGTATTAAACGCTTAGGTAGCATTTTATAAAGTCGTTTAAAAGTTATTGATAAGAGATGGTGTGAAATTTTCACACCATCTTTTCTTATTTCTCATCATATTAACTTCTTTCCCAACAGATAAATGACAACTTGACTCGAAATATTTCATCAAAGCAATAACCATTTTTTCACGCAGGCGAGGAAATTTAAATAATGCACATGTATGTTCAAAGCCATCTTTAGTCTTTGACAGAAAATTATTCACAGAACGTAAAACATGACGATGATTATATTATTGAAACTACATTATTATGAACATCATCATAATCGGCTGGCTCTAATTGGTTTTGATGGCTCTTTTATTAGTGAATAGTGCGATTTCGATTCTCGTTCATTAAAAGGTTAATCTATATAACGTAAAAAGCAACCCGCTTCGTGCGCTATAGCGTCGAAAAGGGTTGCTTTATTTTCATCTAAAATTATTTTGTATACGTTAAAACTGCATTTTTCTTAAATTTCGCTAAAGCTTTTGTCGCCTCATCTTTGTTTGTATACTCAAAAATTCGAACGTCCTTTTTATCAAAAACTGTAATAACCCACATGCTAAATTCTCCCTTCTAATTCGTTTTTGTAATATAACAACCACTAAAAACCGTGATACTTTTTCAAACTGTTTTATAACATTCTCTTACTTGATTCTTATTTTACGCCGTTTTTTTCAAAAATAAAGTATTATGTGAAGCCCTTCACAAACTGTTCAATTTCAAAACGCTTTCATTGAACAATTTGTGAAAACCAGATTTTTTAAGGCATAAAAACAGTTCTTTTCGTTTTAGCCTAACTTTATCTCTTATATGCCAATCGTGGGTTTTCGACGGATCTGAGCACTTTTCTTACTACATAAGCGTTTCCATGATGAACCCGGGCATTTTTCTCGCCTACATGAGCGTTCCCACGACGAACCTGAGCACATTACCCTACCTGAGCATTTCTCGTTGTTATCCGTCCAACAGAAAAAGCCGTATGTACGCCTTTTCCACGACGCACATACGACTTTCCAATTCGATGATAATTAAGTAGTAGTAGATTTTATTCCATAAGTTTTTATTTAGCAAATTGCTGCTTGCTTTTCCGTTAATTCAATTTCAAAGCCTAAATCCTCAAGCATACGATAATCACTGTTTGCTTCTTGTCCTTCAGTTGTTAAATAATCCCCAACAAAGATACTGTTTGCTGCATATAAGCCTAGTGGCTGAAGTGACCCAAGATTGACTTCACGACCACCAGAAATACGAATTTCCTTTGTTGGATTCATATAACGGAACAACGCTAATACCTTTAAACAATAGCGTGGATTTAATTCCTTGATCCCTTCTAGTTTCGTGCCATCAATCGCATTTAAGAAGTTAACCGGGATGGAATCCGCGTCTAACTGATGAAGTGCACGCGCAATATTCACGACATCCTCCTTTGTTTCCTTCATACCGATAATGGCACCTGAGCAAGGTGATATTCCATGCTTTTTCGCAATTTCAACCGTATTAACACGATCTTCATACGTATGAGACGAAGTAATATAGGAATGATGTCGTTCAGATGTATTTAAGTTATGATTGTAACGATCCACCCCTGCCTCTTTTAATTGCTGTGCCTGTTCTTCTTTTAATAAGCCAAGACAGGCACATACTTTTAAACCATACTTCTCTTTAATTTCTGTAACAGCTTCACTTACAACATTGACATCCTTTCGAGTTGGCCCACGACCACTTGCCACGATGCAATAAGTGCCAATTTTATTGTCAAATGCTCGTTTTGCCCCTGCTAAAATTTCCTCTTTCGTAATGAATGGATATTTTTCAATCGGTGCAGTTGATTTAGATGACTGTGAACAATAGCCACAATCCTCTGGACAATAACCGCTCTTAGCATTCATAATCATATTTAATTTTACTTTTTTCCCATAATAATGCTTACGAATAGTAAAGGCACCGTCCATTACCTTTAAAAGTTCATCATCATTACTATTTAAAATGGCAAGAGCCTCCTCATTGCTAATGATTTTCCCTGCAATAACTTCCTCTGCTAACTGTAACCAATTCATTTAACATTCTCCCTCTCTACTTGTATAATTTATCAATTATGCCTCGGTATAATTGCGTGAAATCCTCCTGAGGCTATATCAGCTGATGTTTGATATCTGCTGAAAATAACTTAAATCTGCATTCCTCTCACATCTATAGAGGTGGGAGATTACTGCTGAAAGAAGTAATTGATCTTGCTGAATTAAATACTTTGTAAAGTCGCTCGGCCAAAAATGCAGAAGCGATCGCTAAGCAAAAATCTGCACCAATACTGTTTAAAAAGCCAACTACGAAAATATGTGACCAGCTCGTTTTCATATGTAACCAAAAATTCAATGACACATATAAATATGGAACTGCTACCGCATAAATAATAAAAAGCCCGATAATATTTGCACCGATAAAATGTTTTTTTGTTGGCGTATCCACTCTTTCAATCATGAAACCAATTACTAAAGCGGCTAGTGCAAAACCGATAAGGAAGCCAAATGTTGGTTGCAATACATAAGTGATGCCTCCACCTTGCGTAAAAACTGGCAGACCAACTAAACCAACCCCTATATAGACAAGCTGACTTTGCAATCCATTGCGACTGCCGAGCAAACTGCCTGCTAAAAATACAAAAACTATTTGTAATGTAAAAGGCACTACTGGTAGCGGTATTTTAATAAATGCACCGATTGCGGTTAAAGCGGCAAACATCGCAATCATCACAAGTGACAGTGTTGATTGTCGTTTGAACAACTTACTCCCTCCCGCTCCTTAAAAAATTGCATGATCGTCTCTTTTGTTGTATCAATCATAAAACTCATTTCATCATCAGATATAATGTATGGAGGCATGAAATATAATATATTTCCGAGAGGACGAATGAGTAAGCCCTTTGCTAAGGCACATTTATAGATTTGATAACCGATTCGTTCCTCACTATGTAGCGGCTCCTTTGTTTCACGATTGGCGACTAATTCTATTGCACCAACTAGTCCTACTTGTCGATATTCCCCAACAAACGGCAACTCCCCAAATGCATTCATAGCTAACTCTCGCATACGTTCACCCTTGTTTTGTATCATATCGATCACATGTTCCTCTTCAAACATTGTCAAAACTTCTAAGGCTACACGACAAGCAAGTGTATTACCGGAATAGCTATGAGAGTGTAAAAACGCTTTCATTGTACCGTAATCATCATAAAAAGCGTTGAATACATTATCAGTCGTTAAAACTGCAGATAGTGGCAAATAACCACCCGTTAAACCTTTTGATAAGCACATAAAATCTGGAGCAATATCCGCTTGCTCGCAGGCAAATAATGTACCTGTTCGTCCAAACCCAACTGCAATTTCATCTGCAATAAAATGCACATCGTATTTTGTACAAAGCTCTCGTAATCGCTTCAAATATAGTGGGGGATACATTTTCATGCCTGCAGCTGCTTGAATGAGTGGCTCAATAATAATAGCTGTAATATCTTCATGGTGCTGACTAAGCTCCTCTTCAACAAACTGTATACATTGGGCTTGACAGCTTCCTGGATTCTCTTGAAAAGGACATCGGAAGCAATTCGGTCCTTGTGCACGTACTGTATCCAATAAAAGCGGCTGATACACTTCGTTATACAGCCCTACTCCACCAACAGATAAGGCACCAAGTGTTTCACCGTGATAAGCATCTGTTAACGCCAAAAAACGCTTTTTCGTCGTTTTTCCCGTCTGCATATGAAATTGAAAACTCATTTTTAATGCGACTTCTATTGCAGAAGAGCCGTTATCTGCAAAAAATACTTTATTTAAACCATCTGGCGTTAAAGCGACTAATTTTTCTGCCACCTTAATGGCAGGTTCATGTGAAAAATTCGCAAAAATTGTATGCTCTAATGTAAACGCTTGATCGCTTAATGCTTGACTTATACGCGGATTCGCATGTCCAAATAAATTGACCCACCAGGAAGATACGGCGTCTAAATAGCGATTATTATTTTCATCGTAAAGCCATACCCCTTGTCCTTTTTGAATAACAATTGGCGGGAATTGCTCATAGTCCTTCATTTGTGAGCACGGATGCCAAACATGCTGTAAATCTCTCATCTGTAATTCAGTTAATGCTTGTTTCATATTTGACCAACCTTTCAAACAAAGAAGTGTGTGAAATAGAGTAGTCAACAATCAGTGAAATATCCCCAAGCTTTGGGATCGTCGCATATGGCAATTCATGATGTTGTAGAATTGTATTCACATTATCTTGTTCCATCTGACTACCTGTGTCTCCATTAAATACAATGCCAAGAACTTCAACATTACGAGCATGTAACGCCTCGAGTGTAAGCAATGTATGGTTAATCGTTCCTAGTGTTGTTCGCGTGACAAGTACGACTGGAAGCTTACTTTGAACGATAACATCAAGAAGCGTATTTTCTCCATATGTATCTAATGGGACATAAAGTCCACCTGCTCCTTCACAAATCACGACATCGTATGTTTGCTGTAACAACTGCATTTGCTGTAATAAATGCTCCACATTTATTTGCTGATCCTCCAGTTGTGCAGCAAAATGTGGTGATGCAGCTTCCTTAAACGAATAGCCATTTAAATTTTCTTGCTTTAGTTTTTGTAATGAATACTTTTCATACATTGCTGTATCGTAGTAATAGCAATGCCCATTCTCATTAATTTCGCCAGTTTGCACGGGCTTATAAGGTGTGACTTGTAAATCATGCTTTTGTAATTGACGCATCAGTAATGTAGTGATAACCGTTTTACCGACATCTGTGTCCGTTCCAACAACCCAAAAATGTTGCATCGTTAACTCTCCCCCTCTTTTAAGTTAACCGTTTACATTTTTAAAGTTAACACATTTATTTTTATTTTGTAAATGCTATTTCCATATTTCTTCAAAAACAGCCCTTTTCTATGCAAAAGATAGAGAATTTTGTGATAACTCATCCGTTTTTTCATCATAAAAAACACTAGATTCTTACCGTGTGGCAAAATCTAGTGCTGGTAAATGTATATTAGATGTAACTATGACAAAAAAATACATATAGAAAAATATAACAATTTATGTTTATATGTTATTTGTAAATATATCCTCTTTAAGAAGGAGACTTCACATGTCCTATCTTTTGCAGTTACTCATTTTCGGCATAACAGGTTCGTTAGTATACTATGGTGTTTATTACGGAACACCACTATTAATTAAAAAGGGTGTACCATTAATTTATGCTTTTTGGTTCTTTCTATGGTTTCCTGTAATAAGTTTATTTCCAGTATCATTACTACTGTATCATTTAGAGGGAAATACTACTTGGACATGGCAAAATATTTTGAATCATCACCAAAACGTGCGGTTGATTTCCGTTCCGACTGGGCGCTTTCCTGGGGGCATCCGATGAGCCGCTTCGCTGCAGGGTCTCGGGCCAACACGAGGTTGGTCACGAAGGAGTCGCCCAGTCTCCACTCCAATCAACTATTTACATAGTAGACGTTTTAACAAAAAAATGATAACCATATTTATTCCGTTACACCTTTTTGCTATGCTTAGTGAAGAAATAATGTGGAGAGGTTTTTTCCTTCCTATTCAACAAGAGATTTTCGGAAACTGGGCTTGGGTAGTAAATGGATTACTTTGGGCATGGGTTATTCATGCTTGTCTGAAGTTGCATTTTATCAATATGCTTCCTAGCATGCTTATTGCTCCATGGATCGCCCAGTTTACTAATTCAACATGGGCCTCTTTTGTAACCCATTCTGTTGGAAATAGTTTTCTATGGATTTTGTTAGTAGTGGGAATAATAAAAAAAAGTAAACCTCAAAATATAAACTTAATTTAATTTTATAATTCAACTTTTAAAGTCTTGTTACATAAGTAAATGTAGCAAGATTTATTTTTTTATAAACACTCTTTTAAGCTTGTATTTTAGCTGGTTTTCTATTAATATCCAGGGATTTTTATTGTTTCATTACTTCCCTGAATATTACAGGAAATTTAAAGGGTTTTACTCTTCATTCGTAGTATTAAACTAAACGGGGGTGGCTGTATGTTTGGTATGTTTAAAGAATCAGAAAAGACTATAGACTCTTATGAGCATGTTAGTTTTATTTTAAAATCCTTGCTCACATACGAGCTAAAAGACTTACCTATTCGCTATGAGTTTTGGTATCGTGTGGCTATTCGTCAGGAAGAATTGCGAACGTTAAATACCGAGCATCGGGCAAAGATCTCTATGACTACCGCAGCAGGACGATTTCATCAAACACAATACGAAGGAACGAAACAAAAATTAGCAAAGCTTAAACGTCTCGGAGATATGTATAAATCGTTTTGTATTGAGGAAGAACGAGATGCATTAAATCATCGACTCCATTTTCATAAAGAAGCGATTTCTGAACTATATGAGCATGTCCTAAATAAAGAGCTATATGTGTATTGCGATTCTGTACAGCAACAATTTTGGGATGCGGTGTGTGAAGACATATTAAATGCAATAGCCCACCTAGATTAAGTAGGTGGGTTATTGCAAAAACTTCTATTTCTATTTCTCTTTAGCCACCGGAATATCCCCTATCAGTAAACGCTAAACGATATTCTATTTTAGCATTTCTCGACAAGCATTCTACCTATATTTTAGATCGACCATTTATGGGGTTAGATACACAGGCAATGCGCAAGCTGGCTCTTAATGATTTTAGAAGAATTAAAAGCGCAAGGTGCTCAGGTGCCAGCTTTGTTTGCTAGCACCCGTTGTTTATTATTTATTATTTTCAATTCCTTGGATAAGCATTTTTCTAAATTCCTGTGCTTGGTCAGCTTTAATGGCTACATTGTTATAACGTTTTTTCAGGCCAAACATGAAAGTCACTTCCACAGGCTCCTTCATTTTTAAAATAAACTGTGGATATGCCTCTGCAAAATCACGTGCTATAAAATCAATTGTATCTTTGGATAATTTTCTTTCCAATTGTTCCTTATCCTCAATAAGTTCTTCAATCTGCTCAAAGCGAATTTCTGCTCGTTTCATCAATCCTAAAGACAAATACAATTTTTCAGATGTTACATGGACAGGGTTTAAACGAATGGCCTGCATATCCGCTATAAAAAATAGAACAGTGTATACATTTAAAATAAGTAATAAAATCGAAAGAACTAGTGATTTTTCATGTAGCCACCAATGAATCCCTATTGTTTCAATGACTGTCCCATGGATTAGCATAATGATAAATGCAATATAGCTCGAGTTTTTATGCAAGGTTAAACCAGGTCGCTCTTTTCTTTTCCAACTTGCAAAAGCGTAGTAAAATACTACAAAATCTGCGCAAAACATCTGGATAATAGGATGCTTCGGTGCATGTTTTTCAACTGCTTTTGGAAATGAAAACAAATCGGGTATAGTAGTTGATCGTACATCCGCTAGAATTCTTGGCATATAACGAACAAGCGTTGCAACTAGTAAAATTTCTAATAATATAAGTGTACCTTCAATCGCAAACCCAGTCCAAGTCACTGCTACAAATGGCTGCAGATGTTCTATCGGAATAATAAATCGGGCCGCAATACAACCAGCTGCTGCTAAAATAACCGCTTGTTTTATAGAAAACTTTCCTTTATACAGCAGAAATAAAACAGGGATAACAAGAACAAAATCAATTAATGAGCCAATAACAACTCCATTTGTTTCAGTTGGTAAAATCGATAAACCAAGTTCAGTGTTATAAAGCGTGTAATTGCTGGCAAGTACGAGTAACAAAAATGCTAGCCATATATTTTGCTTTTTCTTTAATGCAACCATGTTAAATCTCTCCCTTATTATTTATTTCATGGATAATTCCTTCCTTTTACAATGTACAACATAAAATAAAAACCGAAAATAGAGAGCTAACCTACAACTAAGCGCCGCCTTAGTGGGACTATGGGCGGCGTTTTTGCGTGGATAGCGGAACTTCGGGACAAGTTGGCCCGAAGTCGAAAGGAGGGATTGCAAATATCCCGTAGGGTCTGATTGAAAAATCAGGCCCTTTTTTCATGCCATAAAACGAACAGGAGGTAAAGCGCATGGCAAAAAATCAGCCAAACAAGCCGGACGAAGAAAAAACTGCCCCGGCACAGGAAGCCACAGCAGAAGCAAAAACCACTCCCGTGCCCATGTCGGAGATTGGCGGCGAAGCTCCGGCCCCAGAAAAGACCGCCGAGGAAACAGCGACACTTTCCCATGAGGACGGAGCCGCCCCGCATGAATCCGATAAGGACGGGCCGGAAGCACCTAAACCCATGGACATTCCCGCAACCACTCGCCTTATGACCTGTCATACAGGAAGCGGCATGACCATTACGGTAACCTTGAAGGACGGTTTTGACTACGGGAAAAATCCCAATAAGACCCGCAATGGTGATTTGACTCTTGCCTATGAATGTGACCCGGCCACGGCTGACGTGGAATTTTTACTCTCAAAAGCAAAGTACAAGGCCATCACGGGCCGAGAACAAAAACGGGATAATGATGTGCTGTATTACCAAATCCGGCAGGCGTTCCGGCCCGGCGAAACAGACCCGGAAACCGCCCTCAAAATAAGCTATGACCTTGCCATGCGCTGGACGAAAGGCCGACACGCCTTTTTTGTGGTTTCCCATGCAGACCGCCCCCACCCCCATTGCCATATTTACTACAACTAAACCTCGCTGGACTTTACACGGAAATTCCGGAATTTTATCGGTTCAGCCTGTGCAGTGCGGCGGCTCTCTGACCGCATTTGCCTTGAAAACGGGCTATCTATTATTACCAATCCGAAGCTCCACAGCAAGGGAAAATTCAAGCATTACGGGGAATAGTTTGGCGGGAATAAACTGCCGACATTTCAAGAGAAATTAAAAGCGCAGATTGATGTTTGCCTTGCAATCAGAACCCACCAGTCTAACTGGTGGTTTGCTCTACGCGTGAAACGCTAGGGTACTGACCCATGTCTAAAGACACACTGAAAGGTCCGCCAACCGCACTCCGTTTTCACGTTACCACTAAAGTGGTTTTATTATCTTCGCTTTTTTGCTTTTATTTCTTCTCCTGTAAATGGATCAATGAATTCTTTCATGGTCATTTGATCCTCAAGAATATCCTCTTGTAATTGATTTTATATATATTCCTGAATGATTTTTCTGTTTCTTCCTACTGTATCTACATAATATCCGCGACACCAAAACTTCCTGTTTCCATATTTGTATTTCAGGTTCGCATGTCGATCAAATATCATTAAACTACTTTTCCCTTTCAAATAACCCACAAACGATGAAACACTTAATTTTGGTGGAATACTTACCAACATATGAATATGATCAGGACATGCTGTTGCTTCAATAATTTCTACTCCTTTTCTTTCACATAACTGGCAAAGAATTCTACCTACATCTACTTTGATTTGCCCATAAATAATTTGCCTTCTATATTTTGGCGCAAAGACGATGTGATACTTACAATTCCATGTTGTGTGTGCTAAACTTTTATTATCCATTTGGATCCCCTTTCGTACGAAGTCGGTTGACCAGACCTGAATTCATTGTACGACTGGGGTTTTTTTCTTGTCCATAGCTAGAAGCTCTTTAGAACCCCTCGCATAGCAAGGGGTTTTCAAAAGATACAAAAAATGTGCAAGTGTCAAGACACTTGCCCTGCTTGCCAGTTAGCGGAAACATGAAATAATCAGCTAAATTGATTCGGGAAAGTAGCCTTATCCTTGCCCAGAACGGTAACCCTGCCTCCCTTCTGTGCGCTCGTACTTCGTAGCGTTGGTCGGGGATTGGTCGTCTCCTCGATGCTATTGCGCACCGGCTCTTTCAACATCGGCGCGGCGATTTCGCGGGATTACGCAGGGAAAAATGCTTGACAAACGGTCGGTAACTGTATAAAAGATTACATCAAGTTTTTTTATTCTATTCTGTAGGCGTATGTAGAATTGGTTCAGTGGCAGAATACCAGCTTCCCAAGTTGGGAGTACGGGATTTGATTCCCGTATCCTGATCCAAACAAGAACGCCGAGTGGCCGCATCAAATGCACTATATCCAACTTGATGGGCGTTACATATCGTATTCCGCGCATGGAGCCGATTTTTTAGACCACATTTAAAGATATTTGAAAGGGAGTGGATAGGTTGTTAGCTTTTTATATTAGTATGCTTGAAACCGAGCAAGAGCGAGACAAAATGGCCGAGATATATGAAGAGCATAGACACTCTCTTCTTAAGTATGCTTTGAAAATAACAAGTCATAATCAAGAGATGGCTGAAGAGGCTGTACATAATGCTTTTATCTCCATAATAAATGAAAAAGAAAAATATTTTCATTTAGACAGTAGGGATTTTCGTTACTTAGCCGTTATTATTGTGAAGAATAAGTGTATTGATTTGCTGAGGAAAGAGAGGAGGTATGTGGATATTCCCATGGACGAGTTAGAAATTTTTCTTGAGTCAAAAGAGAAACCGATAGATGAGCAGGTTATTATTTCATCGGAATATGCCGCTATTCGAAGGCATATGTCAAGCATTGATGAAATCAGCAAACAGGTGCTCTTAATGAAATATGTTCTTGGCATGTCATATAAGGAAATCGGTGAAACGCAGAGTATGACGCCTAAACATGTTGACACAAGGATTTTTAGAGCCAAAGAAAAGGTAAGAAGACTTGTGGAAAACGAGAGTTCTAAAAACGACATTATTAAAGGGATGAGAACAAATAAAGATGAATAAGATCAATGACTCCGTATTTGAAGCGTTGTTTCGCCAAGCCATTATAGATGAGTTTAATGAAGAAATTGATTCAATCCCGCCAAAAGAGGAACTGATAAAAACTATATCATTCTCTCCTGAATTTGAGTTAAGGATGAAAAGATTATTCGCTCGCGAGAAGCGAAAGGGCTACTATAAAAAAGTCTTATTTTATAGTAAGCGAGTAGCTGCGGTTTTTGTCATAACAACTACTAAAATATTTGGTATGCGGCTCTTCAATCCTGAAGTCAGGGCGGCTGTTAAAAACACGGTTGTTGAGTGGTATTAAATTCACTTCGTTTATTTTTCAGAGTGAAGCTTCCGACACAAATAAAAAGAATGAATGGCGACCGGAGTATTTACCAACTGGATATCATGAAAATATTGTTGAAAAGCTCGGAAAATCAACGAATATTGAATATGTAGATCCTCAAGGTAATATAGTTTATCTTTCATACAGACCGGAAGAAAACGATACAAATACTTCTGTTGATAACGAAAACCATGAAATAGAAAGCAAAACCATTAATGGGCAGAAGACATATATCATAAAGGCAACCAGCGAAGAATTTGAAAATGGAGTTATATGGAGCATGGAGGGTTATACCTTAAGCCTCTGGAGCAAGTTATCTAAAGATGAACTTATAAAAATTGCGCAATCCGTGGATTAGTAATTATTAACAAAAGCAATATTATTTTTTTTATATTTTTCTTGTAGGGAAAATGTTCTTTCGTGCGTTTATATAGTGAGGGCGGTTAAGTGAAGCCCTACTAAATCTTGAAAGGATGTGCAAAATAAGGGCATTATCCGGTACTACAAAGATTGCTGCGACCTTCACGCTTGAGCGGAAAAGCGGGACAAAATGGATACATGAAAAGTCATGGAGTCAGAGTTCAAGCACCAATTCACTTTCGTTTTTTGGAACAGATACTGTAGCAGCGATTTCTCAGGTTGGAAGTCGTGGGCTGGAGTAAACGAATTGTATTCATTCTTAACAAGGAGTAATCCTGGTACCAGTAATATCGGACCATATGTAACAGAAAAGGCACTCACGTGGGCGAATGGATTTAGAGGCGATATCGTTCAAGCTCATAACGGTAGTATATGGAGACATTCTACTGTAATAACTGCTTACCAATACCCGGATTTATTAGTCACAGGTAGAACTAATCCAAATACCAATAATAACAATGTACCAGCAACTAAAATCTATAACACGCAAAGGCTGCTGCACTTAGAAGGAACTTACTAATACTTAGTAATAGCTGTCCTGCTAAAATACAAGGCAGCCCTTAAATCGGATGCTACACAGTGTTTGAGGAGGCAATAAAATGGGTTCTAACATTAACGTTAAGTCTCTAGTAATAAATTTGTTCAGTTTTAAAAAACCTACAATTTGGGTTATTTTAATTACAATAATTACTGTTATAACGAGTATCGCAGTTTTGGCTAGAATAGACGTTTCAAATGCAGAACCTTTAACAAAAAGTAGTTCTGTTGCAGACAATCTGGGATACAATAAAGAGATAAATTTTGATTATATTGATGATACTTATGTAATGAATAATGAAATTATCAAAAATACCACTTTAACGAGTTCATCTAATAATCAAACACCAATTACAAACGATGGTTATATGACTTTTGCGAAAGACATCGTTGAGAAGTATTACAAGAACAAAGACCTTGGAGAAAACAACGATTTTTCAAAGGAAGTATCGAATGATACGATAAAATTACTTAATGCAAAAATTGAACTTGGACAAATGCAAAACAAAACACTTGGATACACATACAGAGATTATCAAATTTCTGTAACGCCTTCCTTGACAGAAAAATGGGTGGAAAGCGAAACGGAAATCCTTATGTATCTCCGTGTCGAGAGAAGCTGGTTTTATAATAATGAATTATATGTTGAACAAAATACAAACAAAACAACCACCTCAGAAGTGCTTAAAATAACTATATCGAAAGCTGCGGGTAGTGATTTAAAAATGATCGAGTGCTATGACTTATATGAAAACATAACATTAGGGCCTATCGACGAACTATATCAAAAGGCCCAGGCTTCAAATTTAGATACTGATACGCTTATAGATGACTACAAAAAAGATTTCCAAGAGAGGTTAACCCGAATAAGAAATCAAATGGACATGGATATGTACAAGCGATAATACTTTTAATAAAAGCTATCAAGACACTGCCCCAAGCGATTGTCGCTTTTCTTGAAAGTATGGATTTCGAGGATGCCATCCACAATGCAATTTCCCTTGGCGGGCGAAAACAACAATTTCTCTCACCACCCTCCCACGAGTGATGATTACAAAAATGTAATGATAACTGGTTAGCAGAATAACATTAGTCCCTCTTTTATGCTGATAGTATAAAAAGAACATTTCAAGGAAAATATTGTATTAAAAAATAGCAGTTAAATATCATTAACTATCAAATACTTTACCCCAATTATACATTCCATCTAAAATAGGAAGAACGGTTAATCCTTTGGTGGACAGGGAATATGTTTCTTTATACCGATATCCAAATTTCAGGCAAATGTGAAGCAATCTCTAACAATAGAATTATCTTTTACCACACTATCGGCCGATAGTTTAAATTAATCTTACTGCTAAATCATTAATTTATTTGGCAGGCGATTAACTGCGCGCTTTTAAGGGCCTTCCAATGGCAGTAATGTGATTGGAGGGCCTTTTATGCGAAAAAGACCTGCTTATTTGCCGAGTGATGTAACTTGATGAAATGGCTATCCATTGAATAAATAGCTTCATTTATTTCCTCCACAAGCATATATATAAGTTCTTTATCCTTTGTCATCATTCAATCCATCTTTTAAGTAAAGTTAATAGTAAAGGTAACTTTATTATTAACTTTACTTTATTTTAAATGGTTATCATTGTCAATAATTCTAGATATAAACAGTATAGTCTATTCCGATAATTTTCAAGAATTTATCACATCTTCACTTCTCATTCGCGGTATTCGCTTCTCTCCCGCGGATATCCTCTTGCTTCGCTCGCACGTTTATACTCTGCTATCCTTTATCAAAAAATTGTTTACGATAAACATGTGGGGAGTATCCTGTATATTTCTTAAATTTATCAATATAGTAACTTACTGTACTAAAGCCTGTTGTTGTAGCAATTGTGGTGATAGATTCCTCACTATCACGTAATAGCTCCATACTTTTGCGAAGACGATAGTGTAGTAAATATGTGAATGGTGTCATGCCGACCATTTTTTTGAAAAAACGGCTACATTCTGCACGACTTAAAAACACATGTGCAGCTAAATTTTCCAAAGAAATTTTCTCCTGATAATGAGCATGTATATAATCAAGCATATCCTTCGCTCGTTCATGCTGGACAATAATTGCTGGGTCAAGTATTTCTTCTGTTAGCATTGATTGTGACAAAATAGTTTCCCAAATGGCTAATAACTCTCTCCATACCTTTAGCTCATAAAATACGGCTTGCTCTTGCAGTAATTTCGCCACAATTTCAACTTTTTGCGCCAATTGGTCTGATAGCTTTACATAGGGCAGTCTATTGCTCGTTATATACGGCAGTACATATTTAGTAGTAAAAATACTGCTCTTGTGTCCGCCTAATAGCAATGGGTCCACATTAATACAGAAAATTGTAGCCCGCTCTATTTGAAACGGCTTTGCTTCGTGTAAACCTGATGCATTGACAAATAGTCCCTCACCCTCCTCAAGTACAAAGACATCTGCTCCTACTCGGTATTCCACACAACCGCTTTTCACATAGACAAATTGAATTTCCTTATGCCAATGCAACGGTAAAAAATCCAGACTATCTAATCGCAAAACCGTCTCGTATAAGGCAACTGGAAATTCCTTCGTCCCATGTAACGTTAGTTCTTGTAAATCTTTAGCAATTTTGATATGTGTTAACACCATTACTTTGTTCACCTCAATATATTGATATTTTTAATTCAATAAATCGATATTTCTTGTGTTAAATATTCCTTATAATTTCTTTATATTGATAGTTTAGGAGATGTTTTAAGATGAATCAATCTGCACAGAAAAATCGTACTCTTGGTTTTATTCTTGTCATTCTAGGGGCAAGTTTTTGGGGTATTGGGGGTACCGTCGCACAAAAGCTATTTCAGCAGGAAAATATAGAGGTTGGCTGGCTTGTTTCTAGTCGTCTTCTTTTAGCTGGCCTTTTACTCATAACTGCCTATAAAATTACGCATCGTAAAGAGTCTATTTTTGTGATGTGGCGAACAAAGAGCAATGCTTTTAGGCAAATTTTATTTAGTTTACTTGGAATGCTGGCCGTTCAATATACGTATATGATGTCCATAGCTATAGGCAACTCTGCTGTAGCAACATTATTGCAATACTTAGCACCGCTTTTTATTATGGCCTATTATTTAATCACGAAGCACAGTCAATTGACAAGGCAGGATGGAATAGCTGTGACGGTAACACTTATTGGTACTTTTTTATTACTAACAAATGGCTCGTTGTCTACACTTTCTGTTCCAACGATGGCCGTATTTTGGGGGATATTATCTGGTCTATCGGCTGCTTTTTATACGCTATATGCCGTTTCGCTTTTACAGCAGTTTCATTCATTGTTAGTTGTAGGCTGGTCAATGCTTATTGGCGGGATTGTAATGAGTCTTTTCCATCAGCCATGGCAAATTGATCTGTCAAACTGGGCATTTTCGACAATCGCTTACTTTCTGTTTATCGTAATTTTCGGGACAATGTTGGCATTTTGGTTTTATATTGCAAGTTTGCATTATTTATCGCCAAAAGAAACTAGTTTACTTGGTAGTCTTGAACCTCTAACAGCCGTTATTACAAGTGTTTTCTGGCTTAAAATTGCCTTTGGGAGCTTTCAGTTTATTGGGACAATGCTGATTCTCTGCATGATCTTATATCTTACAGTTTTTCAGAAAAAGAATCGTCCGGAAGCCTTAACCAATTTAGGATAATTTCGAAATAATCAGTCATAAATCCCTATACAATTTTATAAACTATGAATTTCCACATAAAATTTACATATTATATATATCTTTTTTCCTTCGCTGTTTATTATACTGAAAATATCATCATTCAAGGGGGTATTTTTATGGATAAAAAGGTTATTTTTTTCGAGGTCCGTGGTGGCACAGATAAAGGCCCTGACGGCTACCGACAAGATACAATGCCAATGGTGAATGCACTAAAACAACGTGGACAGGATGCAGAAGTCATTTTCTTTGATGTATCAAAAAAAGAGGAAATTTTTAATTACGTCAAAGAGCATGGTATTGCCTATGTATCACGTATTAATCCAGGAAACTCACAGCATGAACAAGAGTACTTCGATATGTTGCGTGAACTTTGTCAGACAGGTGTTATCGGTATACCACACCCTGATGCAATGATTAGTTATGGTTCTAAAGATGCATTATCAAAACTGTCCTCAACGAATTTAGTGCCTGATGATACATTTGCATATTATACAATTGAAGCATTTAAAGCGCAGTTCCCTACCTCTCTTGCTATTACTGAACGCGTCCTAAAACAAAATCGTGGATCGACGGGAGAAGGTATATGGCGAGTAAAACTGGTTGAACTTCTTGCTGAGGGAATTACAGAAGTACCACTTGATGCGGAGATTAAATGTACAGAAGCACGGGATAATCATGTGGAATATTGGAAACTAAGCGATTTCATGACGTTCTGTGAGCAATATATTACTGGTCCAAATGGCATGCTAATTGATATGCGCTTCCTTCCTCATATTATTGAGGGCGAAATCCGCTTATTTATGTTACGAAATAAACCAATTAACGTAGTTCATAAAAAACCGGCAAATTCCGAGGACGCATTTAGTGCGACACTGTTCTCGGGTGCGCAATATCGCTATGATGCACCAGAGGATTGGGAAGAGCTTGTCCAAAACTTTTTAACTCAGCTACCACGCGTAACTAGTTTACTGGGCAATTATGCTTTACCACTTATATGGACTGCCGATTTCATGCTTGATACAAACGAAGCTGGCGAAGATTGCTATATTTTAGGGGAAATGAATTGTTCATGTGTAGGCTTCACTTCTGAGCTTTCTTTAGCACATCAAGTAGCAGAAGAAATTTTAGTTTGTATCCATGAAAATACCGAGATTTCAGCATAGTGAGACTATCATCTTTACTGACCAGCAATACAGGATCATTGAAAAAGTGCGATCGTATTGGATCGCACTTTTCATATATAACTCTTAATAGCTTGTATAAATTCATAAATAAAATACCCGGCAAAGCCTATTAATAAAACGCCCGCAACCATCGTGAGTGACTTAATGACCTTACGACTCATCGCTTTACGGGTAACTGAAACAATGGTCATCAAGCCAATATCATGCAACAATATACCACTCAGAACCCCTGCCGCAATCACTAAAAAGTTTGCTGTCTGTCCTTGCCCATATGATTTAGCTAGTACAACACCGAAAACATTTACCCAGAATACTAAATTTCCAGGTGAAATTGCAACTAGTAAACCATTACGATAAGAAGTAAAAAATGATTTTGTCACTTTCTCTCCTGCAAGCGTAATACCATGATCAGCATTTTTTATAGAGTCCAGCCCTAAAAGGAATAAAAAGCCCGCTCCTATAATCCACATAGGAATTTGAATGATAGGCATTGCTAAAATGGAAGCTAGTCCCATATACAATGCAAAAACTAATACAAAATCAATTGTCATACCACCAAGACCGACAGCCCAACCATGCATAAAGCCATTTTTTAGTCCTTGCTTTGTCATTTCTACTGTAATAGCCCCAACAGGCATGGCAATCGCAAGTCCTACCAATACATACGCTACATATAGACTCAACTAAACACTTCTTTCATGCAATAAGATAGGTTTCATACGTCCGTTTATAATTGTATAATAGCATAAAAATACACAAAAGGTCATTTTTTCTAATAAATATTCATTTTTGTATGCGGATGCTTTACTAATTTATTTGTATGATATTATTGCGGCACCTATTCTTATTTGTTATTCAAGTTTTTATATTCTTATCTGAGCTTTTTTCTACTAAAAACGTGATTACAGCATTTGCTTTTTCCATTGCGCTAGCACGTCATTAGATTTCGCAATGTCCACCTTTAATCCCACTTGCTTGGCAGAGCAACGCTTTTTAGCCTTTTCCCATGCTTCTTCTAGAGCAGGTAAATAGCTTAAATTTTTTGTAGTAGCGACTAGCTGTAAAAAAATATTTCCTTGAATGTAATACCAGCGAGGGTTCATGCCATCTAACTGAATAGCTTCTTCAATAAGACGAAGTGCCAAATACGGACTGCCTTCATTTCGACTCAAAAACTGTGCGAATGCTCCCCAGTAAAGAGCTTTATTTGGCTGTAGTTTTATCGCTTCTGCATATTGTACAAGTGCTTTATCATGCTCCTTAGCAAGAGCAAAATATTCAGCCATTGTATAGTAAGCATTCGCTTGTGCCTCGACCGATCCAGCTAATAATTCATCTACTACTTTACCGAATTGCTGTTCATCCTCACTTCCTATATATGCAGCGAGTACATCACGCTCTGGGTAGGAGCCATCTGTTCGTTCAACACTTTGCTTCACTTTTTCAGCAGAAGGAATAGGCATATTTGCATAACCGTTCGCTTCCAACAATGCGACGTGCTGTTGAATTGTTGGAAAAGATTCATGTTCTGTAAACGCACTATTAGCTAACAATGCTTTGGCTAATTGATAGCTCTCTTTCACATGACCATTTAAAAATAATTCATTTATCTGTTGTACTTGCTCACCAAACTGTTTAATCACTATTAAAATCCTCACCTTCACCAAAAGAAAAGTATTATAGGTATTTTACCATCTTTAAATCTAAAACAAACTAAATAGAAATAATTTTTCTACAATTCTTTTAATTTAATATTGAATCAGTAGACCACATTATAGTTCATCACATAACGAGGGTTGATTTCCGTTTCGACTGGGCGTTTTCTCGAGGGTGTCCGATACTCGCGTTACTCGGCACGGGGTTTCGCCGCTTGGTCATGACCTTCCACTGCTTGGACATGCTTTCCGCCGCTAAGTCAATCCCCAGATAAAAAACATTGGACAAAGTTCTGAATTGTGAGATAATTGAAGTGAATTTTCTTTTTTTGAGAACATGTATATTGGAGGGCTTGTGCTATGAATAGACGATTTCATTTTGTATCGCTTATTATTGGAAATTTGTTAACACTAGGAGCTATTTTCATTTACGCTATGCAAAGTCAAGTAGATGTGGCCCTCAGCACATATGCCCTTGTGATGGGGTTTTTAAGCACATTACTACTGATCTTTTTTTATTTATGGGGGGATGAAAAACAACAAATATCGAATCGTTTTTTTAAATAACTCGGGTGGTTTCAGACTACAGTTTTGAAGTCACCCCAGATTTCCCCAAACGCTGCCATTGAACAATAAATGATTTTCTCTTTTCTACATCAGAGTTAAGGGAATTTTTTTCACGAAATGCTTCTTTTTTCGTGGCATTCCCCTCTGAATACGCTACATTATTGTTGAAAAATAAAAAATTTTGTAGAAAATTTAAAAAGAATGATTGAGTAGTAATTCAATTTTCTGTATAATCAGCTTGTTTGACAATACTTATATGAATTTGGGGGTAGACAATTGGGTAAAGCATTGATTATAGGAGCTGGCGGAGTAGCCAGTGTTGTGGTACACAAGTGTGTTCAAAATTCGGACGTGTTTGAGGAGATTTGTATCGCAAGTAGAACTGTTTCAAAATGTGACGCTCTAAAAGAAAAACTAGATGGCGGAAAAACAAAGATTCATACCGCACAGGTAGACGCAGACAATACGGAAGAGGTTATTGAGCTAATTAAAGCCTTCGGACCACAAGTTGTTATTAATGTAGCACTACCTTATCAAGACTTAACGATTATGGATGCTTGCTTAGCGACAGGTGTACACTATGTGGATACTGCAAACTACGAGCCACCTGAAACGGCAAAATTTGAATATAAATGGCAATGGGCTTATAAAGAGAAGTTCGAAAAAGCTGGTTTAACTGCTTTACTTGGTAGCGGTTTTGATCCAGGTGTAACGGGCGTTTTCACAGCTCATGCACAAAAACATGAATTTGATGAAATCCACTACATAGATATTGTGGATGCAAATGCTGGTGATCACGGTTACCATTTCGCTACAAACTTCAACCCAGAAATCAACATTCGTGAAATTACTGCGAATGGTCGTTACTGGAAAGAAGGTCAGTGGGTTGAAACTGCACCACTTGAGAAAAAAGAGATTTATAACTTACCAGAAATCGGACCAAAAGATATTTACCTTTTATACCATGAAGAACTAGAATCACTTGCTAAAAACATTAAAGGTTTAAAGCAAATCCGCTTCTGGATGACATTCTCTGAAAAATACTTAACACATTTAAAAGTATTAGAGAATGTTGGTATGACTTCTATTGAGCCGATTGAATTTGAAGGACAAATGATTCAACCAATTCACTTCCTTAAAGCTGTACTGCCTGATCCAGCATCACTTGGACCACGTACAAAAGGAAAAACTAATATCGGTTGTATTATTCGTGGTCTAAAAGATGGTAAGGAAAAAACTTATTATGTCTACAATGTGTGTGACCACGAGGAATGCTATAACGAAGTTGGTTCACAGGCAATTTCCTACACAACAGGTGTACCAGCAATGATTGGTGCAATGCTTGTGATGAACGGTCAATGGCGTAAACCTGGCGTTTGGAATGTCGAAGATTTCAATCCAGATCCATTCATGAATGCACTAAATAAATGGGGTCTACCATGGCAAGAAAGCCATAATCCAGAATTACTTGACCTTGAGTTAGATGTAAAGGAATTAAATCGATGAAGCCAATTGATTTCTCAAAAGTTCCATCCCCTTCTTACGTAGTGGATGAACGATTATTAACAAAAAATCTAGAACTTTTAAAATCGATTCAAGATCGCACAGGCTGCCGTATTTTACTTGCCTTAAAAGGGTTTTCAATGCATTCAACATTCCCTTTAGTGGGTGAATATTTAGCAGGGATTACGTCCAGCTCATTATTTGAAGCTCGACTAGGCTATGAAAAAATGGGCAAGGAAGTTCATGTCTATGCACCAGCTTACGTCGAACATGAAATGGACGAGCTTCTTGGCTACGTTGATCATATTGTATTTAATTCATTTAACCAATGGAATCAATATAAGGACAAAGTAAAATCCGCTGGTAAAACAATTGAATGTGGTATTCGTATCAATCCTGAGTACTCTGAAATTGAAACAGCACTTTACGACCCTTGCTACACGAATTCTCGTCTTGGCACAACATTAGCCAACTTCGACAAGTCACAGCTTGACGGTATTGATGGCTTACACTTCCATGCAATGTGTGAGCAAAACTCCGATACGTTAGAGCGTATTATACAAGTTGTCGAAGAAAAATTTGGTGATGTTTTACATCAAATGAAATGGTTAAACTTTGGTGGAGGTCACCATATTACTCGTGAGGATTATGATGTAGAAAAGCTTGTGAATATCATTAATTACATTCAAGACAAGTATAACCTTCTCGTCTATTTAGAGCCAGGTGAAGCTGTTGCACTTAATACAGGTTATTTAGTAGCAACTGTTCTCGATGTACAGAAAAACGGTATGGACCTAGCAATTTTAGATACATCGGCAACTTGCCATATGCCAGATGTTCTAGAAATGCCATACCGCCCAATGATTATTGGTTCTGGTCAACCAAATGAGCTAGCTTACACGTATCGTCTAGGCGGGCTTACTTGTCTGGCTGGTGATGTAATTGGTGATTATTCATTTGAACAATCTTTACAATCAGGCGATCGTCTAGTATTTACAGATATGGCACATTACTCAATGGTGAAAAATCATATGTTTAATGGCGTAAATCTTCCATCAATCGTTTCTTATAACGATGAAGAAGGCATTAAAGTCATTCGTGAATTTAAATTCGAAGACTATAGCGGCCGACTTTCATAAGGCAAAGAAAATCCTCTCCAACTTAATGCTGGAGAGGATTTTTTACGGCTGCATATTCATCCAACTATCAACATCATGAATGGCAAAACCATTATAACTTTTTTTATTGGCATAATATTGATGAACTTGTGCTAACTGTTTGTTCATATAGGCTTCTCCATCATCATAGAAGGTAATAGTATTCCCTTCATCAGTGGCTCCTGTTTCCACACCAATAACAATTGACTTTTTTACTTTTTTTGCATAATTTATTTCATGTTCAACGATATTAATAATGTCTTTAGCAGCATCTCGATAAGCCATTATTGAAACACTTTCCACTTGGTCAATTACCCAGTCAGCTAATAATTGGTTTTTGTAAGTAATTTCGTCAAACCAAAATGGCATATCAACTTCCAATGGCAATAGTAATCGGTCGGTATCCCCTTTCGCTCTAGTAAGAAGCGCTTGATAGGATTCAATCGTTTTCGCTTGGTTCGAGCTCCAGCCACTATTTAAATAGGGCTCTACATCAAGATGAACGCCAGAAAATTGCTCTGTTGCTGCTGCATTTCCATTATATGTTTGTAACCAATCAAATAGCTGATCCTGCATTTTATAGCCTTCTGTTGAAACCCAACTTGCAGAACCATCTAACGCATATACTTTTATCCCTTTTGCCGTTGCTTTATCGATAAAACTTTTGTAAAAATTACTTGCTATATCACTATTAATTTGTAAATATAATTTATTAACTTGTTTGCTTTCTAAAAATGAAAGTACTCCTGATTCATCTTCAACAATCTTTGTCGTGTCCCATAACCAAGTAGCCCTATCCTGCATGGCCATTGCGTCTACCTTTCCCATTGTTAATCCTAGCGTACTTACAATTGCTACTATAAAAACAATGATCGCTTTTGATAGTGAACGACTTCCCATATATTACATCTCCATTCTATTGGCCGAGGCTCATAGAATAGAACCTGGCAACCTGACAATCATGCACTAAAATAGTGTTTAGACTCATGGCTTTGCGTCCTTCCCTTTCGGTGAAGTTTGCCTTTTACAGTAGTTTTCTTACCATACATAATACGATGTTAGTATGGATATGTCAGTAGGTAAATCGCATAATTTTATTGTTAACTTTCAAATATGTGCATATGAACACAGGTTATTTTTACTATGTTAGAAATAAGTAATTATGTTGATAACTTGTAGCGATTGAAAAATCATGGATAGAAGATTATGGAGATATATCGATTCCTTTCATATCTTTAATTGAAAAATATTTTGTATATAATGTAGCCTATGAATAACACTAAAACTAATATTAACGTCTCTTTCCAACCCATACCATTTAAATTTCCGCTAGTTCCCCTATTTATTCCATCGTTTAAAGAGCCAGTAGGATTGTTTTTTAATTCACTTTGCCTTAAGTGTTCTCTTTTTTCTTCAGGTATTTGCTTTTTCTCTGTATTCATATGACAAATACCTCCTCAAAAAAGAATTATTTACTTATTTGTTTTGCAGCTCATTGGACGTCCCAATGAAAGCTACTAGTCGGAACGAAAATCAACGACACGTTTTAGTGATAAGCTTAATATTCGACATAGGTATTCAGTTTCCTTTTAATAAAGCTACTTAAAAAGAAAGACAGAATCACACATTTGTAATTCTGTCTCAAATATTATCTATGAAATATTGTATTGAATGATTTAATCATACAAAGACTTATGCCTCTACGTTTTCTTTTTCATTTTCAAGCATTTTGTGTAAATAATTAATTATTTCACGTATACCTTCTAATGAATTCACAAGTATCTTCGGGTCAACGTATGTGATCATACGATTTTCAAGATTAGCCACAGCTGTAAAATAGCGTGTTTTTGAATAATTAACAAGTCCCATCTGCTTTAATACCGACTCATCAAAATCAAGAATTTCACGAGCTTCTGTTACAAGTAATCCATAATTCACAACATCCGTGTTCAATACTATAATCCGTGCTGTTGCAGCATTAGAAGAACGATTATAAAGAATACGCTCAAAATCAAGCACAGGGACAAGCTCGCCACGAATTCTTGTGAAGCCTAGAAGATAATTAGGCAAGTGAGGAATCGGTGTTACTTGCTCTAACTTTTCAATCGAAATCGCTTGTTCTACAGGTACTGCATATTCCTCTGTACCACAAGCAAAAACTACTGCCTTTACACTTTCCATGCGGTCACATCCTCGATTTTTGTAGTTATTTTTTCGCAGACTCTTTAATGATTTCAACAAGTAAATCCGCTAATTTTTCTAATTCTTCGACTGGGATTTTTTCATTTGTTGTATGAATGTCCTCGTATCCAACAGAAAGATTTACTGTAGGGATGCCAAAGCCCGCAATTACATTAGCATCGGAACCTCCGCCTGAAATACCAAGCTTTGGTGTACGATCGATGTTGTGTACAGCTGCCATTGCCACTTGCACAACTTTATCTGATTCTGTTACACGGAATCCAGGATACATTAGCTTCACTTCAACTTCAGCCTTCGCACCTAACGAAGCAGCTACTTGCTCGAACGTCTCCTGCATATGCTTCGTTTGGGCATCTAGCTTCGCTTTGTCGATCGAACGAGCCTCCGCAAGAATTGTTACTTCGTCACATACAATATTTGTTGCCTGCCCACCCTCAAAGCGACCAATATTAGCTGTTGTTTCTTCATCTAATCGACCTAGCTTCATTTGTGCAATACATTTGGAAGCAACCGTAATCGCAGACACTCCTTTTTCTGGAGCGACACCAGCGTGTGCTGTTTTCCCAATTATTTTAACAGAAATTTTTGCTTGGAATGGAGCCGCTGTTACAATTCCTCCTACTTTGCCATCACTGTCTACAGCAAAGCCGTATTTCGCTTTAATTTTAGATGGATCTAACTCTTTAGCGCCAACGAGCCCACTTTCCTCGCCAGCTGTAATAATAAATTCAATATCACCATGTTCAATATTTTGCTCTTTTAAGCGTTTAGCCATTTCAAATAATGCGGCAAGACCTGCTTTGTCATCAGCACCTAAAATAGTTGTACCATCTGAAACGATATAGCCATCTTCACGAAGAGATGGTTTAATCCCTTTACCTGGGACAACTGTATCCATATGAGAAGTAAAATAAATTGGGTCAATATCTAATGAACCCTTTAGCGTAGCAAGTATATTACCTGCTCCATGCCCGTTACGAGTATGTGCATCATCTTGTTCTACTGTAAAACCAAGTGCTGTTAATTTGTCGATTAAAATCGGCGCAATCACTTCTTCATGTTTTGTTTCTGAATCGATTTGTACGAGCTCAAAAAACTCTTCTACTAAACGACTTGTCATGTTGTAGGACTCCCTTAGTTTACGTGTTATCCACGTCATAGTTATCTTCTATATTTTAGCATACTGCTGCGTTTGGTAAAATAAAACGATTACATTGTTTTTCAATTGGGCTATAATTATCCTCTTCAATTCAATTCAATTCGCAAATTATAGACGGGTAAAAGTGCTTCTTTTAGCGAACTACTTTTTTGAAGATAAATGGAAAATTTATGTTAAAATATTTTATAGATTATTCACGTCAATTTTTGGGGAGCGGTGACTTGAAGAAAAAAGTTATAATTATTGTTTCCTTATTGGTTGTAATTATATTGTTGCATTCAACACCAAGTATGGCATTAAGAACACATATATTTTTAATGGGTTATCCAAAAGCCGCAATTTCTTCAGGGATTATTGAAGATAAAGAACATAATGCAGTAGATAAAGATAAATTTGCTGAATTAAATGCCAAAGCATACACCCTAACAAATCCTCCAATAGAAAAAGCTACTCATGGCGAATTAAGAAACTTTCTTGTGAGGAAATTTGGATTTTTGCATTTTGCAGAATACTACGGTGATACTTAATAACCTTCGTCAGTCAAACAGGGGCTTTACACAAAAAAACGCTCAGATTATTGAGCGTTTTTTTCTGCTTTTTATGTTATTACTAATTTACCGTTAAAGGGAAAGTCTTTTCACAGATTACTTTTGAAAGATCGCTTCTTTTTCTTTATGTAGAGACTGCAAATAGCCATCTGCCTTATTATGTTTATCCTGTAGACGCAAAATCGTATTATGTACATCATCTTGTACACGGGAAACCTGCTCTCTGGCGGTAGATATTTTAGAATGGACAGACCAAGCTGAAAAAATATCATCAAAGAAATAGTCCGCAAATTTTACAAATCCATCTGTTTCAACTGCTAACGATTTCGTAGACATATCTTGTACATCCAGTAGTTCGTTTTGGAAGCGCTGTAATGCAATTTGAGCATTATGAAGATAATTTTCGGACTCATCAAGTGCATCATGCTTTAAATGTGTAGCAATGAGACCCCCACCAAAAAACGTATCCCATGCTGAGTAACCACTTGCAGAATGCAAGGACTCTGCAGCTTGTCCAAGCTTAGTAAGTGCTGCTTCACCAGCTTCTTCTGCTTCCCCTATCTCTATAATAAGTTGTTTCGTTAACATTTCTTCGTGCGCTAATTGTTCAAGCCTTTTTGCCTGTTCAGGCTCATGTATTTGTAAATAGCCTTTCTTTTTAGCATTTAATTGCTTTAAAACTTCATGCAACTCTTGTTCGTTAATTTGAGTAAGTTTAGTGTTTATTTGCCGTAAATCATCTGTCAAATCAAGTTCCATCTTCTTTGCTTCATTTATTTTTAATTCAAGAATAGCTGCTTCATCAATTTTTTCTGCACGTAGCTCATCTTGTTGCCCTGCCCACGTACGAATCGTATTCATAAAAGAAAAACCTTCTAACTTATCGAGTTTCAAACGAATTTGATTGAGTGCTTTAGAATGTTTGTAAATTTCCTGTTGTGCACGCTCGATTTGCCTTTCAATTAAATCCTTTTGTTCACTTAACCTACTAGCAGTTCTTAATTGTGCATGAATCATTTCTTGCTCTTTTTGTAATTGTTTCCATTCCATCCATCTCAACTCCTCTTATATATATGTACGAATGAAAATAGGAAATGTTTCAATTATCTGTTATTTCCAATAGATCTTTTATTATCAAATGTTCGTAAAAAGAAAGCCTAGTAACCCCAAAGGATACTAAGCTTGTACAATTTTTATAGAGGAATGTTTCCGTGCTTTTTCTCTGGACGTGTTTCATGTTTGTTTGATAACATATCTAGCCCTTGAATTAGCTTAATACGTGTATCACGTGGGTCGATAACATCGTCTACCATACCGCGAGATGCCGCCACGTATGGATTTGCGAATTTATCTTTATATTCTTCAATTTTCGCTGCACGTGTTGCTTCTGGATCTTCCGATTTTGCAATTTCACGCGCGAAGATAATGTTAGCTGCACCTGCCGCACCCATAACAGCAATTTCTGCGTTAGGCCAAGCAAATACTAAGTCTGCTCCAATTGATTTAGAGTTAAGGGCAACATACGCACCACCATATGCTTTACGCAGAATCACTGTAATTTTTGGTACAGTTGCTTCTGAGTATGCATAAAGGATTTTCGCTCCGTGACGAATGATACCGCCATGCTCTTGTTTAACGCCTGGGAAGAAACCAGAAACGTCTTCAAATGTGATGATTGGTATATTATAAGCATCACAAGTACGAATAAAACGAGCAGCCTTGTCTGAAGAGTCAATATCTAATCCACCAGCTAATACTTTAGGTTGGTTACATACAAGACCAACCGATTCACCAGCAATACGCGCAAAACCAACTACAACGTTTTTCGCAAATTCTGCATGAACTTCCATAAATGAGCCTTCGTCCACTATTTGCTCGACTACTTTTCGTACATCATAAGGACGAGTTGTTTCAATCGGTACAGTATCCACGATTTCCGGACGATAGTCATCACCCTCTGGACGTGCCTGACGAGGAGCTTTTTCTTTATTATTTTGTGGTAAGTAGCTTAATAGTTTCTTAATTTGATCAATAGCTTCTTCTTCAGATGGTGCGCGGAAGTGTGCATTACCACTTACAGCGTTGTTTACTTTTGAACCACCTAAATCTTCAGCAGAAATTTTTTCACCTGTTACTGTTTCAATAACTTTCGGTCCTGTAATAAACATTTGAGATGTCTTATCAACCATTAGAATGAAGTCTGTAATTGCTGGAGAATATACCGCCCCACCAGCACATGGTCCCATGATAACTGAGATTTGAGGAATTACCCCAGAGTAGATTGCATTACGATAGAAAATATGACCATAACCATCAAGTGAAAGTACACCCTCTTGAATACGAGCGCCACCTGAATCATTAATACCGATAAATGGTGTACCATTTTTTGCAGCTAAATCCATTACTGTTGCCATTTTTTTTGCGTGCATTTCACCAAGTGCTCCCCCAAATACTGTGAAATCTTGAGAGAATAAGTATACTGAACGTCCATTAATTTTACCGAAACCAGTTACTACACCATCCCCAGGACCTTCCATCTTGTCCATGCCAAAGTCTACTGTACGGTGTGTAATGAATGGGTTGATCTCGAAAAATGTACCTTCGTCTAGTAATAATTCAATACGCTCACGAGCAGTTAATTTGCCTTTATCATGCTGCTTCTCGATGCGCTCATAGCCGCCACCAAGTTCAATTACTGTCTTACGGTCATACAAGTCATTAATTTTATCGAACATATCCATACTGATCACTTATCCCCTTTTCCACTTTTATCGCATAATTCATATAACACACCGAAAGATGATTTCGGATGCATAAAAGCAACTTCTGCACCACCAGCACCTGGTCCTGGCTCTTCAGATAAAAGACGGACGCCTTTTTCACGAAGCTCAGCCATACGCTCACGAATACCTGTTACACCGAAAGCTACATGATGGATACCTTCTCCACGTTTTTCGATGTATCCGTGAATAGTACTTTTTTCACTCATCGGTTCTAATAACTCAATTTTTACATTACCCGCATCAATGAATGCAACACGAACCTGTTGAGATTCTACTTCTTCCACTTTCAGCAGCTTTAGGCCTAAAGTTTCTGTATAATATGTAATGCGTTCATTAAGATCGCGGACTGCAATCCCAATATGATCTACTCTCTCCATGGTGACATCTCCTTCTGTTATGGTACATAATCTATTTTACAGACTTTTTCGTAAAAACTCTACTACTTGAGAAATTTTTCAGATTTGCTAAACTATTTATATGAAAAGAAGGAGCGAACGAGCATATGAGTAATAAAAAATTTCAAAAAATTGTCGTTTATACGATGATAGCAATCATGGTAATTTCATCTCTAGCATTCGGCTTATCAATGCTAGTGTAATGGAAAGCTAGGCGTCCGCATTACTGCGGGCGCTTTTTCTTTACCTTTAAGCCCTTAAAAGACTGCTTAATTTCTAAATATCGATCCATTTCCTCAATAAATTGATAGAGAGCCGCTTGTGCTAAAAATTGCTCATGATTTTTTGGTAAAGGTAATTGGGCGAAATCTAACTTTACCTGCTCTAACTTCCCCCTAAAATGACTAGCCGTATTTCCTGAATGAACATGCTCACCGAGGTCTTGTAAAAAGTCAGCGACGATCACCGCCTCTTGTACTATAACAGGAAGTGCCGTTATTTTCGGAAGAACCCTATCGATAATTTCTAGTTGCTGTTCACGCATATCAAAATATACGTAGTAGTCATTTTCACGTCTCGTAAAATGATTTTCAACATCTTTAAATGCTAGGGATTTCGCACTATTTAATGCTTTAATGGCGTCAATAATTTCCTGCCCATCCCACAATGTATCGCCTTCTCTTAAATAGTTGGCGATTTCTAAAAAAATCTTACTGTAAAGTTCCTCAATTTTAACTCTATAGTAATTTAATTCCTTTTGAATGTCTGGCATATACATATTTATAGCTATTCCCGTACCATATCCAATTGCCATTAATGCGAATTCATTAGAAACTAGTGCCAATGAAAAGCTTTTAGCTGCATAAATATGCATGATAATTACTGCACTAGAGACAAAACCATCTGCAACCTTCAAAGATACAATTGTTGGTATGAATACGATCAGCATACCTGCAAATGTAAGCGGATGATAGGAAAATAGCTCAAAGCTCAAAAATGCATAAAGCATACCGATAATACTTGCGACGAATCGTGTATAAGCAGCATGAAGAGATTTTTTCTTCGTTGGCTGTACACATAATATTGTTAGAATACCAGCAGATGCATAAGAAGCTAATTCAAAGTATTGGGCAATGGCAATAGCGATTGCTGCACCAAAGGCCGTTTTTAATGTACGATAGCCGATTGAAAACTTCTTCAAGTCGACTGCCTCCTATCTTTTAGTACTCTAATTTTACATACGTGTTGATTAGCCTTATTTCACAAACATAGGCTCAAACCATAATGTGTGGTTGATTTCCGTTCCGGCTGGGCGCTTTCCTAGGGGCGTCCGATGAGCCGCTTCACTCGCGTTGCTCGCTCCAGGGTCTCATCTGTGACGCTGATCCCCAAGGAGTCGCCCATCCTCCACTACAATCAACAATATTCATTGAATACGTTTTACAAATGTCATCAATAACTTTTGGCGACGAGCGACAATTGAAGTAGTCCAAGAAAAATAAAGGATTTCACCACAAATAATGCCCAATATTGCTTATCAACACACCTGTTAATTTTATTGATTTCGAATTTCAGATTATTCATTTAGCCAATATTACAAATATTTCGAACGTCAATTGGCCAGGTATATTGAAAAATAAAAGGAAGCTATAACACCATGCTAATCGAGGATCAATTAGCATGGCCAAGTAGTAAGCCACCGCAGATATTTTGTAGCTGCGGGGCAACATACTTATAGAATAGCTTCTCTTTTAACTTCTAAGAATAAAATTAAAGTTCGTCGCAATATTCCTCAAAGTTTGCTTGTAAGTTTGTTACTACTGACATTGGGTCATGTCCCTCAATTTCATAGCGTCCAACTTCTGCTACTACTTGTCCATCCTTTAATAACACAAATGATGGGGAAGATGGTAAATGATCTTCACCGAAGTGATAACGAGCAGCTGCAGTTGCTTCTTTATCTTGACCAGCAAATACTGTTACAAGATGGTCTGGACGTTTATCGTAATGTACGCTTTGTGCTGCTGCTGGACGTGCGATACCTCCTGCACAGCCACATACAGAGTTTACCATGACTAAAGTTGTACCTGGACGGGCAAATGCCTCTTCAACAGCTTCTGGCGTGCGAAGCTGCTCATAACCAGCACCCTCAATTTCTGCACGTGCTGTTTTTAAAATTTCTTGCATAAATAAATCGTAATCCATATTCATATAGCGATAAGCTCCTTTCAAGTTCGCGCCATCTTAAACTAATAGCTTTAGATATTGGACGCACATTTCATCTCCTATCATAGCAGTTAGCGACGAATTTGTGCACCTAGTTGCTCATAACAAAGGTAATATTATTTCTGTGATTGTTCATCGCTAAACAAACGATCTACACCTTGTGTGACTGTCAACTGTCCATTTAAAATTTGACGTTCTAAAAGTTGTACCTGTGCTTTACGTTCTGGATTACCATAAAACATATCGATTAAATGGTCGGTAATCATCGATTGGAACCAATCTCTCGTCTGATTTTGGCGTCTAATTGACCAGTAATTATTTGCCTCAACAATTTGTCTGAACTCCCCTATTGTACTCCAGACTTTGTCGAGACCACGTTTTTCCCACGAGCTTACCGGCATTGCTGTGGACATCCACCCTGGGGTTGCAGGCTGTAAGAAATGTAAAATTTGCTTATACTCAGATACCGTTTTTTTAGCAAGACGAACATTATCACCATCAGCCTTATGAACAACAATGGCATCCGCTAACTCCATAATGCCCTTTTTCATGCCTTGTAGCTCGTCCCCGGCACCTGTTAAAACTAACAGCAAGAAGAAATCAACCATACCGCGGACATATGTTTCACTTTGTCCAACACCGACTGTTTCTATTAAAATGACATCGTAGCCAGCCGCTTCACAAACAAGCATCGTTTCACGTGTCTTCTTATGAACACCCCCTAGGGTACCAGCTGATGGAGAGGGACGAACAAATGCATTAGGCTTTTTCACGAGCTCCTCCATTCGAGTCTTATCGCCTAATATACTTCCTCCCGATAAAGAAGAGCTTGGATCAATCGCAAGAACTGCCACTTTTTTCTCCATCTCACAAAGCATCGTTCCGAAAGCCTCAATAAACGAACTCTTTCCAGCACCAGGAACGCCTGTGATCCCAATACGGACACTGTTTCCTGTATGTGGTAGAAGCTCTTGAAGAAGTTCTTGTGCTTGCACTTTATGTGTAGCATTTGAACTTTCAATGAGAGTAATAGCTTTTGACAAGTGTGTACGAGAGCTTGCACGTACTTCTTGTGCAAGCTCCTGAATGTTTAAATTGTCTGCTTTTTTCTTTCGGAATTTTTTCGGTGTACCATATTGCATTCCGTCGTGAGTTGCCTCTACTCCGTCCATAACAAATAGCGCACTTTCAGGCATTCCTTTATTTTTGTCCATTATTCAGACACTTCCTCATAGCCTAAACGTTTATAAATCTCTTCAATAATCTTTTGTGCCGATACAGGAATAACTGTACCAGGTCCAAATATCGCTACCGCGCCAGCTTCATAAAGGAATTCATAATCTTGTGCTGGAATAACACCTCCAACAATAATAATGATATCTTCACGGCCCAGTTTTTCTAACTCTGCTACTAATTCAGGAACAAGCGTTTTATGACCAGCTGCTAATGAAGATACACCAATGACATGAACATCGTTTTCTACAGCCATTTGAGCTGCTTCAGCAGGTGTCATAAATAGTGGTGAAATATCTACATCAAAGCCTAAGTCAGCATACCCTGTTGCCACAACCTTCGCACCACGGTCATGTCCATCTTGTCCCATTTTCGCTACTAAAATACGTGGGCGACGACCTTCGTTTTCAAGGAACTCCTCTGTCATTTGCTTCATTTCAGCAATTTGCTCCTCATCTGAGAAGTTTGCAGAGTAAACGCCAGAGATTGAACGAATTACTGCTTTATGGCGACCTGAAACAACTTCGATTGCATCAGAAATTTCACCTAAAGAAGCACGAGCACGCGCTGCATCTACAGCTATCGCTAATAAGTTTTCTTCACCATCTTGCGCAGCTTTCGTTAATCGAGCTAGATGCTTTTGTACTTCTGCTTCATCACGAGCTGCCTTCATTGCTTCTAAACGTTCAATTTGCTTTTGACGAACTAATGTATTATCAATGTCAAGAATTTCGATAGGTTCTTCTTTTTCTAGACGATATTTATTTACACCTACGATTGTTTCTGTTTTAGAGTCGATTTTCGCTTGACGTTTTGCCGCAGCCTCTTCGACTTTCATTTTTGGAAGACCTGTTTCAATCGCTTTCGCCATACCGCCTAGTTCTTCGATTTCTTCAATTAATGTCCACGCAGATTTTGTAATTTCGTCTGTTAATTTTTCCACATAGTATGAACCGCCCCAAGGATCAATAACCTTTGTCATTGCCGTTTCTTCTTGTAGGAACAGCTGGGTATTACGTGCAATACGTGCAGAGAAATCAGTTGGTAGAGCAATCGCTTCATCAAGTGCATTTGTGTGAAGAGATTGCGTATGCCCCATTGAAGACGCATTCGCTTCAATTAGTGTACGTGCCACATTATTAAATGGATCTTGCTCTGTTAAAGACCAACCAGATGTTTGTGAGTGTGTACGAAGTGCTAATGTCTTAGGGTTTTTCGGATTAAACGTTGACATCATTTGTGCCCAAATTCGACGTGCAGCACGCATTTTTGCAACCTCCATATAATAGTTCATACCAATTGCCCAGAAGAATGATAGACGAGGAGCAAAGGCATCAATATCGATTCCAGCTTTTAGCCCTGTACGAACATATTCAAGACCATCTGCTAGTGTATAAGCAAGTTCGATGTCATTTGTTGCCCCCGCTTCTTGAATATGGTAACCAGAGATTGAAATTGAGTTAAATTTCGGCATAAATTTCGCTGTATATTCAAAAATATCTGCAATAATTTTTATAGACATCGCTGGTGGATAAATATATGTGTTACGAACCATGTATTCTTTTAAAATGTCGTTTTGGATTGTACCCGCTAATTGGTCTGGTGTAACGCCTTGCTCTTCAGCAGCAACGATATAGAATGCAAGAACTGGTAATACAGCACCATTCATTGTCATAGAAACTGACATTTGATCCAAAGGAATTTGATCAAATAAAATCTTCATATCTTCTACAGAGTCAATCGCAACACCAGCTTTACCAACATCCCCTGTTACACGAGGATGATCTGAGTCATAGCCACGGTGAGTTGCTAAGTCAAAGGCAACAGAAAGACCTTTTTGACCCATTGCTAGATTACGTTTGTAGAATGCATTTGATTCTTCAGCTGTTGAGAAACCAGCATATTGGCGAACAGTCCAAGGACGAGCAACATACATAGTAGGGTATGGACCGCGCGTATTTGGCGCTATACCCGCTACATCGTTTAAATGTTTTGCCTCTTTAATATCTTCTTTTGTGTATACATCTTTAATCTCGATACCTTCATTAGTCATAAATTTTTCTTCTGACGCTTGAGGAGCTTCGACTGCTAAAATTTTTTCGATTTCAACTGCACTAAAATTTGGCTTGCTCATCGTTGGACCTCCTTCATGCTAGCGAACACTGAGTCTAATTTTTCGATGATGTTCTGTCCTGCGAAAATAAAGCCGTTTAAGCCATTTGCTAACCAAGCTTCTTCTTCGTCTTTAAATTTGCCGGCAACGTCAACAATTACGTTAGCTGGTTTGCCTGCTAAAATTGCTGGTACTAATTCTTTTGTATCGTCATCATTACCTGCAATTACCACATATGTTGCTTCTGTAGCGTTTAACCAAGCTAATGCTTCTTCAGCTGTAGCAACTGGTTCGCTTTTTTCTGGTACTAGACCTACAGTGTTTAAGAAACCTGACACGAAATCAGCACGTGGTTTTGAACTTTTAAGTGTGCCTAATGATAAGATTCCAGTTTTCACATTTGACGTAGTCATTACCGCACGTAATTGCTCAAAAGGTATAGCAATTCGCTTAATTTCTGCAAACATTGGGTTTGTTGCGCTTTCAAGTACATCTGCTGGATTAGCATAAATATTTGTACCTATTAATGATTGCTTACGCGTTTGTACCGCTTTTATACGAGCTTGATAGGATTTTTCTAGTTCCTCCGTAAGCTTTCCAGATGCAATGTAAGCGTCAATACCTTCAGCTGCTTCAATTTCTAAGAATAATGCCCAAGCTTCTTTCACAAAATCTGCTGTTAATGACTCAATAAAGTAAGAGCCACCAGCTGGGTCTATAACTTTTAAAACATTTGTTTCTTCTTTTAAGATTAACGATACATTCCGTGCAATACGAACCGATTGATCGGTTGGCTTCGTTAATGCATCATGAGGGTGAACTGTAAAGACATCCGCACCGCCAATTAAGCCAGAAAGAGCTTCATTCGCTGAACGTAATAAGTTTACATAAACATCCAGCTTAGAGAAGCTTCTTAATGATGTTTCAGCAATAGTTGGAACTTTTACGCTATTAGATACTCCATAAGCGGATGAGAACGCTTTCCAAAGTACTTTAAAAGCACGGAGTTTTGCAATCTCTGTAAAGAACGGTGTATCCACTGCAAAAGATACATAAAATTTCTTCGCGAACGCTTCAAAGCTTTCTTCTTGTTTTGCGTATTTTGCGGCTAATGCAAGTGCATATGCTAACTCTTGCACAGCATTTGCTCCTTTATTATGATAAATCGTCGTATCCGCACCGATTGAGCGCACGCTCGGGAAATTATTTAAAGAGATAGGATTTTTAGATACGATGAAACCTTTGACAGTTTCTCGCTGATTAACTGCTATTTTGTCGAACACTGCTAATAATGGATCATTTGAATTTTCAACCACAATTTTAAACGAATATTCTGAGAAATAAGTCCCTAATTGTACCAATACTTCTTCAGTCCATTCGAAATTTACACGGCTATCAATTGTTACTACTTCATTGCCTCGAGCTAAGCTATCATCAAGCTGTGCAAAAAATGCTTCACTAGTATCAGCATATATTTGTTGTGCCACTTGAAATGCTTCGTTATTTTGTAGGGAACGGATTGTAGCAACTTGTTTATCAAGTTCTTCACCAAGTTTTGCTACTAAACTTTCTTGGGTGTAAAGAGGTTCTAATGTAATACCTTCACTCGTTTTCGTTAAAAGAGACTCGAATGGTTTCCCTTTTAAAGCCTTGATTGCTGCATCTTGCCATTCTGAATAGGACGGCTTTTCAAATTCAATATTTTTCATGTTGTTTGACATGCGGACGCTTAATCAGCTTCCCCCCTTAGTAGTTTCTATTTGTTATTCTACATGACAAATTGCGACTCGGAAAGCAAAAAAAAATCGGAAACCGTTATATAACAGGTTTCCGAGAAGTCATCAGTAGACTGATATTGAAGATTTATTTGTATTTTCGAGTATTTCTTTTACTCTATTTAGGAATTTACCACAGACAAGTCCATCAAGAACGCGATGATCTAAAGATAAACATAAATTCACAATATCTCGTGCAGCGAACATTCCACCAGGTAAAACAACCGGTTTTTTTACAATACTTTCCACTTGCAAAATAGCCGCTTGTGGATAATTAATGATGCCCATCGACTGTACAGAGCCGAATGCACCCGTATTATTGACCGTAAATGTACCACCTTGTATATCATCCATCGTCAGTTTTCCTGCACGAACTTTCACTGCAAGCTCATTAATTTCTTTAGCAATACCTTTAATTGATTTTTCATCAGCGTGTTTTATAACAGGAACAAATAATGCATCATCTGTTGCGACTGCAATGGAAATATTTATGTCATGTTTTTGGATGATTTTGTCTTCTGCCCACATGGAATTCATCATTGGGAATTCCTTTAGAGCTTGAGCAACTGCTTTTACGAAGAAAGCAAAATACGTAATATTAAAGCCTTCTTTTTGCTTAAACTCTGTCTTGATGTTATCACGATATGCTACTAAATCCGTAACATCTACTTCCATCATCATCCATGCATGTGGCACTTCATGAACGCTCCGTACCATATTATTGGCGATCGCACGGCGCACCTTTGTTACCGGAATTTCAATATCACCCACTTGAATTGGTTGTACAGATGTGGCTGGTTTCTTATTCTCCTGTGATGCTGATGCTTCAAAAGGTACTGACTGTGGTACGGCCGAATCGATTGCAGGAGGTGTTTCCACTAGAGAAGTTGGCACATTTCCTGCCTCAATCAGTTGCATTAGGTCTTTTCTTGTTATACGTCCCCCTTCACCAGTACCTGTGATTTTATCAAGGGCAATTTCATACTCTTGTGCAAGTCGAAGAACAGCTGGTGAATAACGCACTTTATCCTGTCGAACTGTTTTTTGCGATGCTCTTGTAGCTGTAGTTGGCTGCTGTGTCTCCTGTTTCTTTTGTACACCTGCATTTAAAATTGCCGTACTTACCGCTGATTTTTTCGGAGGAGGAGAAGGAGGTAACTCACTGTCACCTGCTATTTCAATGGAACAAACGACTGCACCAACTGGTAACGTTTGCCCTTCCTCTACAAGTAGCTCTGTAATGACTCCTTCAAAAGAAGACGGGATTTCTGCATTTACTTTATCTGTTACAACTTCTGCTAATGGATCATATTTTTTTACCGTATCACCTGGCTTAACAAGCCATTTTTCAATCGTACCTTCTGTTACACTTTCGCCGAGCTGTGGCATTGTAATATTTTGAATAGCCATCATCTATTCCTCCCATCAATATTATGCCTAGGTGTAATTGGATCTATCAAATTACTATCATATTTATAAAATACTCATCACCATAAAGTGGGGGTTGATTTCCGTTCCGACTGGGCGCTTTGCCGCTGACGCTTCGCTTTCGCGCAGAGCTTCCTGGGGGCGTCCGATGAGCCGCTTCACTCGCGTTGCTCGCTCCAGGGTCTCGGGCCAACACGATGTTGGTCACGAAGGCGTTATCACAGGATGTGATGGCTTTAGCCTTCGTTCCCCTATCGCTAATCCCCAAGGAGTCGCCCAGTCTCCACTCCAATCAACTTATATACATGACATAACGAATTAAGAAATGTCATCCCGAACTTTTGATGAAGTGCCTTAAAATACCTGTGACATTATCTATGGCCGCATAGTTAAACAATCACATTTATTTTAGCTTTTTAAAGCTTCTATTTACCACATGAGTGGATATCAGAAATAGAACTTTTTATATTAGAATGCTGCAAGTTCTCGCATCGCACGCTCTACTTTATCAGGATTGATCATAAAATATTTTTCCATCGTTGGTGCATAAGGCATAGCTGGAACATCTGGTCCTGCAAGGCGCTGAATTGGTGCATCGAGCTCAAATAAACAATGCTCTGCAATAATTGCTGCAACCTCACTCATAATGCTACCTTCTTTATTATCTTCAGTAACAAGTAAAACTTTACCTGTTTTACTTGCCGCCTCAATGATCGCTTCTTTATCAAGTGGATATACCGTGCGTAGGTCAAGAATATGCGCTGAAATACCATCTGCTGCTAGGCGCTCTGCCGCTTGTAATGCAAAATGGACAGCTAAACCATACGTAATGACAGTAACGTCTTCCCCTTCCCGCTTAACATCTGCCTTACCAATGGGCAATGTATAATCGTCGACAGGTACTTCACCTTTAATGAGTCGATATGCACGCTTATGCTCAAAAAACAGTACTGGATCCTCATCGCGGATTGCTGCTTTTAACAAGCCTTTTGCATCATAAGGTGTTGATGGTATAACAATTTTCAAGCCTGGTGTTCCTGCAAAAAGTGCCTCTACAGACTGCGAATGATAGAGCGCTCCATGAATCCCGCCGCCAAATGGTGCACGTATAACCATTGGGCAAGACCAATCATTATTTGAACGATAGCGGATTTTTGCTGCTTCAGAAACAATTTGATTAACGGCAGGCATGATGAAATCAGCGAATTGCATCTCGGCAATCGGGCGCATCCCATACATCGCAGCACCGATACCAACCCCTGCAATTGCACTCTCGGCAAGAGGCGTGTCAAGTACACGATGTTCACCAAATTGCTCGTAAAGACCTGCTGTTGCTTTGAAAACTCCGCCTTTGCGGCCAACGTCTTCTCCTAAAATAAAAACACGCTCATCACGTTCCATCTCTTCCTTCATCGCTAATGTAATCGCATCAATATAAGACATCACTGCCATTACACATCACCTCCGTCCGCTGGTGCATATACATATTTCAAAGCATGCTCTGGTGTTGCATACGGAGCAGCTTCTGCATAATCTGTTGCTTCATTCACCTCTGCCATGACACGTTCTTCTATTTCAGCACGTAGTGTTTCTGTCATAACTCCTGCATCCGTTAGGTACTTTTCAAACAACAGAATTGGATCATTTGCCTTTCCTTCTGCTATATCCTCGGCTGTTCGATATTGACGATCATCATCATCCGAAGAATGAGCCGTTAAGCGATAAGTCACTGTTTCTATTAAACTCGGTCCATCACCACTACGCGCGCGATCAGCTGCTTCTTTCACAACCTTATAAACTTGTAACGGATTTTTCCCGTCAACAGTAACACCTGGCATACCATAGCCAATACCGCGATCTGATACTTTTGCACAGCCTAATTGACGTTCTACAGGCACAGAAATTGCGTATTGATTATTTTCTACCATTATAATTACTGGCAGCTTATGGACTCCTGCGAAATTCGCACCTTCATGGAAATCACCTTGGTTTGAAGAGCCTTCACCTAGCGTAACAAAAGCAATAAAATCTTCTTTTTGTAGACGGCCTGCTAGAGCAACTCCCACCGCGTGCGGAACTTGTGTAGTAACTGGAGAAGAGCCTGTTAGAATACGATTTTTCTTATGCCCGAAGTGACCTGGCATTTGACGCCCACCCGAGTTTGGATCCTCTGCTTTAGCAAATGCGGATAACATCAAATCTCTTGGTGTCATGCCAAAATGTAAAACAACGCCCATATCTCGATAGTAGGGTGCAATATAATCTCTATTATTATCAAGAGCAAAGGCTGCCCCTACTTGTGCTGCCTCCTGTCCCTGACAAGAAACAACAAATGGAATTTTACCAGAACGGTTTAATAACCACATGCGTTCATCTAGTCTTCTCGCCATTAACATCGTTTCGAACATTGCAAGTACATCTTCTTTTGATAAACCTAAATCCTCGTACTTAATTTGAACACTTTGCATACGAACACCCCTTCCCGACGTTTCACTTTCGCTACAAAAAAAGAAATTAAAAATGAATGGCGCGATTATCCACTGCTAATGCTGATTCCGCTAGTACCTCATTTAGTGACGGATGTGGATGAATAGCCTGACTAATTTCCCAAGGCGTTGCGTCCAATAATTTAGCAAGTGATGCTTCTCCAATTAAATCTGTCACATGTGGTCCTACCATATGAATACCTAAAATATCATTCGTTTCTTCATCGGCAATCATTTTCACAAAGCCATCTGTCTCTCCATTAACTAGCGCTTTTCCAATCGCCTTGAAAGGAAATTTACCGACTTTCAATGAATAACCTTGCTCTCGAGCAGCCCTCTCTGTTAAGCCAATACTTGCAACTTCAGGGTAAGAATAAACGCATTTTGGTACATTTAGAACATTTAGCGCCTCTGTTTCCCCCGTTGCAATATGCTCAATCGCAGATACCCCTTCATGCGAAGCAACATGAGCTAATTGTAAGCCACCGATAACATCCCCAATGGCATACATATGTGATTCCTGCGTTTGATACGAATTATTAACTTTGATAAACCCATTTTCAACTTCTATTTCTGTATTTTCTAATCCAATATCTTGTGTATTTGCTTCACGCCCAACACAAAGCAATACTTTATCTGCCTCAAATAATTCATCCTTATCATCGACTTTCGCAGAAATGAAAACGTTATCATTTTCAATTTTAAAGGTCCCTGTATCTAGGCGAGCGTTAGTCACAATTCGGACGCCTCTTTTTTCAAGCTGCTTAGTTACCTCTTTTACAATATCCGTATCCTCTGCAGGTAAAATGGATGGCCCATATTCAATGACCGTTACGTAAACCCCAAAATCACAAAGCATAGAGGCCCATTCAATTCCAATAACGCCTCCGCCAACAATTAATAATGACTTTGGCAAATTTTCCATTTCCAGTGCATGATCAGAGTTCATCACATATTGACCGTCAATTGTTAGTCCTGCCATTCCTCTTGGCTTTGATCCGGTGGCAATGACCACATTTGTTGGAACTAGCATTTCATTTTCATCGCCATTATTCATTTCAACTGAAATAGTGCCAGGCATTGGTGAAAAAATGGAAGGTCCTAAAATTCGACCTGTTCCCTGATAAACGTCTATTTTGCCTTTTTTCATAAGTGTATTCACACCTTGGCTCAATTGCTCAACAATCGTTTGCTTTCTTACCTGCACTTTGTCAAATTGCAATGTAACGCCTTCAATATCAACACCATATTCAGCAGCTGTTTTATTTGCCATACGATACACTTCTGCGCTTCGAAGTAAGGCCTTACTCGGTATACAGCCTTTGTGCAAGCATGTTCCGCCTAGGCGCTCACGTTCAACAATAGCTGTTTTTAAGCCCAGCTGTGCAGCTCGAATTGCTGCAACATAGCCACCTGTACCTCCGCCTAAAATGACAACATCATAATTTTGAGCCATATGGATTCCCCCTTTTGAGAAAACTCTTGTTCCTTTGGTACTAAGAAAAATGATCTGACCTTGCAGTTTAAATTCATTTAAACGATTAAATCTACTAAGCTACTATAAAGTTAGAAGAAGTCGACAATGCGACTTCTTTAAACGAATAAACGGTTTTTAACGACCGTGTAAAATATTTTTTTCATTTTTTAAAAATTGGCTACGAGACTTCGATACTCGAGCGATACGTTCTTCTGCTAAACGATTAGCCGCAACATATGTCGGAATGCCATCACGTTTAGAAATCTCGAAGATTTTTTCGATACTATCATAAATACCTTCAACACGCTTCATCGCACGCTCACGGTTATATCCATATAATTCATCAGCTACATTTATTACTCCACCCGCATTAATCACATAATCAGGTGCGTACACTATCCCTAATTCATGTAAATAATCACCATGGCGAGAATCTTGTAGCTGATTATTGGCAGAACCTGCGATAACCTTTGCTTTTAGTTGCGGAATCGTTTCATCATTTAAAATCGCTCCTAATGCACAAGGTGAGAAAATATCAACTTCCTGTGAATAGATTTCCTCTGGTGCCACAGCAGTCGCACCAAAATCATTCACAACTCGATCAATTGCCGCTTGATTAATATCTGTAACAACAAGTTTTGCACCTTCATTATGTAAATATTCGCAAAGCTTGTAGGCTACATTGCCTAAACCTTGTACAGAAATAGTACGCTCCTCTAGTGAATCAGATCCAAATGCTTCTTTTGCCGCTGCTTTTATACCACGGTATACTCCGTAAGCAGTTACTGGAGATGGGTTTCCTGATGAACCAAAAGCAGGGGAAATTCCCGTTACATAATTTGTTTCCTCATGCATTAAATCCATATCTGTCACTGTTGTACCAACGTCTTCTGCCGTAATATAGCGACCATTAAGCCCTTGGATGAAACGTCCTAGTGCACGGAACATTTCTTCATTTTTATCTTTAAATGGGTCACCGATAATAACCGTTTTTCCTCCGCCAAGGTTTAAACCAGCTGCAGCATTTTTATAGGTCATCCCTCGTGCTAAACGTAATGCATCCTCGATCGCATTTTCTTCTGATGCATATGTCCACATACGTGCCCCGCCTAGTGCTGGCCCAAGTGTTGTGTCATGGATAGCGATAATCGCTTTTAACCCTGATGCTTCATCTTGGCAAAATACCAATTGTTCATAATCATACTTTTCCATATACTTGAAGATTTCCATGAAAACTCGCCCCTTTGCTTTTGAAAGTGCATCCCCAAATGCCCATTCCAATTCAGTATAATAAGTGTATCAATTATGCCTCGGCATAATTGCGTCCGGAAACGGCTTTGTGCCTGTACAAAGAATTTCTTTCCGATTCCATGACATCCGCCGGAGGCTTTAAATTCTTTCAGCTAGTATTTGAACACCAGCTGAAAGAATTTAAAATTGTTTAACAATGGATAATAATGCTCCATTTATTTTTACAATACTCACAATTTCGCAATTTATCAACTATTATTACATTTTCTTGTTTAAGTAAGAATTTTCTAAACATTCAGTTACATCTATTCTATTATGTCTTTACTAGTTTTTGGGTATATCAGTAACATAGCTTCCTTGACATTCCAATATCCACAGGTACAATTAAAATTAGGAATAAGGGGGGACATGCATGGCTCGTTTAGCTGCATTTATTGTAATGCTTATTCCAGGTCTTATGGCTGCAGGTGGCATTAAATTTATGCGTGATACATTATTTGGTAAGCTCATTTCACCTTTCCCATTTTTATGGCTACAATTCGTCGTTGGCATTATTCTCTTTGTTATAGGCTTTGGCTTTTTCGCAGGATTCTTACTCCACCGCGATCGAAAAAATGGAAAAGTGGCTCCGCGCTTCCAAAAAAAATAAAAATAGCTATCCTTTTAAGTTCAAAAGACTTATTGGATAGCTATTTTTATCTTCATTCATCAGAATGATTAACGTTGCTGTTTCGCAATTACTTTATCAGGAAAATCAGTAATCCAACCAATCACAGAAGGATGCGGATTCAATAAAAATGTTTCATCCCCATCGATTGCATAATAACGACATGCTTTATTACTCGCTACACAAGCCTCCAAATATCTTGGCTTATAGTACCTTTTATGCATATGAACACTGTCAATAGCTTTGTAATCACTAAGCAAATCCCACTTTAATTTTTTTGTTGCTATAAGTGCTGTTTCATAGTTTGGCTTATATTGTTTCACAATCTCCAGTAGCTCATAGTGAAACGATGAAAAATGACTGCCAACTGGCAAAGTAAGCCCATGAAGCATTTGAATAAGTGCGCTTTTATTATTAAGAATTGTAGATTTTAATTCGATATTAAGGGGTAGCTGTTGTGAATTTGCCCAAGCTAAAACTACATCAAACGTCGGGATTTTAAACGTTGAAAACAACCGCCTCCAAGGCTTCCCAAGTTTAAAGCTTACTAGCTCTTCTATCGTACATTCGTTCACATGCTTATTGATGCCAACCAATCTTGACAGCTGTGGATCATGATACACAACTGGAATACCTTCTTTTGAAAGCTGGATATCTAATTCAATTCCATCTGCACCAAGCTCTAAAGCCTTTTCAAAAGCCTTCAAAGTATTTTCAAGTGTATACGCTGAAGCCCCTCGATGTGCAAATACAGGAATGAATGATTCCCTAGACATTTAACTCACCATATTCAAGAAGAAATTTACCATTTGTCACCTTACTTAATAAGGATGATTTTTTGCCAATTTGAATATAGGTACCAGGATGAGCTTCCTTCGTCACAATAATTTCTTCTTTTCCAGCATGACGCATCTCATCCATTATGAGCTTAACCTCATGATCGATTGTTACTGCATCCGCTTTCAATTTTGTTAAGCTTTGTTTTGTTTCTTCAAATGTAGCTATTTGTTCCTTAGACATTTTATCAAGGAAAGGCAGTAAGCTTTTAATTTTCCCCTCTCGCTCAGAGATTTCTGATTGTAGCGACTTAAGCTGTGTAGCCCTCTCTTGCATAATAGAGTATCTTTCTTGTTTATTAACGCTTTCAATGATTAAGTCCGTCCGACGCTCTAAACGATTTCCTGAGATGGCAGTGACGATTGTATTCTTAGCTACCGCACGGCCCCCAATAATTTTCCCTTTCCGTTCGTCCACAAAAATTGAATGCGCAGTGAGTTGTGATCCTAATGCGTAAAATCCTATATGAATGCTGTCAGCTGCAACGAGATTTGCTTCATTGACATGCTTAACGAAAATATTTCCGCCTGCCTCTACAATAGTTGAGCCTAAACCAAAAATCCCTCCACGAATATAAACGTCTCCTTCAATGGATTTAATAACTTTGGCACCGCTTACACTTTCAGCACCCTCGATGGAAATATCTCCAGTAGCAATGACTGTATAGCCTGATGTAACTGTTCCTTTTATACTTAAAGAGCCATTAAATTCGATATTCCCTGTTTCAACGCCAACGTCTCCATTAATCGGCAAATGTCTATTAACGCCGATCATACCTTTGACATCATCTAATACACCAGCTATTTTAGAACGGATGACAGTTTTCCCATCCTCTTCTACTTCATAAGCCGATTTTTTATCGTATCGTATAGGAAAATCACGACCTGGTACAGCAGCCATAATTTCTCCTAGTACATTTTTCCCTGGTTTACCTAATGTTGCAGGGATTTTTTCACCTAGCCAAGAACCTTCTGAAATTTCAGAAATAAAGTTCATGTCATAATAATCAGCTTTCCCATCTTCGCGAATTACTGGCTTTCTCTCTGGTTTAGGTAAGTATGTAATTTGTGCATCTGTTCCTGCTACAGGTGGTGTGCCTTGTGCAATTAAAAATGCTTTTCCTGGATCAATTTTAGAAATATCAAAATCTAATATTCCATAAACAATTCCTTCGCTCTCAATTGTTTCCAGAATTTGTTGAGTTAATTTCTCTTTATTCTCTTGTATATAATCATGTGTTTCATATACAAATATTGAGGCAGACATTTTATCTCGTGCAATTTCTGCTTCAACATTAGGAAGCCAGCGTCCAATTTCAACAGGGCTAGTGTTTTCTGTTGCTAAGACATTTTTTAATATTGAAAAATTTGATAATTTAAGTCGGGGATGACTACGTAAAATACTATCAAATTCTTTTAATGGATAGCCAGCACTGTAAGTAATCATATAGACCTTACCATTTTCCTCGGATATTTCGAATTTATCATTTCGAACTAGTATCAAGTTACCTCCTCCTTCCCTCTAACAGTAAGTATATACAATCTAATTACATTTGTTTAGAGACAATTGTCACTACCAAGAAAGATTTTACCCATACTTTGTAAGCAATGTATTTATATATACCTTTAATTTTTATATCAAAATTAGTCGGTTTATACTATAAAAAGGTATGTTTTTACTCAAATTCAAAAATTCCCTTTCACGAATTGAATAAATCCCACCGTTAATAATCAGGAAATTCACAAAATCTTTAATAAATTGAAATAATACTAATGTATCTGTCTTAATTTTCATAAACCTACATTAGGCCTTCAATACTAAATGAATATGTCTTGAAAACCATTTATCAACTACTCATATAGGCTTCGAATTGAGTTAAAATATAGCTACGAGTCATTCTCTAGAAAAGCCTCAATGCGAATATGAGCGCCAAGTTGATCGAAATTCAGGAGCTGTTCACGTGTCATATAGTACACACTAATGCTTCCATTAATTCCAAGTCGCATCTCAAATAAATTTTCTTCTATCTGCGTTATTTCTAACGAGTTATTTTCGTCAAGCTGTAAGTTTACACTTTTCATATGTTATCACCCAATATAATTATATACGTTCAAGCAAAGATAAACGATCCACAGTATTGTTGACCGATCAATTATGCTTCGGCATAATTGCGTCTGGAATCGATGCTTCACCAAGAACTACTTTCCGATTCCATGGCATCCGCCGGAGGCTTTACTTCTTTCAGCAAGTGTTTTGGTAGCGACAGGTACAGGTGGATACCCGCTGAAAAGTAACTAAACATTCATCTCACCACCAATAGATGTGAGACTTTTGCTGAAAGAAGTTATATTTATCACTTTCCTAATACATATTCCGCTAACACACTTTGAATTTTATAGATGTTAGTTGATTTATTAAAGTTTTTCTGAATCGGTAATTCACTACCTGAAACCCAAATTTTCAACTCTGCATCTAAATCAAACGTTCCCGCAGTTTCGACTGAAAAATGAAGAATACTCTTATATGGAATTGAATGATATTGCGTTTTCTTCCCAGTTACTCCTTGTTTATCGATTAAGATAAGTCTTTTATCCGTAAAAATAAAAGTGTCTCTTATAATTTTATAGGCATGTTTAATTGTTTCGTGAGGTGTTAATAAATCTTTAACTTCTTCCCGTAATTTTTCTAGATTTACTTCACTTGCATTACCTATTATCCCATCAAATAAACCCATTTTAATTCCTCCTCCAAATGTCCATTCTTCATTTAAAATATGAGATTATTTTTCCATAAATTCAATGTAAATCTGCTGCAGTTAACCTTTACCTACGTGTATTAGCATAAAACGTCAGGTTAGGCAGCTTAAAAAAGTAAGTACATTTAGATTTTTACAGAACAATCCCACATATACGTTCAATTTTGATTTTTAGACATTAAAAATACGCCCTCTTAAACAGTCGGCGCAAACTGTCTAAAAAAGGCGTTAAAATTTTCGCTACGTTACTGATACCACATACGGTTTCTAGAATCATTTTCCGAGTATCACCTAATCACCTTCTTTAAAAAGAGGGCAAGCACCGCTATAAAAGCAAATACCTGCCCGTTATATTACACAATAATCATTACTGATATAGACCATATGATAAGAACGAATGAGAGGGTAAGAAAAAAAGTGTTTACTTTAGTTTCTTTATCATTCTTAATTTTTCTAATTATATTTACAAGATTTAAACAAAAAACAATCCCTAAGAACGGCATTACAACAATACAAATAAACGCAAACAAACTAACCATCTAGATCACCCCTAATCACCTTTACTTTCCTTATTTACTTAAAATATCTTATGTTTAATTATACATGAAATCGAAAAAATATGGTTTCATCTACCAAAACTCATTGCAATCCTTTAACCAAAACTCAATACGGTTTTTATCCAACTTGTGTCGCCTGCCTTTCGATTAATTTCGCTAGTTGATACGCAATCTTTTCGATGTCAACTTCTTCACGGACGGTGAACTGATTGCCGGAGATAACTATTCCTCTGCCAAAGCCGTTTCCACCTTTCCCCTCCGAGTATTCCCGATTCTCACGCGCAGTTAAAACGCGTTCGCCTTTGCGGAAAAGCGCTGAGTAACCGGTATATGACACAGAATCTAATCCGCTGTAGTCAGAACTGCTATAAGCTTCTTATATATTTAATAATTTTATAAAAATAAAGGATGTGCTCTTTAGTTGATTGAGTATCGACTTTCAATAAACTTAAAATTCCTTTAACATACCAAAGTTCTAACGTTTGGTAGAACTCATTCAAATTAACCGAAACTTCATATTCTGCTAAAAATACTTGAGTGTATGTATCAATTTCCTCTAAATTCTGAGGTAAATATGACGCAAAAATTGCTACTAAATCAAAATATCTAGGTCCTTTCCGTGCCTCACTAAAATCGATGAAGCAAACATTACGTTCAGCAGTTAATAAAATATTCCACGTACCTAAATCTCCATGAATCCAATTCGTCTGATTATGATCCAACACCATTAATTTTTCAATTGATGGGCATAGTTCATCATAAATTTTTGGTAAGTTTTCATGTAAAAGTTCTTTTGTATCTATCCATAACCTATCTAATGCAAAACGATTATGACGCGCTGGTTCATAATGAAAATCCCTTAAATATTCTTGTAACATCTGATAAGTATTTAAAACCTTTTGCAAAGGAGCTTTTTCGTTTACTGAAGGTACGTAAATCTGTATTTGAAATAAAATTTTATCTATTTGAGTAAATGGCTCATCAAACTTTGAAGTTAAAATCTCACTCACAATGTTTTTATTTTTTGTTCTAATATGTTGTATAAGTTTATATTCAAAATAAGCCTGCTCTTTCGTATCAACGGATTTCAAAATATATTTTTCCGAAGTTTTTGTATGCAATAAAAAGGTTGAAGCTGTTTTTCCATTAGTCAATAAAGTTTCATTTGTAATTGTAGGTATATCAAATTCCTTTACTATTCCTAAAAAATAATCCATAAATTATCGCTCCTCTTCGCAAATTAAATTGGTTCTTAGTCAAATGTCGGGGTGTCATCTTTTAGCACACTAACCCAAATGAACTCCGATTTTTTTATACTTCAAATTTAAAAAGTGATCGCAGCGTCGAAAGCCATATGCATTCCGTTTCGTCACTTTTGGTAATCTCTACATTCTTTTTAATCGTGGGATATTCATGTTAAAATTCATTTGCACAGTTCACCTTCCTATTCTTGTTTCTCGACAATTCAAGTATATATAAATCAGTGAATCTGTGCTTTTTTTATGCGTGTAATTGTATGAATACCCCCAAAAATAATATAGAACTCCAAAAAAACACTTCCATGAATGGGAATTCCCCATAAATGAATGTGTTTCATAGTTTAATTCAATTAATTAACATTAAGTTATATGATCTCAGTAATTAGTCGGTATAAATCCAATGAATTCTCTCTAAATAAGTCCTATAATCCCTTGTAGCTCTAACCTTAACTCGCCATCATGTCGATGCGAATCTTGTCTGCAATCATGGCGATGAATTCACTATTTGTCTTAAGGGATAATACAAATTTAAAATTGAAATGTTGATATATCTAGGTTTTCGAACACTTTATTTAACTAAAGTTTCATTTATTTATTGGTAGTTAAATAGTTTCACATTATATACTATCTTCTATATAAATTTTAATACCACTACTCCTACCAAATTAATTACTACCCTTAAGATAAAATTCTCCAAAAAAAAAGCAGAGCAATTGCCCTACCTTTTTAATGTTCTTAATTAAATATCTATTCGTATTTTGAAAGCGTCTTTTTCATTGCTTCTTTATCATAATTCTTATGTTCTAAATTTGAAACCCCTATCGCTTCTTCTACATGTTTATACATTTCATTAAATCCTTCATCAGTGGCAAAACCACCTCCACTTTGAATCGCCTTAGTCACACCATAAATAAGCTGTGTAGCTTTCAAAGCATCTAATATTTTTTTTTCTTCTTCTGTTGCATCTTCTTTATAAGTTGTAAAGTAATCTTCGAAAGCTTCATGGAATCCTTCGATATTTTTTTCTTCATTAATCGTATCTTTCATAAAGATAGCAAATTGTATTCCATTATTCCATACATCCTCACGTACATTTTCAGGTGCATTGCTTTTATTTCCACAGGCGCTAATAAAAATAGCTGTAATCACTAATAAAAAACCTACAGTAATTTTCTTCATTAAAGTTAAACTCCTATTTATTCTGATTAATACTCTTTAAGATTAACATTGAACAAGCAAATACCATACATACTACCGCTAACACAAAATAACTTGTTGCATATGTACCGTTGATAATGTAGTTATAGGCATCACCGCCAACGTAGACATTTTTACTAGAGCTTCTAAAACTATCATTGTTTTCATAAATACACAATTTATAAAAGCCCATGCTAATTGATACGATAGCGCCAATAAAACCTATAACACTAAAAAGCGTATATGGTGCTTTTGATTGTTTATTCTTATTCTGTTCATTGAATCTTTCCTCTAGTGACTTCTGAACTATTTCTTTTTCTTCCAAAACTACCACTCCTAAATATATTATAGAACTATATATTACCATAATATACATAATTACAGAATAATATTTCATATTTTTTTATATGCGTGTAAAAATTGGTAAGGGATATATAGAAGAAACTCAAATAAGGGTATCGTTATTTACCATCTAAAAGTGGAAGCAATACATCTTCTGACTGAACCTTTAACTCTATCAGCCCAACCTTTACAATCTCAGCGTTAATTACTTTATATATTCGCCCATGAATTGCTAGTGTACTATTCACTTGGAATCCCTCTCGGTTCTTAGCGTTATCTTGCACATTGATAACAAGCGTTTTAGTAGCCATTACAATGGAATCTTCATCCACTGTCATTTCCTTATAGCTAATCACAGCAGGCTCAGAGCGATCTATAACTGTTTCTGTTTTGTAGATTGGTCTACCCATAGCGTCAGTTCCTACTTTGATTTTTACAGTAGTAGTTGGCTCAATGACATAGTTGCAATATTCCACTAGGGCTTTATATTTGAACCCTCTCTGAACTACTACATCACCTGTCACAAGATAGTAACTATCGTTAATAGTAAAGTAATCGCCACGCTTGAATTCGTTCAAGGAATGAAAGTAAAACGTGCTGTTAGTTGACAGCGTAGCATTTGACATAAAGCCCTCTATTGTGCTTGGAGTAACAGTCAACTCATTCTTCATGTATGGTTGAACAAGCCTTGAAAACGTTTCTGTGAGTGTCTCAGCATCAAATAGTTTCATCTTACCCACCACCTACACATACAGCATGAACACATCTGAGTTATTATTTTCAGTTCTCATGGTTCTAACCTTATAATTTAATTGGTCAATACGCTTCATTAGGTTCTCGTGGAACTCACTGACTGTCATATCATCTATTTTTACGGCTTTCATCAGTGTTGGATTGTTAGCTACTGATTCAAGCATACCGAGAGCAGTAGAATAGATTGCCTTCTTGTCTGTCATAGACTGCGAATTGTACTCTGAATAAGCATCAAGACCGTTTTCAGCAAGATACATCATCAACTCATTCTGCTCAAGGTCTATACCTTTTGTTTCCAACTGTAAGCGCTGTAAATTGTTCATTTTCGATAATCACTCCAATTAATTCATTTTATATTCAATTTCAACTTCCAATAACCTTAGTTATGTAAACTGGAATAAGTAATAAACACTGATACAACAACATTCTTTAAATTTTACAGAAATGCTATTTATTCGACATTGATACATCAAGGTTTCTTCCATCTACATATCTGTAAGGCTATTGAAAATCTTGCATAAAAAACAACGATTTAATATATTAATATTTTTGTTCATTTTCCTCATTCGCTAACTGCATCAGCCGTTCCTTTATCCCTTTAGGCAACGGTACACCTATCCTAACTAGATTCTCAGTTATAGACAACCCTTCCATGCCGATATAGAAGTAAATAGCCATTGTTCTAAAGACTGGCACACCTGACGCTGTAAGTACGTCTAATAGGTTCGCTAAGACTATTACAATCATAATAGTGGCTTTCTTCAAGAAGCCGACAAAAGCAACCTTTGAGGATAGACGTTTTTGCACAAATGACACCATTACGCCTGTAACAATATCAATGACCATAAACGCAACAAGAACAGTCAATGATACATGCCACCCACCAATAAGGAAGGATAATGATGTTACTGTCAATGCTAGGATAGTGAATAAACTCATTTTCTCCATTGTTCATTCACCTCCAATACAATTGTTGTAACAGGCGTGAAAATTTGGACATACTCTCTCCAACTCTCCACACCCGAAAAAACACTATTTTTCACCAAAATAAAAACGCCTACATACAATAAAAATCTTTATGATTTCCTTTAAATATAGACACCTGTTTTATCCATCTTTATGATACCTTTTCAGCAAGGTGACTTGAGCCATCATGATTACTGTGTTCTACCTGTTCAAATGGTTTCACATCTTGTATTCGATTCATCTCAAGTGCAACATCATTCACGTAAGGTGACTGCTCAAGAACTGTTTCAGCGCTTAAAGCGCCCATTGCATGTTGCTTACTCATATTATCAATAATCTCAGCATGGTTAGATGGAGTGTTGTATTGGAAGTTAAACTCAAGCGTCATAAAATCATCTTCTGAAATATGAACCCCTTTGTAACTCAACAGCTTACAAACCTTTTCCCAACGCTCATAAAAGCCCTGCTTTAAGTATGTTTCATTTAATCCTGCTTTCGTATCTGCTAATGAGAACAGCAACTTAATACTCACCTCGGATAGATTGCTTACATCAGTTTTGTTCATGGAAACAGCAGGCGTTGAACTTACATCTAATAAAGCCTGTTGTAGCGTCTTGTAGACTAATTCAAAAGACTTTGAATCTAATTGGTTAGTTACCATTTTGAAGTCAGCACCATCATCAAGGTTTAAGCCTCCACCAACAATATTAGTAGGCAACGAGTCTTTAAGTTGCTGACCAACCACAACAGGAATAGGATTCATAAACTTATACATGCTGTCAACATACTTAGATAATACATCCTCCATGTTATCCAATATCCCCATATAATCATCTAACTCTGAGCGACCTTCTGTATCACTAAATTCATTGTTAGTCTTGTATAGGACAGGTAAGCCACTTAGATTAGCATACTGAGCAACTAGCTTTAATTCTCCACCTTCATTTGACCATTCTTGGACTAACTTATCAGTATAAATTGTATAATAAGCAATACCATCAAAGACATAATGCTCAACAAAGGCAATCATTTCCCCATGATGATTGAACACAGGTGTACCATCCTCTGCGTCAATAATTTTTGAATCAATTCTCCCTTTAGCATTAATGAAAAGGTATTCAGCTACCTGACCAAACTTGATTAATTTGTTTAGGATAATAACATTCTTATCATCAAAGCGACCTAGCTTATTTACTTTCAAAAATTGCTCAACCATTTTCTCAACTCCAATGATATTAACACTGTTCTTCAACAGGTATTGCGTTTGGAAGTTCAAAATAGTCTTAGCCAACTGAATCACAATCTTGCGTGGCTCAATTAACTGACCATTGTACTTAAATGAATCACGTTGTAGTATCTTGTGCTGACCATCTAAATATTTTTTCTTACTAAACACATCCTGCAAACGCACTTGGTTGTCATAAGAGTTTATTTCCTCTAAGAACCAAGTGGGATTACCTTTGTGCTTTAATTGTAAAAATCTATATAAGTCCATCTTCTTTTTCCTTTCTTATTAAAAATAAAATGCCACACCCTGAATGAGTATGACTGAAACTACTATCTCTCGTACCAATCTCTGTCTTGATACACTTTAAGTTTGATAAAAATCCCTGTTCTGTCTGCGCTCTTATATGCTTAGCGTATAATATTACTTCTCAAACATCTTCATCTAAATTATACATTTACCAATTGGTACTTAATTATATCCTCACTATTGAAAGAAATATCTTAATGCAATCTAAAACTAATTCTTTATTGTTGTTCATCTTATCAGTACCTAATACAATTATATTTTTATTGTGAATCCTTCTAACCAAAATTTGTTTCATATATCATTTTCTCTTTACCTTAATAGCAAATGGTATAGAATAATTTAAATCAAAAGGATTTGAATACTATCGAATAGCTTTCTCTAGTTGAGCCAATTGCTTCCGCTTATATTCAATAGTTTCAACAGGAACAAAAGGAATCTCTTTTAGGTACATTGCACTTAAAGAAAAAGCAATCTCCTTCTAACACTCTTTTAATCGCCTTCTATGAGATTCATTCTCAAAACCTAACTTATTCTTTTCATTGGACAACCGTTGCTCAATTATGCTTGTTTAAACTATCACGATACTTTTTAAATGCTTCCATTTTGCGATTCTCCTATACATACCATTTATTTATTTTCATGCCTTGAATAGCCAATGCTGTTGAAATAACGCTATCATCGTGGTGCAATTCACTATTTCCTCGCTTATTTCCTAAGCGACCATTTGTTTCAACGAACATCTGCATTTGCTGTAAGGTTGTCTTACATTCGATATTGATAAGTCCAAGCTCAAATTGCTCTTTCATATCACTTATCATTATCGCCTTTGTTTTTTCAGAAGTGATAAAGCCTATTTGCAACTTCTTCTTTCCTCGTTCATCAAAGGTTTTCATCTTATACATATTAAGATAGCCACGCTCTTTGCGTAGGCGTTCAATAACAGGTAAACCATATGAATTGCGTTCCACTGTCAAAAAGGCATAGTTATAAAAAATCCCCAAGTCATAGATAACCTGAGCAAATTCATAGACTGCAATCTTATTATGGTAAAAACTTATGACTTGATGTCCTTCTGAATCAAATGCAGTAATTGTTGAGTAGTCATTTCCTGAGCCACTCGCTGTATCGACTCCAAAATAATATTTCATATTGCGCTCAGGATATTTGAAAAGGTCTAAGCCTTTACCAATGTATTTTCGAACGCTCTCAGGTATTTCTGACAGCACCTCATTTTTAGGTAACGGCTCAATTGCATAAGAAAGCCTAGTTAATACCTTATGTTGATCAAATACACTTCTACCTGTAGAAACAAAAGAATCAAAGGGATTTGAGGGGTACTCTTGCATAAACTGCTGTTCATTTTCCATGTCCTGAACCTTCCATCTTCTCCACATTAATTGCCTTAAGGTTGCCCCCGCTGTATATAGGGCTACTTCATCTTCTTCTAAGCCTTCAGAAGCAAGACGCTTGCCACCATTGGTCGCTTTATACCAACGCTCAGCTTCATCATAGTCATGGGCAAATTGCTTTTTGTATAGCTTGTGGTAAAAAGGAATGAAATAAGGAACATACTTAGACTTACCTTTGAGGGCTTGCATATACAGGCGGTAGAAATGGTTGCTTGTACCATTGGAGGTTGTTTCAATTGTTAATTGGCTCTCAGCCCCTTTTGCAAGGGATTGTTCAACCGAGAGTAGTTGAGTTTCCTGTGACGCATAAAAAGCAAACTCAGATAAATGAACATAGGTGTATGTTGAACCACGCCCAATATCTTTGTTCCCCGCTGTAACACTTGATATTCTTGAACCATTAGTGAACAATAGCTCGCTTCTGTTATCCCTGCGAACCTTCGGGAATACATTAGGGAATTTTTCTCTTGGAACAGCGTCATTCATTTGCTTCAACTTTTCAAAAAGCGCTTTTGCTGAATCACCCTTATAACTCACAATTAAGATATTTTCGTTAGGCTTGGTTAATGCTCTCCATAATGCCCTAGCTAGCACAAATGTTGAAATACCTGCTTGCCTTGCTTTACCAATCACAACAAAGCGATTCCCTAGCATAAGATTTTCAATTTCTTGCTGTGCTTCATTGATTTCAAATTTAATGACCTGATTTTCGTTGTCTGTAATAAAAATAAAGTTCTTAGCAAAAAGTGGGAACTCACTAAGAACTTTTTCAAGTTTATTTGATTTAGTTGCCATGTGCTACATCACCAATTCATCATAAGCATTGCTTTCTTGTGGCACATAGACCTGAGTAGCCTTAAACTCTTTATTAAATGCTCTGACCTGCTTTTGAAGGTCTAATAAAAGCTTAATAGCCTTTTCATCACCTTCAGTGGCTCTTTCTGCTGTGACTTGATAAATTTGCTCTAAATCATTCGCCATGCGTGATTCAAGATACAAATTAGTCAACATCAGATACTCAGAAGATTTCTCCCACTTCTTCATGTGGTTCAATGTTTTCACATCTAATTTTTGACACAATGCTTCTTCTGAGAGTTCTTCAGTGCGATTAACATATAGGTCAAACCTCCATTTAAAGTATTCCCTTTTCTTGTATGGAACTGCTTCAAGTGCTTTGTAAATATCCATAAATATCAGTCCTCTCTTTTAGTGATATTCAGTGTTCATTTCATCCCTGTTTTGGATGTAAAGTTTTGCATTTTCAATATGTCTATCAACAATTTTAAACTCATTGCCATACTCATCTATTAAATAGTCTTGTTTTTTCAGTTTCTTAATGCGGTTTTCCCCTGCTCTCAAGACTCTTTTTTCAATGTCAGTTAAACCTACTTCTCTTTTTTGTTTTCGCAGGTCTAAAACAGCAACATAATCCTGTTCAATAGGGAATACATCTTCACCATTTTCATCTTTAAATTTGTTGAATCGCTGCTCTGTTTCCTTCAACTGTTCTACAGTGATATGCTCTAGGTCTGTTTCTTCTTCAACTACTTTTTCAGCATACTTTTTCTTAAACGAATGATGTGTAATTTCATCATCTTCAAAAGGTGTTGTTCTATATTGGTTGGTGTTTTGCTTACCTGTATCGTTGTAATCACCAATATTCTTGTGAATTAGACCTGCTTCAATTGTTTCATTTACAGCTTGGACTGCTGTTGACTCTGAACAATTTAAAATCATCGCCCAACGTGATTTAGAACAAGTAAAAATACCATTCTCACTGTTTGCCCATCTATAGGTAGTAAGATATACATATAATTGGCGAATGTCTGTAAGTTCATTGAACACATCAAATTTAAGTTGTGTATGGCTTATATCTTCAAATTCCACTAATTCAGCAATAAGAATGTCATTAGCATTAAATTCACCCACAAGCTCACCATCAATACTAGTAAATCTAATGACCTTCTTATCTCTCAAAGAAATAAGAGTATCTTTGATTGCTTTAACTGCTCGCTTTTTGTTGCTTGCAAGTTCAATTTGTCCTTTGGCATGAAGCAATGAAGCTGAAATATAAATATCCTCTCTATAGTCCCTACTTATTGAAAGTAACGAATAGACATATAGCTCCTGCGGTGTTAGTTGAAACTCATTTCCATCTGAAATAAGTTGATTGTTAATCATAATAAATTCCATCATGTAAAAACTCCTGTGTGATTGTATTTTTATTATAAAAAAGAAGTCACCTTCTTGGTAACTACCTAGTTAATTTTCTTATATTTATCTAATGCTCGCTGTAGTTCATCAGTTTTCTGATATACTGTGTAAATCGCATTATCCTTAATGCTTCTAGCTTTTATGATATAAGAAATTCCTTCTTCTTTTAGATAGATTGAAAGTTTCTTTGTGAAGCAAAAGAAAAAGTCTTTTTCAGTTAAGTTTGTCATTTTATAAACTCCTATCTGCTTATTTGAACACTTAGTTTTTCAGAATAAATTCTTTGTATTTCTGTACTTTGTTTGCTTCCATAGCTACTTTGTTATTCTCATATTTTGAGAGCAAAGCGATTGAGCAACCAATGTGCCTAGCAATATCAGATAGCCTAATTTGCTTCCGTCTACGCATTAAGAACAGCTCTATTTGTGTCAAGGTCTTACTTCCTTTCTTCTAGTTAAAAATTTTCATGAAATGAATTGAAAAAGACACTCCCATTTCTGAGAGTGTCTAAGGGATTATTAACCCTGTGTTAATACTGCAATTGCTTTCTTTGAACCAACCTTTAAAGTTGCTTCTGCAATTACTTGACCTTTCACTGAATCACCTGTTTTTGCAAGTGGTTCAAAGTGTGGCTCACGCAAATATGCTACATCAACATAAGTGTCATTGAAGAACACAACTTTGTCAGCAGGAACATGTTTTGATAAAACAAATTTTACTGAACCATAATTAGTGTTAATTTCATCTACTAGTAAGCCAAATGATGTTGTCACATGGTTGTAAGAGTAGTTATCCTTATAGATAGCGTCAATTTTTTCTTTAATATCAGCATTTACAAAGGCATATACTTGACCTTCTGCTAAATCCTGATTCCAAAGATTACGCATAACTTGCTTAATTGCATTTTCATCAATCGGAGCTGTTACAGCATTAGTAGCATCAGCCATTTCAATTAGACCTGATAATTGGCGTTTAAACGGTGTTTTTGAACCATCTGCTCTAAGACCATTAATAAATTTCTTTTCCATGTTAACTTTTAACTCTAGTAAACGGTCAGCAACTTCTGCTGAGAACTGAGTTGATTGCATTGCTTCTGCTGTACCTGATACCTGAACACCCTTCTTGAAAATCTCAAGGATATTACTTAGTTCCGCTCTAGCAGATTCATAGAATACTGTTGTGTCTGCTCCTTCAACCGCTGAAATATCTTCATCATTAGATAGTGAGTTTTCTCGCCAGGAGTACACAGTGCTAAGTGCTTTTTCAATATTGCCTTTAGCCATAAGTAATGATGTAAAGGGTGTTGCCTGAACCCCAATTACTGCAATCTCATTTGCTAATGAAACGCGTTCTGATTCTGTAAATGATTGTGATTTAAACATTAATAATTTCCTTCTTCCCGTTAATTTGTTTTACTTAAATATTTTTGTGAACTTACTAGCAATCATGCCTTTAGCGTCACCATTTTTCTTGTGAGCTGTATAGTCATCTTGCTTAGCAACTTCCTTAGGCTTAAAGCCCATATCAAGTTTTACTTCATTTATTAACTCTGTTAGAGCGTCAACTTTTTCTATTGGCGTTTTAGCAAGACCAAACGTCTCTACAAATTCCTTTGCAAAACCAAACCCTCGTTCTTCAAGCTGTAGCTGTAATCTTAGATTTTCTAATTCAATTTTTTCTCGCTCTAAACGCTTGGTTTCTTTTTGTAGCTCCTGCTTTTCTTGTTCCAACGGATTTACATTCTGTTCCTGTTCAGTTACTTCAACTTCCTCAGTAACCTCAATAGATTCTCTTTCAATGGCTTCTGCTGTTTGTAAATTTTCCATTAATAATCTCCTTCTGATTTGATATTTTCCGTATTTCTACAAACTAAAAAAGCCAATAAGCAACTGCTCATGGCTTAATTGTCCATCACTCCATATAGACCCTTAGAACGTCATATTGAGCGTTATGAGTAAACCACTCATAAAAATCTCCATCTGAATCAGCAGATTGAATTATTTGCGCTCATAAGACTTCACAGGTCGTGTTCCAAGCTGTCACTCATTCAATAGATAATATGAACATGCTCAGTTAAAGATTTGAATAATGACCAATAAAAAAAGGACTACAATTAGTAGCCCTCAAACAATGGTGATAAATACGTTCAGTAGTTATCAATTTTTTGATTATTTCTGAAATTATATTAAGGCTCTAGTAAAACCTCAACAAATCAAAAATTCAAGAGGAAAATTATCCTCTTATAAGGAACAGTTTGTACGCGAAAAGTGTGACTTTTGAATTCAGGTCATCTCCAAGAGTCATACTTATCCTGAACACGCTTTAATCTTTTTTTGAAGTTGCTTTCCTCCAGCCCCATCAATCTAGCAAAGTGGCGTTTGTTAAAGTCGATAATTTCGCCATTTTGGTTAAATGTAAATACATCTGTTAGCTTGCTGTCCAAAGCCAGTTGCAAGTGATTTAGCAACCTATTTGTAAATTCCTTTTGCCTTTCCGACAAATTTAAGAAATCAAACTTAAATATCTTACGAAAGTTTGTTTGATTTTTGAGTAACTTCATATCACTTTGATTGATAAAATAACGTTCTCCATCTATATTAAACTCTCTAGTACCTGTTGCTTTAGCAATCTCACGATATATTTTTTTGTTAATACCATGATTGATATACTTTACAATCTCTTTGTCCGTTTTCGTTGTATCGACTTTAGGGATAATTTCATTTAACACTCTTTTTAAAGGCTCAACTGTCTCAGCAATCTTTTCAGCTTTTTCTTTTTTGACATACGGTAATACCCTTAATATGTCGTTAAAGCACTCATAAAACTCTTCATGTTCTACTTGCTTCAACAATTTATCAGGTATCTTATCAAAGTCATCAACGTGATAATACTCGCCAATCTGTGACAAATAGTAATAAATATAGTCTGTGGCTTTCATGTCATCATGTGTTCTCTCAATATTTGACAGATACTTTTTGTACACATACTTTGCGTATCGTTGTTGTAGCGAATTGATATAGATTGCTATATAATCCTCTGCAACTTCTGCCTTTGCTTTTCGTTTCGTCTTCATGTAACTGTACATATACTTTGTCACCAAATGAAAGGACAAATCATATTTAATATTTGCGCCCATGCTTATCAGCTCTGTTGCTAAGTCATATTTGCCTAATTTGTGTTGTTCTATTTTTTGTTTTAAATCCATTAAAAATGCTCCTTTTAATTTATCGTAATTATTGTTCTCTAGTTCTCATTATATATTATTTCACCAACTCTTTTCCCGAAATTAATTATCGAAATATTATCATCACAAAAATATTAGTAATACTTTTTTCATAAAAAAACATCTACAAAAAATAGGTACATACACTACTTCCCCCGAGAGAATGGTACTCATCCTCGCCATCAAATCACTAGAATTAACTGCTCTCCTTCTGACTTAATCTCGTCTTTGTCGTCTTGTAATAAAGAATATATTTTGGAAATCCATAAAACTCATTTGTTCAATCAAAATTAATCTATGCAAGTAAACTAGGACGCAAGCCCGTCAATAGTTTTTTCTTTAACCCTATTTATTTCTTTACAATAGTTTCTTTCTTTAAACTTGTTATAATGTGTCCCAATTAAGTATACTTTTTAGACACTCTTATCTAAAAACTGTTCCGAATTGGTACATTTCTTATAGACTAGGGTCTAAATACTGTACCAATTTAGTACACATTTACGCCCTAAGAGCATTTAATGCTTGTCAATCGTTCAAAAGTAACTGCCTTGTTTTCAAATAACTTCAAGGAAAAAGACAGACACACTTCATAGCTCCATTAATCCTCATTCGTTGAACCCGTATCTTTTACTTTTACCCTGTTTAAACCTGAACTTCAGTTCTACACATCTACTATCCGCTTCTGCCCCCGATAATTCCAATTAGCTAGCCTGACAAGCGCCATAAATACTTATCCCACTATTTTATGGAACATATTTAAATTATATTGTATGATGTGTTCTGCGTAGCGTAGCTTAGCCACTCAGACCTTCCACTCCTGACCTTTAACGGAGTCACCACCAATTCACTCAAAGCGAAACAAGGAACGCTTACATAGAGTCCAAACGATAATTATTACTTAAGCTATCGTACAAACCTGTCAAGTTTAGTTTGAAAACATGTTACTAGACTTTCACGTTCGACTACCGAAAATAAGCACACTTAGATAAATCTAGACATTGAATCTTTTTTCGAATATGCTGAAAATAGCTTTACATTGGTGTGTATGCTTTTTGCTTTACAGTAGTTATATTTATTAAAAGTCGTTAGTGTTCCCTGCACTAACGACTTTTTTATTCAATGATTTTCTATTATTTTCTATTGCAATTTCTCACATCGTCACTAGGACAATATGAGAACGCACTAAGCCTAATGCCTGTTTATACTCGCTTAGTCGAGTTATCTATACAGTTTTTTGTCCTGTACTTTATCGCTTTCAATTTTAACTGTTTTCACAATCTCAAAGCTTTCTAATTCTACTCAACGTTGCAAAATTGTATTTCGTAAATGAAAAGTGAGCCACTTCACAATTGAACAGTCAGTCCATTTCAGTGGACAAGTTAAATGTCACAGCATATTTTTCTGTGGGCTTTACATGGAGCCTCTACGGGCATAATTCGCACTTAAAAGCCGTTGTATCAGTAATTTAACGCCCGCACCAGGGTATCATGCCCGCCACTAGCCGAGGTGTTCTTCCGGAAAAGACAGACAGTGTAAAGTGGCTCACTGACTCAGTTAACAATTGGCTCAAAATTAGGTTGCGATATACACAAAATCACAATTTTCTTCAATGAGGTAACATTTGACGTTATTTCGTAGTTAAATTTGGATGAATAGATAAACCAACACTTAAACTCTCACTGTAGCTTCAAAATTATTACATATAATCTTGTTCCTCTGCTTGTAGGAAATAGATATGATGAATTTGAAATTTCTATCTCAAAGTTGTATCCAACGTCTTAAAACGACTGATATTTTAATTTATGTCCTTACTTAGTATTTTTGACAAGAATAGATTTTGTTTTGAAATTTGTAAGATTGTAAGCACCAAGCATTAATTTAATTTGGAAGCAGTTTTTCTGTTTATGCTTTGGCTTAATCTGTTCTACTGTTTACATTGGATTAACTGTTATCTCAAGTTAAGATTTCAAAAAGTTAAAGAATACTTTCAAATCCTTGTATAATTCGCTATTGTCGTATCCTACATAGGCTTTTGAAACAGCGTACTTTCCCGCTCTCGGAAGTAATGATGTATTGTCAAACATGAGAAAATTTCACCTTCCCTGCATCCTCAATTTTGAACTCTTGTACCATGAAATTTCTGAATAGCATTAAGGTCTGTTCATAAAATGGTTTTTGGTGAAAGATGTTTAGCTCACAATGCAATATAAAGGGATCCAACTGTAATCAAATAGATCTTACGCAAAAAAAACACACCTCCATCAATCGAATTTCCGTAAACTCAACAAATGAGTGTGCGTTAATACTTACCCGCTTATATTTAAAGGCTCAAAAAGTGATTTATCGGTAAATAAATCTATAATATATCAACTATAAGTCCTGTAATCCCTTGTAGCTCTAACCTTAACTCGCCATCATGTCGATGCGAATCTTGTCTGCAATCATGGCGATGAATTCACTATTTGTCGGCTTCGATTTTAAATGATGTACCGTATAACCAAACATCGACGAAATCGATTCATAATTGCCACGGTTCCACGCGACTTCAATGGCATGACGAATCGCACGTTCAACTCGTGATGGCGTTGTATTGAATTTTTTAGCAATTTCTGGATATAAAATTTTTGTCACAGAGCCTAATAACTCGATATCTTCGAACACCATCTGGATAGCTTCTCGCAAATAAGAGTAACCTTTAATATGAGCAGGAACGCCGATTTCTTTAATAATGGCTGTAATCGTGCTATCTAATTGATGTTGATTTAATTTTTGAGGTGCCGCTGGTTGTAAAACACTTGTCTTTTTAGGAAGTGTAGCCTTCTGCCCAGCACAATGTAAGATCTTTTGAACCAATTGATCAAATTCAAATGGCTTTAGCATGAAATAGGATGCACCTAAGTCTACAGCCTGTTTCATCACATCTTCTTGGCCAAAAGCAGTTAACATTATAACTTGAATTGATGACATTCGTTCATTTTGATACATCGACTCTAAAACAGCTAACCCATCAAGGTGCGGCATTATAATATCTAGAAGCAAAATATCTGGTGTGAATTCTTCTAGCATTTGTAAACAAACTTTCCCGTTTGAAGCAGTTGCAATTATTTCAATTTCAGGATGCCCTTGAAAATACTGCTCCATCGTTTTTAACAACTCACGATTATCATCTGCAATCGCTACTTTAACCTTTGTCATTTAAATTCCTCCTTTTGAACTGTGCTTTGAATTACCCCAAAGCGTCACCTATCCCCTAATGCAATTTTTGCACACTTTGGAATTTTCGACATTTTTGGTTTAAAAACCTTTTCAATTTCCAAAAATGAGTATGTAGTCCGATACTTTCTTTTTATATCGACAAGTTATGATAAATACCTGCAAAGCTTCGAATGCTTATATCATTTATTTTAGTGAAAAAACGGAGATAAAACTACAGTTTTTTTAAAGTGTCGCTAATCACTTCATAAATAAACGAAATACTTGATGAACAAGATATTTTTATGAAAGAATGGAGCTACCTTTTTGGCAGCTCCTTCGTTTAAGATGATTTTTTTAACATTTCTGCTACTGTAAGCGCTGCTCCCTTTTTTGGCTCCTCCACAAACATATGTGTAACTGCACCTACAAAAAGACCGTCTTGAATGATAGGACTGCCACTCATCCCCTGCAAAATACCACCTGTTTTTTCAATGAGCTTTTTGTCAGTTACTATGAATTCAAGGCGTTCATTTTCAACCTTGGTAATTTCAATTGAAAAAGTTTCTACCTTACTGCCCTCAATCGCAGTATAGATTTCAGCCTTCCCTGTTTTTATATCCTTTTCATGCATAATTTCAATTGCTTTTGGCAAACTTTGTTGATAACCGTCTTCCCAACGGCCGAAAATTCCATAAACCGTATTTTTATCGATACTCCCTAATCGATTATGGTGTTTTTCAATGGAGGATATTTTATAGCCAGGCTGACCAGGTATGCTTTTACGAATTTGTTGAATCGAAGCTAAAAAAATGGAACCAGCATGGAAAATAGGGGCTTCTTGTAACGTTGAATCAACGATTTGGTGGCCTAATGCACCGTAATTTTTTGTCTCTGGATCAATGTATGTCAATGTTCCTACTCCATCTGTTTCATCTTTTAGAAAGGAAATAACATGTTCTGCTTCTTGCTCCTGTAAATCAAGTGTCATTTCTTTTCCTTCACTTTTTATCGTCCATTTCTGTTGTCCTTGCCGAGCAACAGCTTTTTTGGCATCTACAAGTGTTTTTACTGTAATATCATTAATTTTTTCAATTACAGCGCCTCCTTTCATCCACTGATTGGAAGCTAACAGCACATCATGTGCTACAAATACATGTGAAAGCTGAAGTTGAATACCAATTGCTTCGCCCATCGGAATTAGCTTTTTTGCGGCAAAAGCCTTTACGGGCATGAATAATAAAACGATGAGCATAGGCAAAATGACAAATTGACGCCAACGACGATACATACGACACCTCCTTTTTGTTTTTGTCTTTTTACTATGTGTTTTTGTGGCGTTCTTATAAGCGGTAAATATTTGCGCAAAAAGAAAAAACCCAGAAACAACGAATGTTTCTGGATTCTTTTGCTATCTCATTTGTTTTTTTCGTGCATTAGCCATTTTTAAAAGCTCTGTGGCGTGTTGCAAAGTTAAATCTGTAATTTCCGCTCCAGATATCATGCGACTGATTTCTTCAATACGAGCATTCGTATCTATTTCCAGCAATGACGTAAATGTTCGATCATGCTCGACTTCTTTTTTAATAAAATAGTGATGATCGGCCATCGCAGCCACTTGCGGTAAATGCGAAATACATAAAACTTGAGAATTAACAGATATTGCAGCAATTTTTTCTGCGATTGCTTGTGCTACACGACCACTTACACCAGTATCTACCTCATCAAATATAATAGATGTTATGCCATTTGAGGATGAAAAAATCGTCTTTAACGCAAGCATCATACGCGATAATTCTCCACCAGAAGCAATTTTCGGTAAAGATTTTGGCGGCTCGCCTACATTCGTAGAAATATAAAAAATTACTTGGTCTTTCCCATTTGCATCAAAGTAAGGCAATTCATCAAAATTAACAATGAATTTTGCTTTTTCCATATGTAATTCACGTAGTTCGGCCATAATAGCTTCACTTAAATTATGTGCAGCGTCCTTTCGAACAGTAGAAAGTTCTGCAGCAAGTTCATTTAATACTGCTTCCATTTCCAATACTTTTCGTTCTTTTACTTGTAAAATTTCGTCTCGATTTAAAAGCTCATTTAACTCGGTTTTAATTTTATCGTAATACGCTAAAATCTCTTCAACTGTTGAACCATATTTGCGCTTCAAATTTTGTATTAAGGCTAAACGTTGCTCAACTTCATTTAATCGAGCCGGATCAAATTCTAATTCATCCAATACATTTTTGACCTGGTAAGCAGCATCCTGTAATGCATAAAATGCAGTCGTGACAGTTTCCGATGCTTCTTTAAATTGCTCGTCAATTGTCGCAGCATCCTCTAATGCACCCATCGCATTGCCAATCCAGTCAAGGCCTTTAGAATCACCTTGAATAGCTTCATATGCAGCACTCGAGCGTTCGAAAATCTTATTGAAATTCATTAAACGGCGACGTTCATCCAATAACTCATCTTCCTCGCCAAGTTTTAAATTGGCATCCTCCAGCTCTTTCATTTGGAATTGGTACAAATCAATACGTTGCGCCATTAACTGTTCGTCAATCGAAATCGAAGCTAATTCTTTTTTTAATGAACGATATTCTTCGTATTTAGAACTGTACAAATTTTGAATAGGTGTCAGTTGTTCCTCAGCAAAATGGTCAAGTAAATAGATATGCTGCTTCTCATCCATAAGCTCTTGATTTTCATGCTGTCCATGAATATCGATGAGGCTAGACCCAATATCACGTAGTACAGATAATGGCACAAGTTTTCCGTTTACTCGACAAACACTTTTTCCAGTATCATTTAAATCGCGGCGCAAAATAATGGTATCTTCTTCTATTTCTATGCCTGCCTCTTCAAGTTTCTTATAAACAGGATGCCCAGAACTTGAAATTTGAAATAAACCACCTAATTCTGCCTTTTTAGCTCCATGACGAATAAATTCGGAATTCCCTCGGCCGCCAGCAAGTAAGTGCACGGCATCGATAATAATTGATTTTCCTGCACCCGTTTCACCTGTTAAAACTGTTAAACCATCTGAAAAACTAACTGTTAAATCCTCAATGATGGCAAAGTTTCGAATACTAAGCTCTCTTAACACAAATTGTCACCTCTGTATCAAATTACCCTGCTATTTTACAGCATGTCTAATAAGCGATTTTTTGTATTTTCACGCTCATCTTCGTTACGACAAATAATTAAAATAGTATCGTCTCCAGAAATAGTACCTAAAATTTCAGGCCAATCTAAATGGTCAAGTAGTGATGCAATAGCATTGGCATTACCAGGAAGAGCCTTCATTACCAAAAAGTGTGATGCACCATCAATGCTGACAAAAGCATCGGCTAACGCACGGTGTAATTTTTGTATTGGATTGAAACGTTGGTCTGCGGGCAAGCTATATTTATAGCGTCCATCCTGTAAAGGTACTTTCACAAGATGAAGCTCTTTAATATCACGTGATACTGTTGCTTGTGTCACATTATAGCCTGCATCCTTTAAAAAATCGACTAAATCATCTTGTGTTTCAATTTCATGATTGGCAATAATATCCCGAATTCGTATATGCCTCTGTCCTTTATTCATATCGGTCACCTCTTATAAATAGTTGAATATTTGTATTTTTACACTACCATTTTAAACATAAAAGCACAAGAAAAAACACGGCTCTGTAAATGAGCACGTGTTATTTTAGTGCACTATGCGCTTCTTCAACGAGTGCATTAAAAGCTGTATACGCAGGAATTTCTTCATTACCTATAGGATTCACTAAATGGAATAAAAATTCAATATTTCCCTCGCCTCCTGTAATTGGCGAAAACGAAGCATCCTTAACGACAAAGCCAACCTCTGTCGCCATTGCAGCAGTTTTTTCTAAAACTGCTAAATGTACTTTTTTATCACGAACAATGCCTTTTTTACCGACATTCTCTTTCCCAGCTTCAAACTGAGGCTTCACCAATGCCATTACATCGCCACCTGGCATTAACAATGTTTTTAAGACAGGTAAAATAAGCGATAATGAAATAAAGCTAACATCTATTGTAGCAAAGTCTGGCAAGCCCTCTGTTAAATCTGGCGCTGTCGTATAACGGAAATTTGTTTTTTCCATAACAGTTACACGTTCATCAGAACGGATCTTCCATGCTAGTTGGTTAGAACCAACATCTAATGCATAGCAATGTCTTGCACCATGCTGTAATGCGCAATCTGTAAATCCTCCTGTAGAGGAGCCAATATCAAGCATTAGCTTCCCCTCTACAGACATATCAAAAATTTGTAGCGCCTTTTCAAGTTTCAAGCCGCCACGACTAACATATTTTAAATCAGAGCCTTTTACTTGTAGTGGTGCATCTATAGCAATTTTTTCTCCCGCCTTATCAATGCGAGTTTCATTAGAAAAAACAAGCCCTGCCATAATAGAGCGCTTTGCTTTTTCTCGCGTTTCGCATAGCCCACGCTCTACAAGTAAAATGTCTACACGTTCTTTTGGTTGTTTTGTCATTATTTATTCAAACCTACTTGTTGTTTTTGTTGAAGTAACACATGCAGACGTGCCACTGTATCCTCAGCCGTCATATGAATTTCAGCGAGAAGCTGATCTACATTACCATGCTCAATAAAATGATCAGGGATTCCCATACGATCAATTATTGCACTTAAATAGCCATGGTCATGGGCAAATTCTAATACACCACTACCAAAACCACCTTGCAGTACCGCCTCTTCAATCGTCAAAATTGGTTTACGGCTTGTTAATATACGGTGAAGTATATCCTCATCCATTGGTTTAATGAATCGTGCATTGACTACTTCTATCTCAACACCTTGCTGCGCTAAAATATTGGCTGCTGCCATTGCCATAGGAATCGTCGTACCAAAGGTTAAAATCGTTGCATCCTTACCTTCACGTAACACTTCCCAGCTACCAATTGGTAACGCCATAAGCTCATCATCTAACGGAACGCCTATACCATTGCCTCGAGGATAACGTAATGCAATTGGACCGCCATCATAGTCAATGGCTGTTTTCACCATATGCTGACCTTCATTTTCATCTTTTGGCATCATAATTGTCATATTTGGTATATGACGAAGGAATGCAATATCAAATACGCCTTGATGTGTTTCACCGTCTGCGCCAACTAAGCCTGCACGGTCAATTCCTATAAAGACATTTAGATTTGGACGTGCGATATCATGTAGTACTTGGTCATAGGCACGTTGAAAGAATGTTGAGTAAATGGCTAAAAACGGCTTCATGTTTTGTGTCGCTAAACCTGCCGCCATCGTTGCTGCATGTTGTTCAGCAATCCCTACATCAAAGAAACGTTCTGGGAAATCCGTTTGAATCCCTTGTAATTTTGAACCTACTGGCATTGCTGGGGTAATCGTGACAACGCGTTTATCCTCATGAGCAATTTTGCGGACAGTCTCAGCAATCAAGCTACTCCATGCTGGACCTTTCACCTCAGACTTTACAAAGGCACCGTTTTCAATTTTATACGGACCTGTCCCATGCCAATTACCAATTGTATCATCTTCAGCAGGTTTATAACCTTTGCCTTTTTTCGTAATGACATGAACGAGCACTGGGCCTTTCACTTTTTTAGCTTGTGATAATGTTGACTCAAGAGCATCGAAATCATGTCCATCAATCGGACCAAGATATTTAAAGCCTAGCTCCTCAAAGAACACACCTGATACTACTAAATATTTTAAGCTATCCTTTAAGCGCTCAGCAGTTGTAGCAAGCTTACCGCCTAGCACTGGGATCTTATTAATGAGCGATTCCAGCTCTTCTTTAGCTTTTGAATATTCTTTAGCTGTACGAAGACGCCCTAGTACACTGTGTAGCGCTCCGACGTTTGGAGCGATTGACATTTCATTATCGTTTAAAATGACAATCATATTTGTTTTAGCATGGCCGATATGGTTTAACGCCTCCAGCGCCATACCGCCTGTCAAAGCTCCATCTCCAATAATTGGTATCACGAAGTTTTTTTCTTTTTTGATATCTCGTGCTGCTGCCATACCCATGGCTCCTGACAAAGATGTCGAGCTATGACCTGTCTCCCACTCATCATGTTCACTCTCCACACGCTTTGGAAAACCACAAAGCCCTTTGAACTGACGTAATGTATCAAATTGATTTGCACGACCTGTCAAAATTTTATGCACGTAAGCTTGGTGGCCAACATCCCATAAAAACTTATCTTGTGGACTGTCAAACATTTTATGGAGCATAATCGTTAGCTCCACAACACCTAGGTTCGGTCCAATATGACCACCCGTGACAGAACATTTTTCGATTAAGAAGGTACGAATTTCTTGTGCAAGTCGCTCAAGACCCTTCTTATCTAAGCTTTTTAAAAAGGCTGGACTAGTTATATTATTAAAATCCACCTTTCTCACACACCTTTTCAATAAATTATTCACCGTAATTGTGTTTCCACTATTATAACAGTGTTATTAATATGCTAAAAGTACGAACACTTTATTGTTTGCACATTGGCAAACGCCTTCACCTATTCTAGCATATTATGTGCCTTTAACGCCTCGTTTTTCCCCTAGTTTTTACGATGTACAATATAGGCTGCAAACTCACGTAATAAGCTGGCATCTACTTCCAATTTATCTAGTGCGTTAATGGCATGCTGATAATGCTCAGCAAGCTTTTCTTTTGCCCCTTCTAAAGATAATAGAGCTGGGTATGTGCTTTTGTCACTTGCTACATCTTTACCTGCAGTTTTACCTAGTTCTTCTGTAGTACCCTCAATATCTAAAATATCATCTTGAATTTGGAAGGCAAGACCAATATGATGCGCATATTCCTTTAAAGTTTCGCGTTCTTCTTGCATTACATCAGCTAACACGGCTCCCGCTTCAATACTAAATCGTAATAGAGCGCCCGTTTTATTGATATGGACATGCTCAAGCTCAGCTATGTTTAACTGACGCTTCTCACCTTCCATATCGAGTACTTGACCCCCAACCATACCTTCTGCACCAGCTGCTTTACTTAACAGATTGACTAATTCAATGCGTTTTTCAGCTGATACATCCATGCGTGCTAAAATGCCAAACGCAAGTGTATTCAATGCATCGCCTGCAAGTGTCGCTAATGCTTCACCATAAACTTTATGATTTGTTGGCTTCCCTCTACGGAAATCATCATTATCCATACTTGGTAAATCATCATGGATTAATGAATACGTATGGATGACTTCAACTACAGATCCTACCGTTAAACCATCCTTCAAACCCTTATTGTAAAGTTCAAGAACAGCCAATACGAAGAGTGGGCGAATACGTTTACCTCCAGCTTTTAATGAATAAAGCATTGATTCTTTTAAATTGGCTGGTGCATCAATTTTCTCGACTAGTGCAAACATTTCAGCTTCAACTTGAGGTATGTTGCTTTCAATAAAATGTTTTAATTGCTCGTTCATTTTTTAGTTCTCTCCCTTTAGTGGATCAAATGCCGTAGTCTCACCTGTCTCTTGGACAATAGAAATTAACTGCTCCTCAGCATGTTGCAGTTTGCTATGGCAAAATTGTGATAGCTCCATACCTTGTTTATATAAATCAATCGCGTTTTCTAGAGGCACATCACCTTGCTCTAACTGACGGACAATTTCCTCAAGTGCCGTCATTGCATCTGCGAAAGTTTGTTGTTTCTCTGCCACAATTATTCCCCCTCATTTTTCGGCAAGATCTTTACCACATCAGCAATAACCTTTCCATCATGGAAGGAAAGTGTTAATTGATCCTGTGGCTTTACATCAACTGATGATTTTAACATTTGATTATCTTTATAAGCTACCGTGAAGCCCCTTGTTAAAATGGCAAGTGGATTTAATGCTTCTAAAGTTCTGACAGTTGCTTCAAATTGTTGTTTTTGTTTCGTTACATAATGAGTTGCAGCACGAGTTAATTGTTGGACATGAGTTTCTAGCTCTCGTTGATGGAAAGCCAATGCCTTTTTTGGCGAGTGCTGCTCTACCGCACTATGTAATTGTTGAAACCGCGCTGTTTTCTTCATCAAATCGACCTGCATGGCTTTTTGTAATCCCGTTTCAAGTTGTGCTAGCCTTTCTGTAAATGGTCGATATAGGCGTTCTGGCATTGACAACGGATAAGATTGTTGGAGCTTATTTAGACGCTGACGTTCTGCCATAAGTTGCGCTCTTACGATTTGATGCAGTTGTGATTTTTGTGTAAGCACCCGTTGAAATAATTCTTGTTGATCAGGTACAGCCATTTCAGCCGCTGCAGTTGGTGTCGGAGCGCGCAAATCAGCTACATAATCCGCGATAGTCGTATCGGTTTCATGACCTACTGCGCTAATAATAGGGATCCGGCTTCCAAAAATCGCTCGTGCAACAGCTTCCTCATTAAATGCCCATAAATCTTCAATCGATCCACCGCCACGCCCTACAATCAGTACATCGCAACTCCCATCGATATTTGCTCGTTCAATGTTGTGAACAATATTCGGCGCTGCTTGCGCTCCCTGTACAAGGGTTGGATAAATAAAAACTTCAGCAAGTGGATAGCGTCTCTTTAATGTTGTACAGATATCTCGAATGGCAGCACCTGTTGTCGACGTTAAAACACCGATTTTTTCTGGAAACCTCGGAATTGGTTGTTTCCACTCAGGTTTAAAAAGCCCTTCTTGTTGTAACTGCTCTTTCAGTTGGTTAAAAGCAACAAACAAACTACCTATTCCATCTGGTTGCATTTCCTGTACATATAATTGATATGTACCGTAGCCTTCATAAACGTTTACATCTCCACGGATAAATACTTGCATACCTTCCTTTGGTTCAAACGCTAATTTTGTGGCTGCTGTTTTAAACATGGTGGCCGCAATTCGTGCTCCATCATCCTTTAATGTAAAATAAATATGCCCTGATTGATGAATTTTGACATTGGATAGCTCTCCCTTTACATAGACTTCACGTAAATGCGGATCAGCATCGAATTTCCGTTTAATATATTTTGTTAATGCTTTTACAGTTAAATAAGAAGCAGATGACATTTTCCCGGCTCCTTTACTAAAATCAAGTTTTTCACAAAACTACACCTATCATAACATTTTTTATTGCGCATGACGTGCCAAAATACAGTTTCGGTTGAAAAAACGACTGTCTTGTATTGAATTGAAAATCTTACTATAACATATCTTAAGATTTCGTATTAGATAAAATATGTCTTTTCGGCGAAATAAACGGTGGAGTTGCGTTTTGACTGAGTGCTTTGCTGGGGGAGCGGATAGAAGAATCGGAGTGGCTGATTTATCTACGGAGGTGGCTGATTGAACCACTAGAGCGACGGTATGAAAATGAAGTGACGGATAAAACTGGCCAAGTAACGGTAAGAACCACCGGAGCGACGGTATGATTTTAGTTTTGTCAAATTGTGCAGCTTATGTTGGAATTCGCCGCTAAAAGTGTGAGTTGCGCCGCTAAAACTTGAAAGAGCCAGAATCGCTGATAAAAGAGCAGAATGAAAGCGAAACGACGGATAGATCTGCCAGAACGACGGATAAAACAGGCCAAGTGACGGTAAGAACCCCCGAAGCGACGGTATGAAAGTCAAGTCCTTAATATTGTGTAAAATTCTATACAATGTTCTTCAACTCTGACTTTAGTTTTGTCAAACTGTCCAGCTTATGTTGGAATTCGCCGCTAAAAGTGTGAGTTGCGCTGCTAACCAAAGGAAGAACGCCGCTAAAACACGAAATTCCGCCACTAACCAAGCAAGGAACGCCGCTAAAACTTGAAAGAGCCAGAATCGCTGATAAAAGAGTCAGAATAAAAGCGAAACGACGGATCTATTTGATTTTCTTAACAAACAAGAAAACCTCACAACTGAATAAAATTATGAGGCTTTTACATTAATAAAATATTAATAGAAGCGTCCCTACAAGAAAGCAATAATATGTAAAGTAGCTAAGCTTGCCACTTTTCATAATGCCCATAAACCAACGCATTGCAAAATAAGTCATAAATAATGTCACAATAAATGTCGCAGCATAAGGAATTACTAATGCACCTTTATTTGGCTCATCTAAAAAATCAGAAATCCCAAGGACAACTCCACCAAGACTTACAGGAATATAGAGCATGAAGGAAAATCGCAAAGCGGTTTCCTGTTTCATACCAACTGCAATGGCTGAAATAATGGTTGCTCCTGAACGGCTAATACCAGGTGTTAATGCTACAGCTTGACCAAGACCTACGATGATGGCGTCTTTCGCAGTCAAATCCGCATCCCTTTTCGTACCACGCATATTACGGATTAGCCATAGAGCAATCCCTGTCACAAATAGCATAAGTGCTATCGTCGTCATACTAACATTATCCGCAATAACATCGCTTAACAAAACACCTAAAACCCCCGCTGGAATAGAACCAATTACTATGAATATGGCGAAACGAAAATCAGCTTTATAACGATTCTGTCCAGTTTTCAGATACAGGAAAAAATTCGTAATGAGTCGGACAATATCCTCTCGATAAATATAGACAATAGCCAGTAAAGAAGCTGTGTTCGTTAAAATAGCAAAAGTAAAACCTTGCTCACCAAGACCAAGAATTTCACTTGCAATCATAACATGTCCGCTAGATGATACAGGAATTGGCTCTGTAAACCCTTGTACAAGACCGATAATAATATGTTTAATGATCAGTATTAAATCTATGTTTTCCATAAAAACCTCCCTATTCATATGTATGGCCCAAACGTTATATTAGACGTTAAAAACAACGCGAAAGTTCTTGAAATACTCAGAAAATAAACCATACAAAAAGCTACCTCAATAAATTGAGATAGCTTTTTATAAAGAGTCATTCAAAATTATAACTTAACTGTATGTGCAAGCTTATTTTCTGCTGCTTGAACTGTGTTGAATAGAAGCATAGTAATTGTCATTGGTCCTACACCGCCTGGTACAGGTGTAATGTGAGAAGCAATACCATCGATCTCACTAAAGTTTACGTCACCGCAAAGCTTGTTGTTTTCATCACGATTAATGCCAACATCTATAACAACTGCGCCTTCTTTAACATGTTCCTTCGTAATAAAGTTTGCACGTCCAACTGCCGCAATTAATATATCTGCTTGTTTAGTGAATGAAGGTAGATTTGGTGTTTTGGAATGCGTATATGTAACGGTTGCATCTTTTTGTAGTAGTAGTTGTCCCATTGGTTTCCCCACGATATGACTACGACCTACGATGACCGCGTGCTTTCCTGCTATTTCAATTCCTGAATATTCAAGAAGTTTCATTACGCCAAACGGTGTACAAGGCAAAAATGTTTCTTGGCCAAGCATCATTTTCCCAACACTTACTGGTGAGAAGCCATCAACGTCTTTTTCCACAGCAATTGTGGCAATAACAGTATCCTCATCAATATGTTTAGGGAGTGGTAATTGTACTAAAATTCCATGAATATCTTCACGATTATTTAGTAATTCAATTTGTGCTAATAGTGCATCCTGTGTAGTTTCTTCTGGCAGTTTGATTAACTCAGAAAACATACCAATGGCTTCACAAGATTTTTGCTTATTTCTCACATATGTAGCCGAGGCTTGGTTGTCTCCTACTAAAACAACCGCTAAGCCTGGTGTTAATCCTTGCTCTTTTAAACGCGTTACTCGCTCTGCTACTGAATTACGAATTTCTTGACCAATTTCTTTACCATTAATAATTGCACTTGACATAGACCTTAGTTACTCCTTCCAATTTAACACATTTTATTGTTCTGTAAATTTAGAAAGTACGCCATTAACAAATTTCGACGAGCCATCGTCGCCAAATGTTTTGCATAACTCGATTGCTTCATTAAGTACTACTCTTTTTGGTGTTTCTGGCATGTATAAAATCTCGTATACAGCTAGACGTAAAACCGTTCTTTCAATTTTTGGTAAACGGGCAAGTGACCACTTTTCAAGATGCTGCTCTATAGTAGCATCGATTTCCTCTAAATGTTCAACTGTTCCAGTAACAATCTTTTCGTAGAAGACATTTGTTGGTTGGCCTTTAATATGGCCCATTGCTTCTTCTACTGTTAGTTCAGTATTGTCTAGCTGAAACAAAACTTGCAACGCTTTTTCGCGTGCCTCATGTCGTTTCATGTAAAGCTCTCCTTCTTAAGTGGCATTAAGGTTTATAATAGCATAAATTCGTACGAGAAACACGAATTCAAGCAAGTTTTCAATAATCTGATACCTTTTTCAAGCAAGTTTTTGCTTATTTTAACACCCTTCAATTAACTTTATGAAATTTAATGTTAAAAAATGAAAATCCATCATTATTGTTTAAATAACAAGAATGTTATAATCAAGGAAAATAATCTCATTTTCCGAGGTGTTCATTATGCATTATGAAGTTATTTGTACAAGCTGTAAAAGAACTTTCAAGCTATATGAAGGCGAGGAACAAAATAAAGCAATAAAAAGAACGCAAATCCTGCCTATTTTACTGCGAGGATTGTAAATAAAATCGTTTTGATATCATAAGAAATTTCTTTAGCCATTACTAATAGAAGCAACAACGTAGTATGAACAAAAATTTATCGTGCCACCTGTATAACTGCGAACTAATACTTCCACACTTATAAAAAACTGAAAAAATAAAACAAATCTTTTGACCCTATAGTTACTATAGGGTTTATTGTATTACATGGAAATATTCTAGTAGATTTAGATTCATGTATCGTGAAAGATTGAAGGAGAACAAAATGAATAAGCAACAAATTTTAACCTTAAGTATTTTATTATCGAATTTATTCATTGCCTTTTTAGGCATTGGTTTAGTTATACCCGTGCTACCAACACTCATGAATGAGCTAAAAATTTCAGGCTCTGTCGTTGGTTATATGGTAGCAGCATTTGCTATTACGCAACTTATTGTTTCACCGATTGCTGGTAAAATGGTGGATACTATTGGCCGAAAAATTATGATCGTTGCAGGTCTTTTTATATTCGGTTTTTCAGAGCTACTATTCGGGCTCGGACGCACAGTTGAAATACTCTTTATCTCGCGTATGCTAGGTGGTGTAAGTGCTGCCTTTATCATGCCGGCGGTGACTGCCTATATTGCTGATATTACAACATTGTCACAACGTTCAAAGGCATTGGGCTTTATGAGTGCAGCGATTAGTACTGGCTTTATTATCGGACCTGGGATCGGTGGATTTTTGGCAGAAATCGGAACACGCATACCATTCTACGCTGCAGGTATACTTGGATTTTTAGCAGCTATCTTGTCAATACTATTACTAAAAGAGCCGACACGTGCTTCAGATGATGTAGAGTCTGCTCCATCAATTTTAGGCAGTGTAAAACGTATTTTTAGCCCACTATACCTTATTCCATTCGTCCTTATTTTCGTACTGTCCTTTGGTTTAGCTGCATTTGAATCGTTATTTAGCCTATTTGTGGATCATAAATTCGCATTTACGCCTTCAGATATCGCGATTATTATTACGGGGAGTGGGGTAGTCGGGGCCCTTGCTCAGCTGATGTTATTCGATTGGCTGACAAAGAAAATGGGCGAAATTAATCTTATCCGTTATTCACTCATCCTTTCTGCTGTTTTAACATTTGCTATGACCATTGTTAGCCACTATTTCGCAATTTTATTTGTCACATTCTTTATTTTCGTCGGCTTCGATTTAATCCGTCCTGCCGTTACCTCTTATTTATCGAAAATAGCTGGTAATGAACAAGGATTCGTCGGTGGTATGAACTCCATGTTTACAAGTCTCGGGAATATCTTTGGTCCTATTTTAGGTGGGATATTGTTCGATATAAATTTAAACTACCCATATTACTTTGCGACAATTGTTATAACAATCGGCGTAATACTTGCTTTGTTCTGGAGAAAGCCAAAGCAAATTGAAATATAATAAAGTAGCGATACTAATCACTGCTGATCAATTTCCGTTACAACGTAAAAAGAAGGATTGCCCTATAGGCAACCCTTCTTTTTATTCTTGTACGGCTACTTCTTCTTTTTCAAAGTGAATACCTGTAATGTGTACATTCACTTCAGCTGTTTCAAGTGCTGTCATATTATAAATCGCTTGGCGAATTTGAGTTTGTACTTCCTTCGCCACTTTCGGAATTGTATAGCCGTATTTTACAGAGCAAAATACATCAATGGCAATCTCACCAGTTTCAGTAACACCCGATTTAATGCCCTTATTGTGAACTTTTTTACCGAAGCGTTCTACTACGCCAGTAGCAATATTACCACGAGTTGCCGCGACTCCTTCTACCTCGTTCACTGCTATTCCAGCAACAACCTCGATTACTTCCGCTGCTACTTCAATTTTCCCAAGTTCTTCTTTTCCAGAAGGCGTTGGTTGTACGAAAGATTGTCCTACTTTCTCTGCCATACAAATATCATCCTTTCCCTTACACATCACAAACAAATGCTGTACTTACGCTTATTATACTATAAAAAGGAAGGTTTGGCTTCGTAAAGCCGATTTAATTTATTTAGGACAGGTTAACATTGATAAATTCAATAACGTCTCGATAAAAACGAAAAGTGAAAACAGCCGCTACCTCATAAATATATTTTTCACCCTCCCTCTTAGTAAATTAACCAAATTTAATTAGAGTGAATCCTCCCTACTAGCCATTTTGCATCAGGAAACCTAGCGTTGATTTTATCACTTACGACTTTCGATAATACATCAAAACATTTCATCTTTTTCCATTTTAATTTCAATAAACAATCATAATAAGCTATAATTCACTATATATGAATCAATTTCATGAATCATATTTCCCAAAAATATTATGAACAAAAAAGAAATAAATAGTTTCAATTAGGATAGAAGAAAATTCCTTTCATTTTTTTGTTTAGTTCCCACTCCTCCTAATCAGTTAACAGAATTTTCCGTTAATTGATTACAATATTAAATAATTATGTTTAAATTCAAGATAATACTACTAAAAGGGAGTGGGAATTAAAAATGATAACCAAATACAAAGTTTTTATTGTACCTTTAGTTTTTGTCTTTGCTTTATTGTTACTTAACACCAATGTCAGTTCTACTTATGCAAAAAAGCTAGAAGATTTGAGTAACTTTAGTAAGTTAGACACAAGTACAAAAAACACTATCCAACAATACCCTTTAGAAGTTCAAAAGAAACTTGTAACACAAGCAACAGAAATGAACGATGTTTTTAATATTCTCGACAAAGTATTCGGAAGTTACGAAGCGTTCTCCGATATAGGCACTATATATCTATCAAATAATGGTGAAATAATTATTGGATTAACAGGCATTTCAGATGAAAAATTAAATACTCTTAAGGCTTCTCTTCAGGTTATAGATGAAGATAATTTAATTAAATTTGAATCAGTAAAATATAGTATTAATGAGTTAGAACAATTCAAGACGAAGTAGCACTAGCTGTTCAAGGGTTAATTGAAGATAAATCTGTAATTACAGACCTTGATTTGATTGACAAAAAAATAACTGTTTCTGTAGAAGATTTAAAAACAGATGAAGAACAAACAATTTTATCATACCTAAATCAAAATAATTATATAGATTTAATTCAATTAAAATCACATGATAAATCAATGAATCTTCATGGTGAACTAGCAAGAGCAAGGAATTGGACAAAATTAGGTGGAGGAATCCAAATACGAAATGCTTATGATCATCTGTGTACTACAGCGGGGATAGGAAAGAAAGTTTTTCCAAGCTCGGAATTATATTTATAAATCAGTGGTAAAGCGGCAGATTGTTATCTTCACCAAAAATAGAGATATATTGTTCTGAAGGGCCAATTTTTATATAGTTTGACACTTGAGTTTTCATTTTCTTCTCCTTCCTTACTCTCACTTTGTTCCACGTGTATTTACCGCGTTGTTTGAAATAAGGAACAATTTAGTTTTTGAATTATAGTTCTTCACCAAAATGTATGCTTGGCTGTATATTCCTTTACAGATGAATGCTTTCCGCAGGCACAGTTTTCCTGTACTTGCCACTTTGCTTTCGGTACAAAAACTCGCCACCTTCCACTCCATATTTAGTCTATTAAATTGCAAGTACACATATTTTGATGTTGACCTGAATTATATTCATTGTATCATTTTTCCAAAAAAATATTTTATTCAAGCGTTAATAACTACTTGAGTATATAAAAAATAAGCCGATCAATAATCGACTTATTAAACACCCCAATTCTCACTTTATTAACTTATATAAATTATTGTAATTATGTAGTGTTACTGTCTCTTATCAACAAATAATAAAATTAGTGTTGCCAATGGACCTAACACAAGAGAAAGTAAAAACCAATTAAACCCCGTTCTATTTTTTCCTTGTGCAAGTGCAGCATTGATCAACGCTAATGTACCCCAGCCTACGACATATTGATTATCCATCATCTGGCCCCCTATTTCATTAAACACTGCACGTTTAGTATAGATTGCTTCATATTTTTGATTATAACACATCCAAATAACATACTTCATAAAAGGCGAAATCCGAGAGGTAACCGGGCAACGATGTCCGTTAAACCAAAACGATTGTTATTTTCAAAAACGCCGAGCTGCTTTTCGTGCATGTTAATGATTCCGTAAAAATTGCCAACTCCCATCTTAAATAACGTCCATCATTAGCTCGATTTCGGACGCTGCGTAAATTACGTTGTTGACCGTTAAAGGTTCTCCCATGAATACATATAAAGCGCCTTGACCTTCGCTGTAATATACGTCTGTTTTACGCCCAGTCCGTTCGAGTAGTTTGCGTTGGATATTAATAATACTAACTGCAATATTCATTCCATTTAATCCCCCTTATAATTCCGTTTGTTTAAGCGTCGAAACACATAAGATGATAAATACGTCGACTGGCGATTTAAAACCGGTTTTAACTACGTATAAAGGCGTAATAAAGGCGTAATGCTTCCTCATTACTTATACCCGAGCATAATACCGTTTTCAGACAAGATATCTGTAAAAACATTTAACTACTTCCCTCGATGGATCCACGCTGTCTTACCATTGATTTAGGCGGTCATTTAAAGGCAAATCGATGTGTTGTTAGTGTGTTCTTCAAGGCTTACTTCTGAAAAATCTTCCGCATTCAACTATTTAGTCACAAGAAGGAATATTAAAATAAAACGTTGAATTAAGTTTAGAAAATTAATTAATTGGAAGTGGTCATCTAAAATGCAAGAAAAATTAAAAAGTTTTATAAACGATCCCTGGTGGTTGATTTCAACAAGTATGTCTGAATCCTTAACGAAAGAGTTAGAGAAAGAACTTTCACTAAAACACATTCTCTACGGAAAAAAAGCTGTAGCAATGGCTAGAAGAGAAGATAATGATGATGTTATTTTTTGGATTAAAAAGCTAAACAAATATGCTGTTGTTCATTTAACATATTCAAAAGAAACTTCAAATGATTTCCCTATTACATTACTATTTACATTGAGTGAGTTAGAAGAATACTGTAAGACTGTTTCAAAATTTTATTAAACAAACGAAAACTAATAAAAGCTTGGCGCACCTAGCTTTCATTGGCCATTGTTGGTGCAACGATCAGTCGTATTCTTTAATCGTTTGTTTGCGTGCCCGATAAGCGCATTTGTTCTTTAACGATGATTGGCGCGCCGAATATGCACAAATACGATTATCTTTAAACACCCAAATTAACGTCAATCATAATTGTTGGCGCTGTTATTAGCGGTTTATTATTTTCATTTTTAGGCTCATTTTTCATTCAATAGATATTTTCTATATCGAAAATACCGGTACGATGACTATTTTTACGCATAAAAAAGACCCCCTAACGCATCAGTTTCGTTAAAGGGTCTAAAAATCGGATATTCCGTTTTGTTTTATTCCTAATTGTATTCCGCCAACTATTCTGCTGACAAATATCGCATAACTATTGCGCAAGCTTCCCGACTATTAGCCGAGACGGTTAAGCCGCTGATACACCTTACTTGCTTGTCCCCAAAACATCATTCTCTTCTAGGAACTTCGTATTGAATTGTGCTGATTTGAAAACGTCATTGTTCATCAATGCTTGGTGGAATGGAATTGTTGTATTGATCCCAGGACCAGATACTTCAAATTCGCTAAGCGCACGATTCATTTTCGCAATCGCTTCTTCACGTGTATTGGCATGAACAATTAGTTTTGCAACCATAGAGTCATAGTATGGAGGGATTGTATAGCCAGCATATACAGCAGAGTCAATACGTACACCGTAGCCACCTGGAGTTACGTAAGTATCTACAGTACCAGCTGATGGCATGAAGTTTTTATAAGCATTTTCTGCGTTAATACGGCATTCAATTGCCCATCCATTTAATTGAATATCATCTTGAGTGAAAGGAAGTTTTTCACCAGATGCAATTTTTAATTGTTGTTGTACAAGATCTACACCAGAAATCATTTCAGTTACTGGGTGTTCTACTTGGATACGAGTATTCATTTCCATGAAGTAGAATTTATCTTCTTGATAGTCATAAATAAACTCGATTGTTCCGGCACCTTCATAGTTACAAGCTTGTGCAGCTTTAACCGCAGCGGCACCCATTTCAGCACGACGCTCAGAAGATAGCGCTGGAGATGGAGCTTCCTCTACTAATTTCTGCATACGGCGTTGAACGGTACAGTCACGTTCACCTAAATGCACAACGTTACCATAGCCATCCGCTAATACTTGGATTTCACAGTGACGGAAGTACTCGATGAATTTTTCTAAATAGACGCCTGGGTTACCGAATGCTGCAGCAGCCTCTTTTTGCGTAATTTCAATGCCTTTTACAAGTTCTTCTTCTGTACGAGCTACACGGATACCTTTACCGCCACCACCAGCAGTTGCTTTGATGATCACAGGGTAACCAATTTTAGCAGCCCATTCTTTACCTGTTTCGATATTTGGAACAATACCAGTACCCGGAACAAGTGGAACACCTGCTGCTTCCATTGTTGTACGTGCAACGTCTTTAATACCCATAATTTTAATAGAATCAGATGAAGGTCCAATGAACTTAATGCCTGCGTTTTCACAAGCCTCAGCGAAGTCAGCGTTTTCAGATACAAAACCGTAACCTGGATGGATACCGTCTGCACCCGTTTTTTCTGCTACGCTCAGTAAAGCCGGGAAGCTAAGATATGAATCTTTTGATAGCTTTGGCCCGATACAATATGCTTCGTCTGCTAATTTCACATGTAATGCGTCAGCGTCTGCTTCTGAGTATACGGCAACAGATTGAATGCCTAACTCTTTACAAGCACGAATGATACGCACAGCGATTTCGCCGCGGTTTGCAATTAAAACTTTTTTCATGGTTGTGCACTCCTTACTCAGCTTTTACAAGGAATAATGGTTGACCGTATTCTACTAATTCACCGTCTTTAACCAGTACTTCAACGATTTCCCCTTGAACTTCTGCTTCAATTTCGTTGAATAGTTTCATAGCTTCTACGATACATACGATTGTTTCATTACCAACTTTGTCCCCCATTTTAACATAAGCTGGTGAATCTGGATTTGGAGATTGATAAAACGTTCCAACCATCGGTGATACAATTTTATGTAACGATGGGTCGTTATTTGCTTGTGCTGCTGCTGGTGCTTCTTCAGCTTTTGCTGGAGTAGCTGGTGCTACAGGAGCTGCTACAGGCGAAGGCTGTTGTATAACAGGTGCAACTGCTTCTTTTTTAGGTGCTACAGTATCAGTAACAACAACAACATTCTTTTTTAATTTAACTTTTGCGCCATCTACTTCGTAAACGAACTCGTCAATCGAAGAAGAATCTACTAATTTAATAATTTCGCGAATTTCTTGAATTTTGAACATTTCTAACTCTCCTTATGAAATAAAATCTACTACAAACACTATTTTATATTTTTTTCGAACAATTTGAAATACTTTAATGCAAATTAAGTAAATATGAACAAAATAAAAGGCTTTCCTTTAATAAACGAAAGCCTTTTCATTATACTGATATATAACAACAGTTTCAAATAAACGGAAAATTCCTATTTATCTTTCTATTTTTTTAATAGTTATTCGCGCTGAATTTTACTTGGACGTCATTTGCGCCTTCCATCTCTGTTTTTACCAAGTAAATAATTTCATTTGCTTGAGCTTTTGACAGCTCCTCCGCCATAACAGTTACCTGTACTTTACCACTATCTGCTCGTACAAACGCATCAGAGTAACCTAAAGATTTAATGAGCATTTCTAACATTGCTTCAGAGGATTCTTGTTTAATAAGGTTATCCATGTCATTATACGCCTTACTTTTTTCTTCTGCTGTGTAATCTTTTGAACCGATCTTCTGTTCTAATTGCAAACGAAGCTGGCTTCTTTCATCACTAACTTGCATGCGCATTTCTTCAAATAAATGACTTGGAGAAGATACTTCCTTCGTCTCTCCCTCTTTCGTTGCTTCTTGATCAGTCACACCCGTTACCGCAGTTTGCTGTAATGCGTCATCTGTGAAAATAGTTAGTCCATTAAATTGTTTTGCTGGATCAACCAAATAATACACTGAGATAACCGCTACTAGACTTAATAATGTCATAAACCAAACTGTTCTTCTACGTACGCGCATTTACTTTTCCTCCTTATTTTCCATTGGAACGATAATAATTCGATGAATCGGCAATTGCATTACTTGACTAACAACAGCACGAATTTCATTTTTCACAAAGATATCTGATGCTCCTTCTGAAACAATTAGCATCCCTGTTACTTCTTTCGTACCTTGTTCAGTTCCTCGAAAATATTGACTGAATAGTTTATTGTCATCCTTCTCAGCTGTCATATCTCCGTAATAAAAATAGACTTTAACCTCCCCAACACCTTTCATAGCCTTCAGTGTCTGCTCAAGTTTTGCTTCATTGGTCATCGATGTTACTTGCCCATTCGTTGTACCCGTTTGATACATTGGTAAAATGATGAAAATTCCCACGGAGGCAGCAATAAGCATTAAGACTATAAATGACGTTGTTTTTTTTCGTTTCTTTTCCACATCACTTGTACATTGCCTCCTTTCATCTTCTCTTTTTCAAGTGTATGTACGCTTGTTTCCTCCTATGAATTGATAAATGGAATCTTTAATAGCAATTGCAAAAATACTAACGTAATAACAAGCTTTGTAAGTGAAATTATTTCTTTATCATCTGTTAGAAACACAAATATCTGACAGATAAAGAGCATCGCTAATAAAAGAATCAATCTATCTCCCCCCAGCCATAACTTGCACAAAAACGATGAGGAATAAACAAGAAAACATAAATGAAAAAGCAATTAGAAATGATACAGCACATAAGGTAAATAGAGACTTACTAACATGATCAAGTAGTTTACAAATATCATCAAAAGCAATTGGTTCTAAAATAGCAGCTAACATTTTCAATGAATACGCACTGATAACAAGCTGAACTGTTGGAATGAACGACACGGTAATAACCGCTATAAAAGCAGAAATACTAGTAATAGAAGAGGAAAATTGTGTCATATGCTGGAACATCGAAAAACTATCTACTATAAAGGAACCAACAACTGGAATATTTTCCTCTATTAATTTCTTCACAGGCTCTGCAACAGCTGCGCTGACACTAAATGCAGCCACCCCACTCGCAGACATTAAAATGATGTAACAAATTACAGATGCCGAGACGATGCTCATTATGGTAAAACGAATCAATTCGGCAATTCTCGTAAACGAAATTTCTTTAACAATGACACTGCAGACATCAAACACAATGGCAAAAAGCACTCCTGGAATAAGCCATTTACTACTAATAATCGTTAAGACTTGTACAAAGAAAAGTAAAAAAGGCTGCCAAGACGCAATCGCTGTAATACTGCTAGATAAAAGAAAACTTGAAGTAAGAATGGGATAAAATGCAGTAAATATATGAGCAAGCCCCTGTGCTATTTCGTCTATTAAATTAAATGAACTCACAACAACTGGTCCAATAGTTGCCAGTACAATAAGAAAGAAAAGTATCCTTGTCCCTCTTTCAAATTCTGGTAAAATCATATTTACGATCAAAATAATAATGACATAGCCACACAAAATAAGCGTCATCTTCAGCAATAGGAAAAATGGATCAGTTAAAAACGAAACTATTTGCTCTAGCAATGTCTTCGCCCCTTAGTTTAGCCGTTGTAAAATGGCCGACACCTCCTGTAAAACAGCCAAAAATTCCTTAAACCAGTACAACAAAATAACAATCTTGACCCCATCATAGACAATATGCCCGAGTACTTTATAGCTTTGTTCCACAAGTAAAAAAGACACCCATTGCCCTACATAGAAAAGGCTAGCACTTACTACAATTGCTTTTGCATATGGCAAAAAAGCTAATGTCTCAAGCAATTGCTTGATGAATGGCAATAGGAGTGTAGAAAACAACATACCAAACAGCAAAAACGAAAACATTACACTAATCAGCGCATGGAGTGGCTTTATGACTTCTTTTATAAGCAATAATAAAAGCAGCATGACAACAGCAACAATGACAATTTCCATTTACACTACCCGGAAGAGGTTAGCCATTGAAAGAATGTAAGAATTTCATTGAAAAATAGACGTAAAAATCGCAGTAATTCCGCTGTCATATATAAGTAGGCAATGAAAAATAGGAAAAATGAAAATTCCTTTTTTCCTGTTTGATCAAAGAAGACATGAAGAAGCGCAACTACTAGTCCCACTCCAGCGACTCTTAATACGTCTTGTAATTCCATTTCATACGCCCCCTCGTGTACAGCAATATATGTTGCTACCCTCAAAAAAAGACCTCCATACATACGTATAGAGATCTTAGTATTTTTATGAAATTAATGATGCCTCAGCATCACTTCATCCGGAATCGGAAAGAAGTTACAGCAGCTTGGCAATAATGCTTTTCACAGTACCGGGTTGTTTCACTAAATAGCTCTTTTCACCCATCCACATCGATAAATATTCGGCTTTGCCCTGTTTTGCACTTTCTTTACGAATAGTAGTAGTTAAATCATTTTGCAATGGATAAGGTGCTACAACAGCATCTTTCATACGTTCGGTAAAAGCATTTGCTAAGCCTCTTGCTGGTTTACCAGAAAAAGCACGAGTAATTGTCGTCTGCTGCGCTGTCGATTCAAGCAAGGCATTTTTATAAAGAGGTGAAATTTCACATTCATCCGCTACTAATAAGGCTGTACCAATTTGAACCGCTTGGGCACCCCTTGCTAGTGCTTTACTTACATCTTCCTTTGTGACAACGCCCCCAGCAGCAATAATCGGTATGGCAATTTGTCCTACTACTTGCTGCAGTAAATCATGCAAATCAATTAATTGCATTGGTTCAGTGAAAGAACCCCGATGACCACCAGCTTCACCACCCTGAAGGACAACAGCTTGCATCCCTGCTTGTTCTACACGCTTTGCTTCCTCTAATGTAGTAGCTGTACCAATAACATAAACATTGTTATCCTTTAAACGATGAATAACTTCTGCTGAAGGAATGCCAAACGTAAAGGAACAAATGGCGACATTTTCATCAAGAACAGCTTGTACTTGTTCTGCAAATACTTCCTTGGACACAACACTTTGTACAGGTGAAAGTCCAAGCTCATCATAAAACGGTTGTAAAGCCATTCGAGCTTTTTGAAGTACATCGATATCAATACGCGGCTCTTCCTGTACAAATAAATTAACAGCAAATGGCTTTTTCGTTAGCTTTTTAACTTCCTGAATAAAACTTTTTGTTTGCTTCCCATCTAAATAGCCTGCTCCAATAGAACCTAAAATCCCTTCCTCTGCACAGGCAGCAACAAATTTTGGCGTTGTTACACCGGCCATTGGAGCCTGTATTATTGGAGACGTGGTCTCAAAAATTGTTTGTAACATAGCATTCACTCCTTACTATTATTGTAAACAACTTTTCCAAATATGACCACATATCAAATAATAAAAACTCTTTTTATACAAAGAGGTTGCTATTTTTCTGGATCATCACCAAAATGTGTGGTTGATTTCCGTTGTGACTGACTTCCTCTATTTCAAAGGATATTTGGGGCACCCGCTGTAAGAAGTTAAAAAAACCTACCCTTTTGTTAAAAAAGAGTAGGCTGAATGCTTTTATTTATTACGCACGAGAAACGTAAGAAGCTTCTTCTGTATTGATGATTAACTTATCACCTTGGTTTACGAAGAATGGCACTTGTACAGTAAGACCAGTTTCAAGAGTTGCTGGTTTTGTACCACCAGAAGCTGTATCACCTTTGATACCAGGCTCTGTTTCTGTTACTTCTAGCTCAACAGTGTTTGGTAATTCAACACCTAGCATTTCACTTTGGTATGATTGAATATGAACTTCCATGTTTTCTTTTAGGAATTTCAATTCATATTCAATTGCAGCTGAAGAAAGTTCAGTTTGCTCATATGATTCTAAGTCCATGAAAACATGATCGTCACCTTGTGCATAAAGGTATTGCATTTTACGGTTATCGATTTGTGCTTTTTCAACTTTCTCACCAGCACGGAAAGTTTTTTCATTTACTGAACCGTTACGTAAGTTACGTAATTTAGAGCGTACGAACGCAGCACCTTTACCTGGTTTAACGTGTTGGAAATCTAACACGCGATATAATTGGCCATCTACAATAATTGTTAGACCTGTACGGAAATCGTTTACTGAAATCATTTGTGTTCCTCCATAGTTTATAAAATAATAAGTTCTTTTGACGAATGAGTAAGCAGTTCATTACCTGTCTCTGTGATTAAAATATCGTCCTCGATACGTACACCACCGATTCCCGGTAAATAAACTCCTGGTTCAATCGTTACGGCCATACCTGGCTCTAGCACCGCTTCTGAACGTATTGATAAGCCAGGGCCTTCATGTACTTCAAGACCAATCCCGTGTCCTAATGAATGACCAAATGCCGCGCCATATCCTTTTTCTGTTAAGTAGTTACGCGCAATCGCATCCGCTTGAATCCCTGTGAAGCCAGGGCCAACCTTTTCAAGTGCTAAAAGCTGGGAAGCAAGTACTGCGTTGTACATATCCACTAATTTTTCAGATGGCTCGCCAACTGCAACAGTACGTGTAATATCCGAGATATAGCCATTGTACAATGCTCCATAGTCTAATGTGACAAAGTCGCCTTTTTCAATCACTTTATTCGTTGCAACGCCATGTGGTAAAGCTGAGCGAAGACCAGACGCAACAATTATATCAAACGAGGATTGAGTTGCTCCTTGTTTACGCATGAAAAATTCTAATTCATTCGAAACTTCAAGCTCTGTTTTACCAGGCTTGATGAAGTTTAAGATATGTGTAAATGCGTGATCAGCAATTTCACACGCAACCTTAATAATATTAATCTCTTGTTGCGTCTTAATCAAGCGAATTTTTTCAATTAGCCCAGAAATCGGCACTAAATCAGCTTGAATTTTATTTTTATACAGCTCATATGTGCCATAGCTAACAGTATCTTTCTCAAAGCCCAATAATTTGATACCCATATTTTTTACTTGTGTTGCAATTTCTTCAATGATCGTCGCCTCATGCTTTACAATTCGGAAGTCCTGTACTTGCGCAGCTGCTTGCTCTGTATAACGAAAATCCGTGATAAACACAGCATCATTTTGAGACACAATCGCTACGCCCGCTGTTCCTGTAAAACCAGTCATATAACGACGATTGTACTCGTTTGTAATTAAAATGCCGTCAATATTTTGTTCTTGAAGTGCCTTACGAAGCTTTTGTAATTTCATCATAATCAATTCTCCCTCTCAATAAATGTGCGTAGTGCCAGTTCATAGCCTTTCGTACCTAGTCCACTGATTTGACCAAGGCATGCCGGAGCGAGATAAGAATGATGACGGAAAGCCTCACGTTTATGGATATTTGAAATATGTACTTCTATAACCGGCACAGAAATCCCTGCTATTGCATCATGTAACGCAATGCTTGTATGGGTATATGCACCAGGATTAAAGATTATACCATCATATTTTTCGTCCTCTGCTTCATGTACCCAATCAACAAGTACCCCTTCATGATTAGATTGACGAAACTCGACAGTGGCACCTAAAGACGCCGCAAGATTCTGAATATTGTTTTTCACATCTTCTAATGTTTCGTAACCATAAATATGTGGCTCTCGTTTACCTAGTCGATTTAAATTAGGTCCATTCAAACATAATAACTTCACGCATATTCGCCTCTTTCTATGTACTTGCCATTATTTTATCATACAAGGCGCATACAGCAACTAATTTCCTTTTTGTGCTGTGTGCTCCTTTTGATGAAAATTCGCAGTTTCAAGCAAGAAACGTAATAGACAAATAACAATGACTATGAAAGGGATCGAGAGTTTTTTAAAGGAAGAAGATTGTAAAGGCAAATCCAGAACAATCCATTCTAATGTGATGGACAAAAAAAGACCAAGTAAAAAAGAAGATAGCACAGCTGGGATAATATAGACATATCTCAATGTAATAAATAATAAAAATCCAATCAAAAATAAGACTAGGATGAGAAAGCTCCATTGAAATAGTTTTGAGCTACCTTCAAATATATCCCACTTCTTATAAAAACCTATTGGATTCCATTTAATAAGATGAAAGTATTGAAGTCCCTTTAAACACAATGCTAAAACTAGTGCGCTAACGAGCGATGTTATACTAGCTACTTTCAAGTAAAATCCTCCTAACTTGTACCCGAGTATATGTTCAAACGTTAATCATTTCCTAAACTGTACGATTAGTGTAACCATATAAAAATTTTACTATGCGTAACTCTAGAGGTTTTTCACTAAATTTAGTACAATGGTACAGTTGAAATATATAAAGAGAGTGGTGTTAGCCTTGAGCAATTCACCTGTATACGGGGGACAAGCACAGTTAGAAGGTGTAATGTTCGGAGGAAAGGAACATACGATTACCGCTATTCGCCGTAACGATGATTCCATTGATTATTATCATTTTAAAAAAGTTCAAAACCCTATTTTACAAAAGCTTAAAAAAATTCCATTGGTACGGGGCGTTGTCGCACTGATTGAATCAGCCGGTTTAGGCTCTCGCCATATGCAATTTTCAGGAGACCGTTACGACGTTACACCTGGCGAAGAAGCAGAGCATAAAGAGGAAGGCTCGAGACTTCAAATGATTTTAGGAGTTGCAGTTGTAGGTATCCTTTCCTTTTTATTTGGTAAATTTGCCTTTACATTAATTCCTGTATTTATTGCAGATTTTTTCTCTAAATGGATAGAGGGCAAAACCGGTCAAATTTTACTTGAAAGCGGCATTAAGCTATTTTTACTACTTACCTATTTGTATTTTATATCTTTAACTCCGCTAATTAAACGAGTGTTCCAATATCACGGTGCAGAACATAAGGTTATAAATTGCTATGAAGCTGGTATGGACGTAACAGTGGAAAATGTGCAAGCACAATCACGCTTACACTATCGTTGCGGTAGTAGTTTTATGCTGTTCACTGTGTTTGTAGGCATGTTTTTATATTTCTTCGTACCAACTGATCCACTTTGGTTACGCATTTTGGACCGTATTCTCTTAATTCCCGTTGTTCTTGGTATATCATTTGAAGTACTTCAAGCGACAAATGCATGCCGTAATATTCCTGTGTTACGCTTCCTTGGCTATCCAGGCTTATGGCTACAATTACTGACAACACGTGAGCCTAAGGATGAACAAGTAGAAGTAGCTATCGCTTCCTTCAATATGCTGCTTCAAGTTGAGCAGCAACCAGAAATCGCCGCTACTTTGAATCATGATTAATTAATTATGCCTCGGCATAATTCCGACATCTGTCGGAGGCTTTAGGCCAGCTAATATTGGTCACTTAGCCACAGAGTTCCACTATTTAGGCGGATGAATGAACATCCACTTAAAGTTAAAGGGGCAAGTCCATATTTAGTTGGACTTGCCCCTTTTTATAGTTTTTATAATGACTGTACAGCAATTATTTGCTGCTTTGCTTTCTCGTACTCTACTTCCAAAGTTTTAAGTATTTCACGAACGGACTCGCGTTTGACAATGTTTGTGATGCCATGTCCGGCAGACCAAATATCTCGCCATGCCTTGACATTTACTAGATGTGTTAAATCAATGTCCTCTCTCGGCTTCAATGTTGCAGGATCAATGCCTTCCTTTAATAAGGATGGAATTAACACATTTACATGGACACCGCTAAAGGCGTCGGTATATAAAATATCAGAGGTATCACTGTCAATCACCATATTTTTGTACTCCTCAGGCGCATTTCCTTCATCACAAGCTAAAAAACGAGTACCCATATAGGCAAAGTCTGCTCCCATTATTTGAGCGGCTAATACGTCTGCACCGCTAGAGATGGAGCCTGATAAAATGATCGTTCCCGTAAAGAATTTCTTAACCGCAGATACAAAGCCAAATGGGTTCAGTTGCCCGCCATGCCCACCAGCACCTGCACAAACAAGAATTAGTCCGTCTACACCTGTTGCCGCAGATTTTTCGGCATGTTTAACGTTCGCAACATCTGCATAGACCTTTCCTCCATAGCCGTGAACAATGTCTATAACTCTCTTAGGATTACCTAATGAAGTAATGACAATTGGTGGCTGGAATTGTTCAATTAACTGTAAATCTTCCTCAAAACGTGGATTCGCTACAGGGTGACATATAAAGTTGACTGCCCATTGCTCAGTAGGTAGCGCCTTTTTTATTTCTTCTAGCCACTCAGCACATGCTGAAGCGGGTCTTGCATTTAATAATGGAAATGAACCGATAGCCCCTGCTCTACTAGCTTCAATAACCATCTTAGGGTTAGAAACTAAAAACATCGGAGCTACTATAATTGGTAAACTAGACATACACTCTCCCCCTTATACTTAAATATTTCGAGAGAGTTCCTGAAAATCCTACTAAAAAATTCAAATTTTTTGTTTGCCCCCACAACTTAGGGCATCCCCCTCATTAAAAAATATGGTTTTAGTTTGGTCGCTTATTTTAGAACCCTTGATATTTTAAGGGATTAAAATTATGAAATTAACTCAATTAATTATTTTGACCATATTGTTCTTTTGTTATCATCTTTTATTAAAACTACTTCTGAAAAATCCCCATAATCTCTCTTTTCTAGTGAAATGTTGAAATTATCAAGAGAGTTACCGAAATTTATCAACTTAGACTTAATATTAATATAGATTACACCATCTTTTTCCCATATTTTTTCACCAGAATAAGAGGAACCACTTTCAGCAATACTTCCTTTAATTAAAATTTTCTCATCTCCTATATTAACTTCACTTATTGCAATACTTTCAGGTGATACCGTTGTCGTAAAAAAAATCATGGCTATACCTCCTACAGCTAAAATAATTATTATTAAGGTAATTATTAAGCCCTTTTTCATACAATCCCCACCTCGATTTCCCTAAATTTATAATTGTTATTATAGTTTAATAGAGACTTAATTCCACTGAGTACTTTGTGAGGGTGATCCTGTCCCATTTGCATAATAGACTTTATACGTATGTGTAAAACCTAGTCCACTCACATATCCTGTTTTACTCTTGATACTATCTCCCAAAGTTGTAGGAGTTTTTATTGTTGAGCCTGCACTTAGTTTAACAGAAGAAACTGAATTCCATACATCTACAGCAAAGCTAGAGCAGTTGTTTAATGTTGACCAAGAATCTCCATTAATTATTTTTGAATTTATTGTATCTAATTGAGCCTGTGTTAAATCCATACTCAAAGATACTCGATTTGAATAAGCTCCTTGAGAAACAAATTTTGATTCTAATCCATACCATAAACCAGTATGTTCAGATTTATTTCCCATGTCCCTACAGATATTAATTTATATTGCGCTATACCACTAAGCTTGCCGACACTGATTGAAGTTGATTTATAATTAGATACTGTTATCCATGCCTGTCCAGAGGTACTTGGAATCGAGCTCCCATTATCTGCGTCTGAACTAGCATAAATAGTTAAACCAGCAACTGCATTAGTTTTGGCAAAAGGAACTATATCAGTAGTTTCACCTAATGTCGGCTCTGCTATTACGTCAGTTGATGCAAAAGCCTTTAAAGGAGAAAATGCTACTAAAACTAGTGAAAGTAACAATAGTGTACTGAATAAGATTTTTTCAAGTTAATTCCTCCTAAATTTAATTTTTTGATAAATAAATGAAGATAAAAAAAGTGCCTATCCGTCTTTTTGACGAGATAGACACTTTTTCATTATTTTATAGGCCACATTTTAACTGTGCAGCACAGTTTGTACAAGTATTACAGCCACCGATTTCCTCTACAGTTCCTTTACGGCATACAGGGCAAGTATTCCCTACATCCGAACCGATAACTGTTGTCGATTCTAACGCTTGAATCGTATCTACTAATACAACCGGACGCTTCGTTGGTACTTCTACTAATTCTTCCTCGAATGATAGTTGATCCATATCATTTTCTTCAGCTTTTAGTGTCAGTACTTGTGAATCACGGCTACCATCTACATAGACCGTACCACCTTTAGCGCCACCTTTATATAAACGCTCGTACACTTTTTCAACTTGTTGTACTGTATAACCTTTTGGTGCGTTTACCGTTTTTGAAATGGATGAATCAATCCATTTTTGGATGATACATTGTACATCAGCATGCGCCTCTGGTTTTAACTCCATCGCCGTCACAAACCATTCAGGAAGTTCGTTCTCACTCACTTCTGGATGACGTTCTAAATATTCTTGTACGATCTCTGCTTTTACCTCGATGAATTTACCTAGACGACCTGAGCGGTAATATGTGAACGAGAAGTATGGCTCAAGACCAGTTGCCACGCCAACCATCGTCCCAGTAGAACCAGTTGGAGCTACTGTTAGTAAATGCGAGTTGCGAATACCAGTTGCTAAAATTTGCTCTTTAATATGTGCAGGCATTTTTTGCATGAAGCCTGTTTCAGTAAATGCTTTACGTAAACGTGCTGTCTCTTCCTCTGTTGCTCCTACAAGGAATGGGAAGCTACCGCGTTCTTTTGCAAGCTCTGTTGACGCCTCATACGCAGTTTCAGCAATCGTTTTAAAGATTTCATCGACTAGCTCATTACCAGCTTCTGAACCATATTCTTTCTCACAATAAATGAGTAAGTCCGCTAAGCCCATTACGCCCAAGCCAACACGACGCTCTCCAAGAGCTTGTACACGGTTTTCTTCTAAGAAGTATGGTGTAGCATCAATAACATTATCTTGCATACGAACACCAACACGAACTGTTTCACGTAGTGCTTCGTAATCAATTGTTTGATCTTCTTTATTTGCAAACTGCGCTAAGTTCACAGCTGCTAAGTTACACACAGAATATGGTGCAAGTGGTTGTTCCAATTATTGTTATCCTAAAGGCTTTTTATCCTCTAGTTCTTACAGTTCAATTCCTGTAAGCTCAGCATACATTTTCATTACACATTTTTTTCATAAACCTAAGTAGTTCTTTTCTTCCTCTATCTTCCCCAAAGATTGATTTCGAAATCACTCTAAAATCTTTAACTCCAAATTCTTGATAAATGCTTTCAATTAATGGTTGGAGAGTTGATTTTATTTGATTAAAGGGGGTTGCAGTAATAATTTTCTGATTGTCGATTGCCCATTTAATTACAGTCTGTTTAATTTCTTGATGAACTTTTGCTCGCTTTTCAACATAAGTTTGTGTGGCAACTTGAATATTTGAACTTCCAGCGCATGATTGAGTACAAAACCATTTGGATGAAGAAACAATAACTTCAAACTTGCTCCCACAAGTTTTACAGATTCTTTGTTCCCTAGGTTTCTTTTGCTTACCCTTTTGAGCCAAGCCAGATTTTCTTAAACCTTCAATCATTCTTGCTTTCGCCGGACTATTAGATTCCCACAATCGCTTTGTATGTTGTCCAATTATTTTTTTAGTATGCTCATTATGTTGTTGATTGAAATGAGCATTTAACTTGCCATAATTAGCTTTGTTTATTGTTGTATTTTTTGATTCTATCCATTCTGTTATCGTTGAAGTTAACGAAAATGGTACAAGTTTATACATTTCGAGCAAATCTTCATAAGAAATTAATTCGCAATTAATATCATAAGTTGTTTCAATAACCTTTAAAGCTTCTAGAGCTTTTTCTTTCGCCGTAATATCGCGAGACTTAATTTCAACAATCTTTATGATATCACCGTTATCATTATAGAAGAAAAAATCAGGTTTATAAAATTTGAATCCAATATTAAATACTTTGTCTTCATAGCCCCAAGAAATTGAATGATAATCTAGAAATTTGGCATATGCATACTCATATGAACTTCTTAAATAATATGATTTATAAAAACCTGCATAACCTCTGTTCATTTGATCACAGCCTTTCTCTAATTAGGCCAGTCTAATGTTATGTGTAATGTTGCGGTCTCGTGCCCGGGTTATAGTCTACTAAGTAGGATCACCGGGTATGCGTTGCCCCTGACTGAAGTTTTACCTTTAGCCTTCGGTTCGGATTAGCATCTCAGCTTTCCCGCTTTATCCCGCAATTTTTAACGTGAGGCGAAGTCCACCACACGGGTTTGTTGCTACAACGCTTTGACCATAAGCTTTTGCATTAGTCATGTCATTAGCGTTGTCGATGAAGAAAATACCTGGCTCTGCAGAGTATGTTGCACAAACGTTAATTAAATTCCATAATTCCTTCGCTTTAATAGTACGGTAAGTGCGTACTTTATAGCCCATTTTCTCCCATTCACGCACATCGCCAACTTTATGCCATTCGCTGTTGTAAATAGCCATCTCTTCTTTTGTATATTCTTCAACAGCTGGGAAACGAAGCTCAAAGTCAGCGTCATTTTCTACAGCTTGCATAAATTCTTTTGTTAATGTTACAGAAATATTTGCACCAGTTAAAAACTCTGGATTGTGAACCGTATAAGTACCACCATCACGCAGTTTGTTTTCCGCTTCACGAATAATAGCCGTATCAAAACCACCTAAGCCTTCGATACCTTTATAGTTAACAATACCTTGATACATCGCTTCCTCTTGGAATGAAAGAGGCTTAAAGTTTAATTTTTCTTTTGCTAGACGAATAATTGTTTTATCCGTTGTATTTTCGATTAGGTATCGTAGAATACGTGGATTTTGCATTTTTGAAATAATAAATTCCACGATATCAGGATGCCAATCTGCCAGCATAATCATTTGTGCCCCACGCTTTTTGTTACAAAAAAATATTTTAAAATACTTTTCCGATGTGGTCATTTCTGCCACATTCTTATGCTTTCACATAAGATCAGACTATATCATCAAAGAAGGGTTTGATTTTTTCATATTTTCTATTGAGTTGTAAGGAACCATGACCGTATAACTTTCGAACAATCTTTAACACATCAGCTTTTCGATAAATGAATAAGTCAACGCATCCTTGTTTTGGGTAAACTTTATGGATGGTTAAAGCTAGTTGTTGATTATGCAAAAATTGGAGTAATGATAAAAGCATTTGACAATTACCTGTAAATCCTATTCTCCCACGCTTGGAAAAATGGCCATCTGCATCAAAAAACCCTCTTAAATAAGCCCATTGCAAATCCTCATTTTTAAAATCAATCCAACTTTCAAAACCTGTTTTTCGAGGTGTAATACCCAACCTCATTAAATCATTGCACATTTCTGTTGAATTAATTGTTAAAGAGTATTTGTTTTGTTCATTCGGTGCATAGCGTTGACGGAATTTAATCGCTTCTTGCATAGATAATTCTTTTGCGATATCTTCAAGTAGTTGCCGGTCCTGTTCAGCAAGTGATAAAATAATCCGCTTCGATTTACCACGATCATTTATAGTACCATCACCTGTAATATAACCTACTAAATAAGCCTTATTTGCAGTATCAATATTTTTAAAATAGTGTTCATCATAATGATACTTCTTATTTTTCAGCTTTCCTGCTTGACCAGGCTTTCTTGCTTTAAAAAGATCTAGCTCTTTATTCCATCTAAAGATTGTTCCTCTTCCAATGTTAAGTGTTTTTGCAATATCAACTTGGCTCATACCATTTTCATGCAACTCAATAATTCCTTTAATCAATCGTTCTTTGTCTCGCGCCTCGTAAGGACGTCTCCGTACATTACGATTTACTTCTTCCATGCTTCCACCTCCGATGTGGTTCAAAGTTTAGGAAGGTTCAATAGTCGTTGAACGTTCAACTACGTTTCCATAGATGCTTCGCTGCTGATTGCCCAATCTTTTCTTTTTTCAAGCATTCACGCCTAACTTCACAGTTTACGTTGTAGCAAGAAAAGCTCTCAGGGTGTTCCAGCAATTCACGAGATTTTAATCCCGCCGTTTTCGGTTAACGGGAACCACCTTGTTCGACAAGATGAGTCAGCTTCGCAATATCATCTAACCATGAAACGGAACCGGATGATTTACCATTTACACCACGTGCTAAAGTGTTACGTGGACGCAATGTCGAACCATTCGTCCCTACACCACCACCGCGGCTCATAATTTCCATTACTTGCTTACGATGATCACTGATTCCTTCACGTGAATCTGCTACAAATGGCATTACGTAACAGTTGAAGAACGTTACATCTGTTTCAGATCCTGCTCCATAAATAACTCGTCCAGCTGGAATGAATTTTAATGATACTAACTGCTCATAAAACTTCTCAAACCATTCTTGGCGTTTCTCTGGTGTTTTTTCAACAGCAGCAAGTCCTGTTGCATTTCGTTTTGCGATTTGTTCATAAAATATTTCAAGAGGCTTTTCTAGCACGTCAATTGAACGTGTAATCACACCCGTCTCTTGCTCTTTCGGATCATCTAAAGCACTACGGTAATCTTCCTCAATCAAAATTTCTGCTGTTTTCGTAGACATATCAAGCTTTTGAATTGTCCCTAAACCACGTGCAGGGAATTTCGGATCTGACTTCACTGTTAATACGACAAAATCACCGGCTTTTAACGTTTTCTTCTCCGTATCCTTAAACGAGTAGCGATCGATCATTACAAGTCTTGATACACCTTTATGCGTAATGTGCATATCAGGTGTTACAGGATGAACCTGTGGAAATTGTTCAATGTCTTTGTTTAACTGTTTAAATTTGTTTACTTCGGGTTGATGATTTGTGAGTACCATCGTTTTGCCTCCCTTATTCTCTACCTTACAAAATAAATACACAATATCATGTGTCGCTAAACACTACATATTGTGTATATTTCTTTAATTAAGATACTATATATAGTTTTTCAATTCAACTCTTGCAATTTCGAATAGAACCCGAACTGCTTGTTATTACAAGGATTGAACGATAAAAAAATATTTTTCTTATACCATTTTTTATTTTTTGAAGTTCCAATCATCACATGCATATTTTTTTTCTTCTAGTGCATGTACATATTCTAATTGCTCCTCAGAAAGTGTAAATGGTTTTAAATCAATTTGCAACGATTTTGCAAAACCATCTCTAAATGCTGTCACACATTGTTCTATTGTCACTGGTTCTTTAACAAGGTTATTGATAGCAACAGCCTTCTCTGGCATCTTTCTACGCATACGGTCCTTCGCCTCTTCACTTGAAAAATTGAAGACAGACAATAATTTTTCTTGATCTAAATCAAGTAAAATAGCTCCATGCTGTAAAATAACACCTTTTTGACGTGTTTGTGCACTACCAGCTACTTTTTTACCTTCCACGACAAGCTCATACCAACTTGGCGCATCAAAGCAAACTGCGCTTTTTGGTTTCTTTAAGTCTGCTCTTTGTTCTTCTGTATCAGGTACACTAAAATAAGCATCCATACCTAGATTATGAAAACCTTGCAATATACCTTCACTTAACACTCTATATGCCTCTGTCACTGTTTCAGGCATATTTGGATAGCTTTCTGATACAATGACGCTATATGTCAATTCATGTTCATGTAAAACAGCTCTACCACCTGTTGGACGACGAACAAAGCCTAGTCCTTGTTCTCGTACCGCTTCTAGATTAATATCTCTGTTTGCTTGCTGAAAATAGCCAATCGAAAGTGTTGCTGGCTCCCACTCATAAAAACGAATGACTGGTGGAATTAAACCTTCACTATGCCAATCAAGTAATGCTTCATCTAACGCCATATTAAAAGAAGGGCTACATTTCCCTGAATTTAGAAAATACCAAGTTGTCATATTTTCATCTCCTACAAATATTTAATTGAACATTAGCAACGTGTACAAAAATAAGTCTCATCACCATAACGTGGGCGTTCCGGCTGGTCGCTTTGTTGCTGCCGCTTCGCTTTCGCACAGTTAAAACATTTGTTGCTGTCGCTTCGCTTCAGCACAGAAAACATCCGCTTCGCTGTAGGATCTCATCTGTGACGCTATGATCCTCAAGGAGTCCCCCTGCCTTCACTCCAATCAACCTGAATATGGCATACGTTTTAACAAATGTCATCCTACTCTAGGTGATGATTAAAAAACAATACTTCTCAAAATTTTGACACTCTGCGTTTAGTTCTATTTTTTATTGAAGTAATCGTCCACCCTAGTCTATGAATGTAGTGGGATGATTCCACTAATAACATCCAGAAATTTAGATAGATTAATTCTAGCCACAATGTAATTTATTTTATCAAACTCATTGGACTATCGCTAGCGCATCTTTTATAATAATAAAGAAGATAGAAAGGGGTAAGAAATTTTGTTGAACATACTTATCACAATCGGTGTTATTTTAGTAGTTGTAATTGCTTATATCGGCATTAATGCCCTACGACTAAAAAAAGCCGTAACAAACCTAACACAAGAACAATTTATTGAAGGCTATCGTAAAGCACAGCTTATTGACGTACGTGAACAAAAAGAATTTGATGCTGGTCACATCCTTGGTGCACGCAATGTTCCTTCGACTACTCTACGTCAACGTCACAAAGAAATTCGCCCAGATTTACCAGTATATTTATACTGTCAAAATACAGGCCGTAGCTCACGTGCTGCTCTATTTCTTAAAAAACGTGGCTACAACCAAATTTACCAACTTCAAGGCGGCTTCCGTACTTGGACAGGTAAAGTAAAGTCCAAAAAACAAAATTAACAAATCAATAAGACATTAGTGACTAATATAAATACATCTACTCATGAAACAAAGTAAATTTATTTGTATTTACCTATATCAATTTTGTTTTAAACAAAATGTAAACCATCTCAGATGACTATGAGATGGTTTCTTTTTGCAAAAAATTCTGAGTTTCTACTATATTATATATATTGTTTAACGTCTGACAAGTTAGTTCTACAGAAAAGGATAAAACAACGTGAGGTAATATACTCATTACATTCACATTCCCATCATCAACATGTGGTTGATTTTTTCGTTCCGACTCAGCCCTTTCCTAGGGGCGTCCGATGACCCGCTAATCCTCAAGAAGTCGCTTTAGTCTCCTCTCCAATCGACTTATAAAATGTCATTCATAATTTTCGTAGATGCGCCACTTTATACTACGAATTAAATAGTATCCTTAAATTAACGTATGTCTAAAAATACTATTTTTCGTAAAGTATTTACCTAGATGAACTCCATTCTTCTTTTTTTCTGAAAATGTTTGAAATTTACCCTTGAATAATTAACTAGGCACTGATAGGATTTATAATATCTTAAAATAATGTCATACAGACATACAATATAAGCTATGAATGCTATGGATAACACTATAGCAGGAGCAGTTCTGGAGAGAGCGCATTTTGCGTCGCCGAAGGGTTCACTATCTCAGGCAAAAGGACAGAGGAGTAATATTAACTTTCAACACGAAAGCTATACCATACGAATGTTTTTCTGTATTTACATACAACATCCGTAATCGGTATTTGTTATTCTGTCGTTTACGAGACTAGTGTCATTACTAGTCTCTTTTTTATTTTCCAGTCATAGTTTTTACGTATCTTTGAGGGGGATCAACGTGGAACAACAACAATTAAAACGTGAATTAAAAAATCGCCATGTGCAGCTCATAGCGATCGGTGGAACAATCGGTACTGGTTTATTTTTAGGTTCAGGTAAAGCCATTGCTTTAGCGGGACCTTCCATCATCTTTGCCTATCTCATTGTCGGAACCGCCTTATTTTTTGTTATGCGGGCATTAGGTGAATTATTATTATCGAATGCTGGCTATACATCATTTACCGATTTTGCATCCGAATACATAGGTCCTTTGGCAGGTTACATCACTGGCTGGACATACTGGTTCTGCTGGATCATGACCGCTATGGCAGATATTATTGCAGTCGGCGTTTATACACATTATTGGTTTGATATACCTCAATGGGTGCCTGCAATCGGGTGTTTAGTACTGTTACTAATTTTGAATTTGTTAACTGTAAAACTATTTGGCGAACTAGAATTTTGGTTTGCCCTTATAAAAGTCATCACCATTGTGGCACTGATTGTTATTGGCCTAATCATGTTATTTACAGGCTTTCAAACAAGCTCTGGCACAGTGACAGTTGAAAATCTTTGGACAAATGGCGGTTTATTCCCGAACGGCCTATACGGTTTCCTAATGGCATTCCAAATGGTTGTTTTCGCCTTTGTTGGTGTCGAATTAGTAGGAGTTTCTGCTGCAGAAACGGCCAACCCTAAAAAAAATATTCCTTCTGCCATTAATAAAATTCCATTACGCATTTTATTATTCTACGTAGGAGCGTTATTTGTTATTTTATGCATTAATCCTTGGTATGAAATGTCTGCATCAAGTAGCCCATTTGTACAAGTATTTACACTAGCTGGTATTCCAATTGCTGCAGGTATTATTAATTTTGTCGTTCTTACATCTGCTGCTTCAGCAGGTAATAGTGGTTTATTTTCTACTAGCCGCATGCTTTTTAATCTTGGAAACAACAAGCAAGCTTCGCCAAAGTTTGCAAAGCTCAATAAAAACAGTGTGCCAAGTAACGCACTCGTTGTTTCTGCAATTGTAGTTTCCGCTGGTGCATTACTAAGTAAATTAATGCCTGAAAATGCCTTTAGTGTTGTGACAACGATTAGTGCTATTTGCTTTATATGGGTGTGGAGTATTATATTAATCTCTCATATCATTTATAAACGTAAAAATCGCGCACTTCATGAAGCATCGATTTTCAAGGCACCTTTTACTCCGTTCGTGAACTATTTAGTACTTGCCTTCTTTGCATTTTTATTAGTAGTCATGTTCATTTCAGAGGCAACACGTACCGCATTACTATTAACACCAATTTGGTTTATTCTACTAATGATTATTTATAAAATGAAAAGAAAGTAATTTTTTCATTGCAAATTAACAATATAATCAACATCATAAAAAAGATGACTCCATTTATGAAGTCATCTTTTTGAATGGATTAAAAAATATTCATATTCCACTCGGTAGCAATATGCTTTAGTAAATGCACTCCAGCTACACTGTTCCCGATGTCATCAATTGCTGGTCCGTAAATGCCAATACCACAGCCAGTAGGAAAAGGTGAATCTAAGCCCGCGTGACTTGGCACTGCCGCTAAAATTGCTCCAGAGACACCACTTTTTGCAGGTAACCCGATAAATGCTGCAAATTTACCAGAAGCATTATACATCCCGCAAGTAACCATCAACGCCTTCGCTAATTTTGCTACTTGTTTAGGAAATAGCTGTGTTTTTAATAAAGGATGATAACCATCATTGGCAATGACTAAACCAATCATCGCTAAATCTGAAACATTTACTTCAATAGCACATTGTTTCAAATAAACCTCTAATGCTTCTTCTACAGGACAGTCTAAAAAGCCAGAATCCATTAAATAATAGGCTAATGAACGGTTTCGATTGGCAGTTTGCCACTCAGATTGATAGACCTCTTCATTAACCTTTAATTCCTTGCCAACGATTTGTTCTAAAAATTGAAGGATTTTCGAAACCTTCTCTTGTGGAGAACTACCGTCAAGCATAGAGGATACTGTAATCGCTCCTGCATTAATCATTGGATTAAAAGGTTTTCCAGGCTGATGGCTTTCTAGTCGAATAATGGAATTGAAGGTGTCACCTGTAGGTTCAACATCTACTCGTTCTAAAACATAAGGTAATCCCCGTTCCATACACGCTAATATAAATGTAATGACTTTTGAAACACTTTGCAGCGTAAATAGTTCAGTTGTGTCTCCAGCTTTCATTTCCTCATTATTAGTACCGATAATCGAAATCGCTAATTGATTTGGCTCTTTTTCCGCTAAAGCGGGAATATAGCTTGCGCATTGTCCCTCTTTCGTATAAGGACGAAACTGTTTCACCCATTCTGCCGCAAGGTGATTATGATGATTGATATGATCTGTCGGCATTTTGTGATCTCCTTTCAAAAAAACGGCATTTTTACGCCATAACTACTCAATAAATACACTTTACTAAGAAAAAACTTAATAATAGGCAAAAACAGAGTCTCCATAGTTTACCCTACGAAGACTCTATTTGGTATAACTTTTTAAATACTTTTTAAAGTTTTGTATACTTAGCCTTCTGGAATCAGCAAATCATAAGTCTCCTCATTCAGACGTTCCTTCTTCTTCAATATGTGCTGGATTTCAATTTAATCAACAGCAGTCTATTTCATAAGTTTGCATTTCTCAATCAAGTATTTGTTTTTGCATCGCATCATACAGTGTTTTATTTGGAATAAAATATGACGCTGCCCTCACAAAGGCGATTTCTAACGATGTTTCAGTCATTGCGCCTTATATTTTTGATAAATTTTATACTTGATGTTTTTTAAGCGCTCTGTCACCTTTTCATATGGTTGCACGACATTTGGAGACGATCCTCCTATGGTTGTACCGCATAATGCACGCGCGCTTTTGGCATGATATGCTCACGTAAATAGTTTACCCTACCATTCATTAACTCAACAGCTTCTCATACACTTCTTCCCAGATGTGGTGCAGCTGCTGCATGTGTACTTTTCCCTGTAAACTTAAAAGTAGCCGCATAGTTTGCGAGAGAGGTGTAAGTCATAACAGATAGAAATCGACATCATCGAAAATACTAGCCTTCGCCATATAAGCTTTACCTGACCATTTTCCTCTCTCCAATCACTTATCCACATATACTTTTTAACATAATGTCATCCAACTTCATCGGAACACTTTGATGTTTTATCACCCAACTTTTAATTTATATCAACATCCTCATTCCAGGTACACACATTTAAACCCCGAATAAATTTCTTATCCGGGGTTTTGGTTTAAACTATTTTTATAAATCGTTTGCATACATCTTCTTATATAAAATTTCTAATTTCTTCGAGAGCTTACCGTATGCAGTTTGCCAAGCTTTACGAGCTGCTGCATTATCGTTTGTAGCTGGCACGTAAAGAGCATGAACCTCTGCTACCTTTTTCAAATCACTCTCGGCCTGAGTTAGCTTAGAATAGTTTTTCACGACGCTTTTTTCGGAAGCACTAAGACCATCATATGCTGTACGAATTTCTTTTACTTTCGTCTCCAAGTCATCAATATATTCACCATTTACAAGCAATGAATTAATGGATTCCACTAATTTCAAAGCAATTTCATTAGACTGTTGTTGATTTTTATCTTGATCAATAATAGATTGTCTTATTTCTGGACTTACTAAACTCATTTGTTTTGATGTAAGCTTAGCAAAAGCTTTGATGACAGTAGTTGGGTTACTATTAAATGATTTTTCATACGTCTTCATAAATGATTCAACTTTTTTTACATCAGAAACTGCCGTTGTTAAGATGGAAGCATTCGTAATACGTTTTTTATCGCTAGAGCTTAGCTTATTATATTGCTTTGAAAGCTCATTAATTTTTTCCATTGAAACTGTATACGTATCATTTGAGACAATTTTTGCAATTTCATTATTTAATTTAGTGATATCTGGTGCATTGCCATCTTCTAAACGATTATTGAGCAAATCTTCATATTGCTGTTTTGCAAGAAACTGTTGATTTGCAGGTAGTTTTGCATAAGCAGTTTGTACTGTTTGAATTTTTTTCGCTTGTTTCGTAGCATCCGTTTCTTCTCTTGCGGTTTGCACTTTTTTATGGAATGATTTCACACCAGAAAGATCTTTACTAGCCGCTGTTAATAAATAATAGTTTGTTACATACTTTCGTCCAGCGGAAGATAGGTTTTTATATTTTGTTGTTGCTGCATTAACAGCAGATTCAAATTGTACAAATGTATATTTCGTTACATCAGCAAGCTTATCCACATCAGCCTTTAAAGCCAATGCAGCAGCTTTATCAGCAGGTTCCTTACCATTTGTATTAACTGTAATAGTTGGTGTATTTAATAAAAAATCATTTGCATTATAAACAAGTGATTGTTGTAGACTAGTTAACTTATTATAAGCGTTCAATACATTCGTGTAGTTCGTTTTTAACTTACTTTCAGCTACACCTGGCGTTACTGAAAGTTTTTGATAGGCGTCCATATCCTTAACAACTTTTTCAGCTGCTTTAAAATCTTTTTGCAAGGTTACAATGCTATCATATCCGACAATTTTAGCCGCTGAATTTTTCGTTAAGCCCTTATATTCATTGATAATACGGTTTACATTATTAACATGACTTTGCCAAGTAGTTACTGACGGATCAATTGGGTAACTATCAACCACATCGCCTACATAACTGTCGATCTCACTATTTAATTTGTCTATTTGATTGTTTTCCGCGTTTTCTGCTAGAAGTAATGTATGCATATATTTTGCTGGTACAAGTTGAAGTTGTTTATAAGTTAACTTTTCATAAGACGTACGTATTGATTTTGCTGTAGTCACCTGTTTGCTAGGTGAATCTTTTTCTGACAGCTTATCGAAAAGTTTAATAAATTGTTCAATCTTTTTAATATCCGCTTTAGCATCACTTAAAATTGTTTGATTTTGAACAGTTGCTCGGTAATTTTGAGATAATTTTGCTCTATCCTTTTCAATTGTTTCAACTGCCGCTTGTAAAGATTCTAAGCTAGTAGGTACATACTTCGCAAAGGAATTTTCATATGTTAATAATGCTACAATTGTCTGATTGATTCTTCTAACTTCTTTAAATTCTTCGATATCTGCCGGATCTTTCAAAATGTTTTTAATGCTATTGTATAGCGCATCATTTAGATCTAAGCTACGTTGTAATAAATCAAACTTATCATAGGCCTCATCAATTTCTTTTAAATATTTTGGTAGGTCTTTTTCATTAACCTCTTTTACCTTATCTACTTTCTCATTTAACTTGCTAATTAACTCAACATCTGCAGCTGCTCTCTTTAATACATCATAATTTGTTACATTCGCCTTTGCTGCAGTTGATAGTGCCTGATATTTACTTTCCAATGCCGTGACAGCTGACTTAAAAGATTCTAGACTTGTCATATTATATTTGTTGTCATTTATTAGTAAAGTTTTAATGTCTTCAACCATTGAATCAGAAGGTTCATTCGATACTGACCTCACAGCAGAAACATCAGATTCCACGAAAGAAGATCCTACCTTTGCCTTTACTTTAACAATGATATCTTTCATGCCTTTTTCTAAAGCATCTTTAGGAATTCTGTATGTGTCGTTAGTTGCTCCATCAATAATTGTGAAGGATTCACCAACTTTATAAAACCATTGATAGCTATATGTAATCTGACTGCTTTGTAACTTTGCTCCGGCATCATCGGTTACAATTGCACCTGCGACTTGTACCAATTCACCTGGTACTGCATAATTTGAACTACTATCAATTCTTGGAGCAGTTATTGAAAGTTTGAGGTCATTAATCGAACGGGGTTCACTCTTATACTTATCGCCATTTGTTGTAGTCGCTTCCACGAAAACTGCTTTGCCTGCCGCTTCAACTGGTATTGTAAATGACGCAGTTGTAGCACCAGAGATTGGTTTTTTCGTTGAATCGTTAGAACCATCTACATAATACCACTGATAACCATTAACAATTGAATTTGCTGGTAAGTTTTCAATAGAAGCTTTTAACGTTTCATTTACTATATTATTTCCTGTGACGGAAACTGTATTGGCTGCCGCTCCTGCAACTGTTGGTACAATAAGAGCTACCGGGATAGCTGCTGCTGTCAAAAATAATTTTTTATTCAAATTTACATACCTCCTCTATCATCTATTGAATTATATCGGTTACATTTTTAATAATTCTCTTCATTTTATTGAATAATTCTAAAACGTGCATTTTCTCCCTATTTCAATAACAAAAATAATATTTTTTTGATTATAGAATTTGATTCAAAAAATTAACCCGAACAATATAGCAAGTATTTTTGTAATGAGAATGAAGGAGCATGACAATCCTGTAAAGAAGGTGTTTCCAGTTTAAAGATATATATGTATAATACAACTATTATCAGGATATTAATGGATCATCACCAAAACATGTAGTTGATTTCCGTTCCGACTGGGCGCTTTGCCGCTGACGCTTCGCTTTCGCGCAGAGCAGAGCTTCCTGGGGGCGTCCGATGAGCCGCTTTTGGTGCTGCCGCTACGTTTAAAACTACGCTTTCGCACAGAAAACATCCGCTGCGCTGCAGGGTCTCGGGCCAACACGATGTTGGTCACGAAGGCGTTATCACAGGATGTGATGCTTTTAGCCTTCGTTCCTCTATCGCTGATCCCCGAGGAGTCGCCCAGTCTCTACTCCAAGCAACTATTAACATAGTAGACGTTTTAATAAAAGCTCAACCACAACTTTTGATGATGGACCATATTAATAGGAAACAGGAGCTTGATGGAATTATGGAAAATCTATATGAACCTAGTTTAACAAACAATGAAGTAGACAGGACAAGAAGCTATGAGATTGGTAATCTATTTTTTGTTGCTACATTTGGTGGTATTTTTGCCATTACCATACTAGGTATACAAAACGCTAAATGGCTAAAAATTGAGAAAAAACACATACAGTTGTTAACGATTATTAGTATTGTACTTATTATTGCGAAGCTTGCAGTCGTTTACGCAATTGGTCAACAACTCATCCCCATAGATGAAAAATATATTAAATTTATTGGTCGACTATTTGGGGTTGCCTGTTTTTTCATTTTCTTCGCATTTTTAGACAAGCCGTATAAAGAACATTTAGCAGTAGATGGTGGTGCTGAATCATTATGGAAGCCAGGATTTATCGCAATCATCTTCTCTGGCTTAATCGATGCTTTGGTTACGTTATTCTTACTAGCACTATAGGAAAGGAGATATATTTTGAGTGAATTTGAAGAATATGATGAATATGAAAAACCATCCTTTGAAGTTATCGAGCATTATTTTAATATAGGTAAATATCCCCAAGTTATTGAGCTTATTAATGAGGAATTACATGACAATAGTGAAAATAGCCGGCTTTGGTATATGTTAGCCTACAGTAACTATGCAATAAACGAATTTGGTGAGGCTGAAGAACAATTTCATGAAGCGATGAGATTGGGATTCGATGAGGAAATCATATTTTATTTTCTCGGCCATCTATACATGGAGACCGAGCGATGGCAAGAAGCAGAAGAAGCCTTTCTTGAATCACTTCGCTTAAATCCAAATAATGCAGAAACACATGCAGGCTATGCTGTTTTAATGAAACAAACAGGATATCGTGATAAATCAAAGTTATTAATCAATAAAGCATTAGAATTAGATCCGGACAATTCATATGTATTACGGAGAAACTTTATTTTACAAGGTGTACATGGAAGTAAAGAACAACAAATCCTTGCATTAGAACAATATATGAATTCAGCAGATAGTGAAGTGGCAAAATTGCTGCACCTCGGAATAAATGCCTCCTTCCGAAATAACGAAAAAGAAGCGAAAGAATATTACAGACAAGCCTTTCTTTTAAATCCTGAGGATCAAACATTACTAGCTCTATTAGAAGAGATGGAAATTACAACCCACCCTCTGCTAGCGCCTAATCGTTTTATAGAGCGTTTAGGGGGTCCATCTATCATTTGGCTTGTAGGGATTGGGCTAACCTTTTTATTACTAGCACTAGGGTTTGATAGTATAGCCATGCTGTTTTTAAAATGCTATGTAATCCTTGCACTTTATACATGGATATCAGTTCCATTGGCAAAGGGACTAAGAAAAATAAGGGGTTATAGATATGGATAAAATTAAATGGTTACAGCAAATGGTGGAACAAAGCCCAACTGACCCTCAAGCACATTACTGGCTTGGAAAAGAGCTTGCTGAAAACGATCGTTGGCTAGAAGCTATACAATCGTATTCAACAGGCATTTCTCTCTGTACAGATGATACACTACGTATGGAAATCATAAATGAATTAACAAAAACGAGTTTGCAAATTCAGCAAACGAAGTCAGATGAAATGATTGAGACTACTGAAGACATTGCCGCTTCAGCAGAAGCATTGCTTGAAAGAGAAGACAAAAGTGAAGAAACCGAGTCGGATCAAATAATAGATTTTACACCTAGGTTAAAAATTATTGATGGTAAAGCCCCTAAAACAGTAAAAAAAGGTAAGGAACAAATCACTTTTACGGATGTTGCTGGGCTTGATGACTTAAAAAAGACCATTACTTTACGTATTATTAGCCCATTTTATAACAAAGGTCTATTTGCTAAGTTTCGAAAAAAAGTAGGCGGCGGTGTACTGCTCTATGGTCCCCCTGGTTGTGGAAAAACATTTATTGCCAAGGCAACCGCTGGTGAATGTAAGGCTAATTTCTATCCTGTTCATATTACAGACATATTAAATCGCTATATTGGTGAAAGTGAACAAAATTTAAAAGCGGCTTTTGATAAAGCACGTTTTCAAAAGCCAAGTATTATGTTTTTTGATGAAGTAGACACGATTGGTATGAGTCGGTCTAAAGCTTCTGAATATACTCGAGGAATCATCGACACATTCCTTACAGAGTTAGAGGGAATTGATACAAGCACAGATGAAGTACTTATTATGGCTGCTACAAATACCCCTTGGGATATCGATAGTGCCTTAAAGCGCCCTGGTCGATTCGATCGTCTCATCTTTGTCGCTCCACCAGATAAAAAAGCGAGAGAGCAAATTTTTAAATTGAAGCTAGCAGGAAGATATGCTGAAGAAATAGATGTCGAAACACTAGCTGCTCAAACTGAGTTTTTCTCAGGTGCAGACATTGAAAATACGATTGAATTAGCTACTGAAAATGTACTTGCTGAAATTTTAGCTACTGGTGATGAACGTCCTATCACAACTAATGATTTATTACACGTTTTAGAAGAGATACAGCCATCTACATTAGAATGGTTACGGACTGCCAAAAACTATGTGAAATACGCAAATCAATCAGGACTTTACAATGATGTCGAAAAGTATCTTCGTGTTCACGCTAAACGCATATAATGAATAAAATCAAAAAGACATCTCAACTATGATATGCTCCCCATTAGGTAGACAGATTAAAAAATAAAATCTGTTTATCTAGAGGGCACTGAAAAAGTCTATATCTTTTCACATTGCGAGGTATTCAACGATTTAATCGTTGAATACCTCGCTTTTTTCATTTGGCACTGTGACTCTACTGTTGTTTTCCGAAGCATTCCGCTCGCTTCGTGCGGGGTCTCGTCTGTCTCGCTTTCCCGCAGGAGTCGAGCGATGCTTCTCCAAACAACGCAATGTATCACACTATTATTTTAGTCA
>NZ_JBIVCA010000008.1:0-209567 GCF_044746345.1 Lysinibacillus sp. NPDC086135 | reverse complement strand
CTGTGCGAAAGCGAAGCGGCAGCAACAAATGTTTTTTCTGTGCGAAAGCGAAGCGGCAGCAACAAAGCGCCCAGTCGGAACGGAAATCAACCACATGTTTTGGTGATAATCCATAGGGATCAATAATTTACATATTTAAGGAGTGAACTAAATTGATAATTATGGAAACAGAAAGGTTAGAATTGCGAGAATTACATGATGACAATATTTCTGTCCTTTACTCCATTTTTTCTAATGCTGAAACAATGAAGTATTATCCGTCTCCATTTAATTTAGAACAAACAAAAAATTGGATTTTAAAAAATAAACAAAGATATCAAGAAGATGGATATGGCTTATGGGCAGTATATTTAAAAGAATCGAATGAATTAATTGGAGATTGTGGCCTCGTTAAACAAGTAGTAGATGGAAAAACTGAAGTTGAAGTGGGCTACCATATTCATAAAAAATATTGGTCTAAAGGATACGCAACTGAGGCAGCTAAAAGTTGTGTGGAATATGGATTTTCACAGTTAGGACAAGATAAATTAATAAGTATTATTGATCCTAAAAATGGACCATCAATTCGTGTGGCTGAAAAAAATGGTTTTATGAAGGAAAAGGAGACATTTATTTTTAATAAAATTCATCATATATATTCAGTACAACGATCAGAGATTTAACTTCCCTTCAGCAAATTTTTTTGTAACGTAAGTGAAATGACAGTTACAATTATTTTCTGTATCGAAAGCGAAGCGACAGCAACACACGAATCGCTTCTCTCCTTGGCTTTCCAAATCCCATTGTAAAGTAAATAATGCTTTTTTTATTTCCCAGTCGTCTTTTTGTCCATCATAGAGCCCCGCAAGACCTTCTTTTGCAAAAGTATATGTAATCAACTCATGCAACTCTTCAGTGTCTGTTGGTAGGGGACGTCTTACGTTAATTCTCTCCAAATAGCCTCGTCCTTTTAATAAAAGAAAAAAGTGAAATGTATTTAGCGATAAAACAAATAACCAGGTACTTTTAAAAAAACCTGGTTATTGGCATCATTCATTTACTTTTTCATTCTCCGGTTCTAGGTGAATCAGAATATTGGCTTGATGAAAGTGGGTATTAATCTTTTCTTCAATACGATCACATAAATTATGAACGGTTTCAATGCTTTCATTTGATGCTACAACTAAATGGAAATCGATGTATTCTTCCGCCCCAGAACGTCTAGTTCGAAAATCGTGATACTCAATATATTCCTCTTTAAATGATTCAATAATTTGAATAATTTGTTCTTCCTCTTCCATAGATAATCGTGCATCCATTAAAGGAGGAAATGTTTCTTTCATCAGTTTGAAAGCTTCCATCATAATATAACTTGCTAATAATATTCCGATGATCGGATCTAAAATGTACCAACCAGTTAAATGGACAATCAATAAACTCAATGCAACACCCAATGATGTATAGACATCTGTAAGTAGATGCAGTGCATTTGATTTCATGGCAACAGAGTTAGTATTCTTTGCAGTTCTATAAACAATTTTTGATACAAAAAAATTAATCAAGGCGCCAAATAACATGACCAGTATTCCTAAAACTGGGAGTTTTATTGGTGTGGGAGCGATAATTTTATGAATACACTCGTAAATAATCCAAATCCCAGCAACAAAAATTAAAAGTGTTTCAATTGTTCCTGAAATATTTTCAACCTTTCCATGTCCGTAGGGGTGTTCTTTATCGGCTGGTTTACTGGAAATCCGTACGGAGAGAAAGGCAATAAAAGAGGCGAGTAAGTCTAGAAGTGAATGGATTGCCTCCGATACAATTGCAACTGATCCTGTGAACAATCCAACGATAATTTTTAATATGACAACAGTAGAATTACTTAAAACTGATAAAAATGCAATTTTTGATGAATTCACCAGAAATCACCTCCTGATAATATGATACCAAGTAAACTTTGAGTGGGTCTATAGCAACGTTTTTTCCTAACTCCGATTAAATGACTAGTGTGAAAAAAAGTTGTATAAAGGAAAAATATATAACCATCTTTTTAATGCATCATACAACCGTGTTTGGGTTAAAATCGTATGCTAATAAAGCGAGAAAAGAATAATGACTATATTATGTGAAGATGCGATAAAGTTTACTTAAGAAATTAAAGTGATAAATTTAATTCCAAGGATTAAATATCAATATAGATAATTGTTCGTTTTTGGTCGTGAAATCCAGATAATAGATAATAAAAAAGAAAAGAAATTCCTATCCATTTTCTACCTTCGATATACTAAAATAGTAGTATCAAATTAGATTAGTAAAGAGACGGATAGTAAAGTGGATTATATTCAAATTACTAGAAACAATATTGAACAGGAACATATATGTTGCGCACTCGGTTCAAAGCAATACGAAGAAGCGGTAAAGAAAAAGAAAGAATGGTTGATGAACCGTATGGATGAGGGGCTAGTTTTTTATCGTTTAAACGCCCGGGCAAAAGTGTTTATTGAATATTTACCGGCAAATCAAGCTTGGGTTCCTATCGATGCACCGAATTATATGTATATCAATTGCCTATGGGTTTCAGGGAAATTCAAAAATCAAAACCATGCAAGACAATTGATTGAAAAGTGTAAGGAAGATGCATTAGCGCAAAGGATGGATGGCATCGTCCATATAGTAGGAGAGAAAAAGCTTCCATTTCTAAGTGATAAGCGTTTTTTTGAACATTTGGGATTTGAAATGGTAGATCAAGCAGCACCTTATTTTCAGCTAGCTGTCTATAAATTTAACGATTGTGCCGACGATCCTTCCTTTAAACTGCAGGTGAAAAATGTTTTATCTAATAACAGTGGTATTGTGATATACTTCACTGCCCAATGCCCTTTTGCAGTTGGCGTTATAGATGATTTGAAAAAATTGGCTGAGAAGAAGGGCATTCCTTTTCATGAATATCAACTAAGGACGAAAGATGAAGCACAGAATGCACCTATCATATGGACAACCTTTGGATTGTTTTACAATGGTCATTTTATAACACATGAAATACTGAGTGCAAAGAAGTTCGAAAAAATTTTAAATACTTTATGAAAAGGGGATTTATCTCCTTTTCATGAACATTAAAATTAGCGCAAATAAACAAATGCCTACAATAGAACCTAGAGTAAACGACCAGGAAAAATAATCGAAAAAGATATAGGCAATTAATAATGCCAGTACATAGCCGAGAGCAGTGCCCAGCAATTGTTTTTTGATAGTCAACGATCCCACTCCCTACTGGGTAATAGTTAAAATACTTATTTTATATTTTATAGAAATATTAGGAAAATATCCATAATAATCAAAATAAAAGGAAGGTGATATCAGTTTTGAAAATTAGCAAACAGTATGCAGAACATTACAGCTGGGGAGAACAAGGTGATGGTTGGCATTTAGTGAAGAATAATGATCTCAGTATTATTCATGAGCGTATGCCTGCTAAAACAGTAGAGGTAAATCATTATCACCATCATGCACATCAATTTTTCTTTGTACTATCTGGAACAGCAACAATGGATATCGCCGGAGAACGAATGGTGTTACAAAAGAATGAAGGAATTGAAGTGCCGCCCCTTAAACCGCATCAGATGCGTAATGATTCGGAAGAAGAGGTAGAGTTTTTAGTCATTTCACAACCAAATAGCAGAGGGGATCGTATCCAACTATAAAGTAATTTTCATTATTTTGCATGAGGTGGATATTTATTTTAGTAAGTATAGTAAATGCTAACAATTGCAAAGGAGATGTTTTACGAATGAAGATTACAAAGGTGACACTATATGTGTATGATGTACATAAAATGAAGGAATTTTACTGCAATCATTTAGGATTTTCATTAATACAGAATACGGTTAATTTTTTTGATATAGCTGTTGGTGAAAGTGTTATCACTTTTGAAAAAATACCGTATTTGGTAAAAAAACAATATCATTTTGCGTTAAATATTCCATGTAATTTATTTAAACAAGCGAAAAGCTGGGTAAAAGAATATGCAGAATTATTATTTTCAGAGGGACAGGATGAAGTATATTTTGATACATTAAAGGCTCATTCTTGTTATTTTTATGATCCGGAAGGAAATATTATTGAGCTCATTTCAAGGCAGGAAGTAAATCCAAAACAGGATGTAGAGTATTTTTCACCCGAGCATGTACTAAATATTGCCGAAATGAATTTAACGACGGATGCTATTTATTCAGTAGCTGATCGTTTAAAAGAATACGGTATAACCCCAATGAATCATAACAAAATTCGCTCAAATGCTCTCACGTTTATGGGGAATTATGAGGATGGAGCAAATTTACTTTTAGGACCAAGTGAACGTGTTTGGTATTTTTCTAACAAAAAAGCAATTGTTAGTCCTATTAAGATAGAAATCAATAAAAGCTTGCAAATATGTATGACCGAAGACGGTGATTTTACCATTTCACAGCTTTAAAACACCATCAGACCATTAAATCTCCTTATAATTGTCATTGAATAAAAAAGTATATTTATTCGAAAAGTGAGTAGGGGAATATTTAATATTCGCAATAGCTAAGAAATTAAGCGGGAGAAAAACCGCTCATAAAAGCCCGATTGCTGAAGACGAATAATCGGTGAGGATAAGGAAAACCCCTCCGGAAGGTTTCATGTTGGAGTAGTTGAAAAAAATGCTAGTAATCAATGATAAAGGAGTTAATTTTTTGAAAGCAAAAAGCATTAAATTATATGAATTTGGAAGCCCTCGGGAAGTTTTAAAGTTTGAAAATAAAACGATTCACCCCCCTCAAGAACAAGAAATTCTTGTTCGAATGCTGGCGCGACCTATTAACCCTTCAGATTTAATACCAATATGGGGGAGTTATGCTCATCGAATTTCTTTACCAACTATTCCAGGCTATGAAGGGGTTGGTATTGTAGGGGATGTAGGTCCGTATGTTTCTCAGGATCTTATTGGAAAGCGTGTATTACCTTTACGAGGAGAAGGAACTTGGCAGGAGATTGTAAAAACAAGTGCAGAATTTGCAGTGCTTATTCCATATTCTATAGATGATTTTACTGCAGCGCAAATGTATATCAATCCAATGACAGCTTGGGTAATTTGTACGGATATATTACAATTGCAGCCAAATGATGTTTTATTAGTGAATGCTTGTGGGTCCGCAATTGGACACATATTTGCCCAGCTAGCAAAATTGTTAGGTTTTCAACTAATCGCGATAACGAGAAATAATAGACATACGGACGATTTAATTCAGCTTGGCGCTTCCTATGTAATAGATACTTCAGTAGCACCGCTCTATGAGACAGTAATGGAACTAACAAATGGCAATGGGGCCAATGCCGCTATTGATTCTATTGGGGGAACAGCAGGCAACGATCTTGCCTTCTGTCTGAAAGCTGGAGGGAATTTTTTAGCGATTGGTCTTTTATCAGGTGTACAAGTGAATTGGCAAAGAATCGTTAAAGAGGCAAATATAAAGGCAAATATGTTCCATTTACGTCATTGGAACAAGCAAGTCTCGATAGAAAGATGGCAAAGTACATTTCATCACTTAATCAATCTAGTTAATAGTGGTAAGTTAAAAATGATGGCAGTGGATTCTCATTATGATTTGTTAGACATTAAAAATGCGATAACGGCCGTTGAATCGTCTAACAATACTAAAGGAAAGGTTTTTTTAACAAGTTATTGATATGAACGAAGAAGCTGGGACAAAAGTGTTTCAGCCAACAAAAATACCGAACTATCCACTAAAACGCTCATGTAGTGTTTCGGAATAGTTCGGTTTTTCTAGTTATCATGTTTTGTTATTTTAGAGATTATTCGGCTTTATGAAAGAACCTGTTAGTTATGTCTCAGCCTCTTCGCTTTGTATAGGGTGTCTAAGCTACTGCGTATTCTTCGATGCACTTGTTTCTAAAATAAATCTGTAGATAAATATCGTAGACCAGTATCGGGTAGGATAACGACAATCTGTTTCCCTTTGTTCTCTGGACGTTTTGCAAGGGCTGTGGCGGCAAATAAAGCAGCACCTGATGAAGTACCTACTAATATACCATCTGACTTCGCAACAGCACGTGCCGCCTCATAAGCTTGTGCAGTTTCCACTTCGAGTACGTCATCAATTATTTCTAAATGAACATTCGATGGCACGCGAGCCTCGTCAGCATCGGAGAAGCGGTGAACACCTGTGATTTCAATGATATCTGGATTATCAACTGTTGCAATGGAATTAACAGCAGGCTCTACACCAATAATCTGAATAGCTGGATTTTTAGATTTTAAATATGCACCAGCACCACTTATCGTACCACCTGTGCCAATTGCTGCTACAAAAATATCAATTTGTCCGTCTGTGTCCTCCCAGACTTCAGGACCAGTTGTTAACTTATGAATATTTGGGTTGGCCTCATTATCAAGCTGATTTAAAAATACAACATTTTCTTCTTGTTCAACGACTGTTTCTCGAAATACTTTAATCGTTTCAACAAAGTCACCATCTGTTTCCTCAAAGGCAGCTATCATTTCTGGGACATCTGAAAATGGTACAACCTCCGTTCCGTATGCCTTAACTACCTTTGTTCGCTCTTCACTTACACCATCCTGCATGTAAATTCGAAGCTTATAGCCTTTTGCAGCTGCAATTGCTGCTAGACCAATACCTGTATTGCCACTAGTTGTTTCAATTATTGTTTCAACACGCCACGAGCTTCAGCATCCTCAATCAGCGCTTTAGCAACACGGTCCTTCACACTATTAGCAGGATTAAAATACTCTAGCTTTACAATAATTTCGGTTTCTAGCTGTTGCTCTTTTACATACTGATTTAATGCTAAAAGTGGTGTATGACCGATTAATTCTGTAATAGATTGTTTAATCTTATTCGTTACAATTTGACCCATCCCAATCAACCCCTTAAATTTAACCTACTTAACAAACTTGTTTTGTAGGAATTGGTGGAATCATATCAATATAAATCCATATAAGCAATAAAATCACTAATAGAAGTATTAAATGTAGCAATAGAAAAAAGTAATTAATCAAATCTACAAAATCTTGGTTTAGTACTGCGAGAAATACGGATTATTCTTGACTATGCTCCTATGCGAAAGCGAGTAACCCGAAATACAAATTGATGTCTTCACAGAAAGTAATAGTGCATGATTATATGTATATTTGGAGGAATTTACTTTAAATTTGCTAATTAACGATATTTTGGAATAATAATTTGTTAAAATGTAAGCCTTGTATAAAAGTTGGTTAGAGTGGAAACCGATGACTACTTGAGACCAGCGTTAAAAATGAGTTATTAAATTAGCTTGATGTTATTTGGGAGATGAAAGTATGAAAGAGACAATTTCTTCAGTTTGTATAACAGCTGAAACAAAAATTAACATGATGAAGCAAAAGCCTGCTAATTATTTATTGTTAGCTATTTTTGGTGGACTTTTTATCGGATTTGGAATTTTGCTCATCACTACTATAGGGGGCTTATTAAGTCCGGCTGGGGTACCGAGTATGAAGATCGTACAAGGGTTATCATTTGGTGTGGCACTTAGTATGGTCATGATGGCTGGAGCCAATTTATTTACCGGTGATAATCTAGTTTTAACGGTTAGTACACTATCAAAAAAATCATCACCATTAGAGATGTTGGGCATTTGGACATTTAGTTACATAGGAAACTTCTTTGGTTCGCTGTTAGCGGCCGCATTATTTTTTTACTCGGGGCTAGCAGGCGGAGACATAGCAGCTTACATTGAAAAACTAGCTACAGCTAAGATGAGTGGTAGCTTCGTTGAACTTTTATGTCGAGGCATTTTATGTAATTTGCTAGTATGCTTGGGCGTATGGTGCACCTATAAATTAAAAACAGAGACTGGAAAATTAGTGATGATTTTCTGCTGTATTTTCCCATTTGTCACAATTGGATTTGAGCATTGTATAGCAAATATGACATTGTTTTCTCTTGCGCTCCTCATACCTCATGGTGAACTAGTATCGTTTAGTGGAGCCATGTCAAATTTATTACCTGTTACAATAGGTAATATTATTGGTGGAGCTGTTATTGGTTTTGTTTATTGGGTAAATGGCAGAGATTAATAAATCACTAGATATTGCTAATGCAGTCAGTTTCATTGGAGTAAAATACTGGTGCCATGGCAATTTGAGAAGTGATTGTAAGGACCTGTTTATATAACAGGAATATAATAGTGATTCGATTATATCAAGTGAAATTAACGGATGAATACTTGACAAATTCCATCTCTTAATACTTTGACTTTAAGATAAATCGTAGATAGAATGATAGGTAGAGTTGCTTATGTAACTCTACCTATTTTTATTGTGATTAATGCGTGAAATTAATAGATAATGTAATGAATATAAAAGAGCGGAGGAACTCAAAAATGGAACAAGAAGTCAACCAACATACGATTCTTCAAGCAATTTTAGAGCTTTCAAAGCAAATGCAAGACATGAAATCGGATCTTCAACAACAAATCGAAGCAGTTGAGAAGAGATTAGAAGAAAAAATTGATGTAGCTGAGAAACGACTGGAAGAAAAAAACGAAGCGTTGGAAAAAAGATTAGACAAAGTTGAACAAAATTTAAGTCGAAAAATTGATCTTGTAGATGCCAAATTTGATATTATATCATCGGATTTAATAACGACGAAAGCTGAAGTATCTATGCTTAAACAAGTAAAATAGTATTAATTATGCCTCAGCATAATTTCGTGACACACGCTACCGTATCCCTAAAGGTTACGGTATTTTTTTATGGTATAATGATGTCACGAAGGAGTGAAAACATTGTTAAAAACAGAGGTATTTGAACAATTAAAACAGGCAATGAGAGAAAAGAATGTATTAGCAAAAGGCGTATTATCGCTTTTGAAGTCTGCTCTAGATTTAGCTGAAAAAGAAAAGGGGGAGGTTTTATCGTCTGAAGAGGAAATGACTATTATAAATCGTGAAGTGAAGCAAACAAATCAGGCTTTAGAGGGTGCTCAAAATGCAGGGCGAGCTGACTTAATTGAAAAAGAGGAAGCAAAATTAGCACTTTTAAAATCATTTTTACCGAAGCAATTAACTGAAGAAGAAATTGCAGAAAAACTTGTGGCAGCAGGCATTGCAAAAGGAATGAACATGGGGGAAGCAATGAAAATTGCAAAACCTTTGTTAACTGGTCAGGCTGAAGGCGCTGTTATTTCAAAAGTTGTGAAGAGTTTAATTTAAAGTTGTTCAATAACAATCTCCTACTCTCAAGTGGTAAGAGATTGTTATTGAACAAAAATGAAAACAACTATATACTATTTATTAACCACTGGTCAATAAGGGGGATAATTATGTCGCCACGTAAGCCGTCAACAAAAGATTTGACGAAAGAAATGATTATAAATGAGGCTCATAAGCAATTTATCACGAAGGACTTTCATCAAGTATCAATGCGTAGTATTGCGAAAGGGCTTGGTTGTAGTCATGGGGCTATTTACTATCATTTTAAAAATAAAGCAGAAATATTTTATGCAATAGTAAGTGACTATTTTTCTGAACTAAATAATACTTTAGATGAAAATATGAACGGTCCTGAAGATCATAACATTAAACTACTGAATGTTTTTGTAGGCTATATGGCGTTTGGTTTAAATAATCAAAGTCAGTATGAATTAATGTTTATAATGAGGGATAGTGAAATTGATGGGCTTTCGCAAGAGGCAGCGAACCTTAGTTACGAAAAATTTGCACAAGCTGTACAGTCCTTATCAATGACAGAACTGCTGATTTCAGATATACATTCTACATTCATTGCTCTTCATGGATTTGTTACACATTATCGTCATTATGTAAAAAATTATGAGGAAGCGAAAGAAGCAGTGGATATACATGCAAAATTTCTTATCAAGGCTTTAATACATATTGAAAGTAGCTCTAGTAAAAAAATCTAGAGCTTCATTTAGTAGTTATTTGACCGCTGGTTAATTAATAGGGGAGGTAATTTAATTTGCAAACAGCATTGGTTATTGGGGCATCTGGTGGTATGGGATATGCACTAGTAAATGAACTAGTAAGTCGAAATATACAGGTGAAGGCATTTGCTAGAAATAAAGAAAAGTTAGTTGCACTTTTTCAGCATCACAAAAATGTAGAAATCATTTCGGGTGATGTATTTAATGAACAGGATTTGATGAAAGCTTCAAATGGTGTGGATATTATTTTTCATGCTATTAGCTTTCCATATCAAGATTGGGAAAAACTCCATATGCGATGTGTAGACATGGTGATTAACATAGCAGAAAGGAGAGGAGCGAAAATTGCACTAGTAGATAATATTTATGCCTATGGAAGACAATCAACAAACCCTGTAATAGAGCAAGCTAAAAAGGAACCACAAACGAAAAAAGGGAAAATTCGTTTAATGATGGAAAATAAATTAAAAAACAGTAATGTACCCTCGTTAATTGTACATTTCCCGGATTTATACGGACCAAATGCAGAGAATACAATACTCTATGAAACGTTAAAAAATGTAGCGCAAGGTAAAAAAGCCAATTTTGTAGGAAATATGCAGGTGAAAAGGGAATTCCTTTATACAGTTGATGGCGCAAAGGCTATGGTTGAGCTTGCTTTACGTGACGACACATATAATCAGAATTGGAACGTGCCAGCCGTTCATCCAATTACAGGGGAAGAACTAGTAAAAATTTTACGTGAAATTACAGGTTTCAAAAAAGGCATTCGTACAGTTTCTAAAGGCATGATCCAATTTATTGGAATATTTACCCCTGATATGAGGGAAGTGGTCGAAATGTTGTATTTAACCGAAGAACCAGTCATTTTAAGTGGAGAAAGATACGAAAAGGAAATAGGCGCTTTACCACGTACTTCATATCGAGTAGGGCTAGAAGAAACGCTTGCCTGGATGAACAAGAGGACATTAAAATTAGAGAAGAACTTTTAAGAGTTAATGAAAAAATCCGCATAATCTTCTAAAGGTAAAACTAAAACTTACCTTTAGAAAATATAGCGGATTTTTGTTATTAGTTATTCTTATAATTTGAATTTTTGTATGATATTACGAAGTTCCTGTGCCATCTCAGCTAAATTATTTGAAGACGCCGTAATCTCCTCAATACTAGCTGACTGCTCCTCGGAAGCAGCAGCTACATTTTGAATGTTTCCTGATGCTTGAACGGCAATTACACCAACTTCCTCTACAGAAATTGCAATGTTGCTAACCCCGTCATTAATATTGGAAATGATATTATTGACAGAATCCATTTCTTGAGTAAGAGAAGTAATATGCGAATATATTTCTTTAAAGGCTTCACCTGATTCATTAAACGTAATTGAGCTTTCTTCAAGGTTACTGTTACTAATTGCCATAGATTTTACAGCTTGCACAGACTCTTCCTTAATCGTTTCAATACGTGTTCGAATACTGTTGGTTGCCGCTAATGATTGGTCAGCAAGTTTACGTACTTCTTCAGCTACAACCGCGAAGCCTTTACCATGCTCACCAGCACGTGCTGCTTCAATAGAAGCATTTAGAGCGAGTAAATTTGTTTGATCTGTAATCTCATTAATTAAGGTTACAATGTCGCCAATCTCATTTGAGTATGTGCTTAAACGTTCCACAACTTTTGAAGCCTCTTGAATAGCATTAGATGTGACAACCATCTTTTCTGTAGCACTTTGAATCGTCGTATTGCCTTTTTCTGAAATAGAAGAGGCACTAAATGCTTTAGTAGTGACATCATTCACGCTCGATACAACTTCTGACATCTTTGTGGAGATTGTCGTAATATGACTTTCTACTTCTTCAAGAGAGGAAGTTTGTTTATCTGATCCTGCAGCTACATCTTGCATTGAAGATGTAATTTGTTGAATTGAGGCACTTGTTTGCTCAGAACCTGCCGATAATTCTTCAGACATAGCAGCTACTTGCTCAGCATTTTCAGCAATTTGTTGAATAAGTGAGCGTAAGTCTTCTGTCATATTTTCAATGCCTTCAGAAAGCTGTGCAATTTCATTAGAACCCTTTATTTGAAGAGGTTCAACAGCTAAGTCTCCTTGTGCCACCTTACCAACATAGTTAGTCATATTTTTAATTGGTTTTATAATCCCTTTACTAATGAAATAAGCCACAATAAAACCGAATATCAAAAACATCACGGTCATAATGATACAAGTCCAAAGAGTCTTCGTTTGAAGTTTAGAAATGAAGGAAGCGTCCATATCTAAACCAAAAAGAATATCCGTATCTTTAAATGGTACAAAAATGGATTTATGAATACCGTATTCATCTTTATAAATATCACTAGATTGAACGGTTCCAGTATTTAGCGCTTCATTCATGTCCTTAGTAAAAACATAGCCCTCTTGATAATCATCTTTCTTACTTAATGCCACAATATGTTCTTTGCCATTTGCACGTGAAAGAACGTAAGCATTTTGAATATCGTACTCGTTCATTGTTTCATTTAACTTATTTAATATTCCTTCATATTTATCCTTATCGCCGTTATCTGCAGCTTTAACATCTTCTTTATCTATATCATCAAAAATTGTTTGAGATATTACCTCTAATGATGTCTCAAATTGTGTAATAACAAAATTATCGATAATCTGATAAGACGAAATAAATAATACGATACTAAATATGACCGAAATAATAGCAATTGGAATAGTAAAACTAGCAATATATTTATAGAGTAAAGAGCTTTTAAATTTTTTGACTATACTCAACTTTAACATCCTCCAATACTTTCACCTTTTGTTGTAAAAAATGAATCATATCACTAATATGTTCTGTCTCTGTATAAGGAGAGATTGAAAAGAATTTTGCGGCAGCGACTGGAATTTGTTGTTTTGTATCGCTAGTGTTGACAGTGCAAACTCGTGTAGTATCACCGAAAAATACTTCGTCGCGACCTTCTCCTATAATTTCAAATAAAGAAGCGTTAAGGCCATTAATATATTCAATCTGATCTTGTGCATAGCTACCTGATTGTTCAGATTTCCAATTAAAGCCTTCAGGATACAAACGAAATGCTGTAACTGGTCCAATATTAGACTCATTGACTACTTGTAACATTGGAATTTTCTCAGCTAACTGCGCACGGAATGCTAAATTTACACGCACATAATTTGCTAATATTTGTTGGTAACCTTCTTTCCCAAACGCCTGTAATGCAGCGTAAATAGCAATTGAACTACCCATACGAGAGCACTCTAATGTATAACCTGTATGATAAGAACCATAGCCCCGATTACCAACATAAGGTGTGTCGAAGTCCTCGATATCTAATAGCTGTAAATGTTTTCCTTCTTTTATTAAGAATAAGCTTGTTAAATAAGGCGTTTGACCAAGCTTTTGGAAGTCGAAGCAAAGGCTATCTGCAATAGGTAGATATTGCATACGTTCTTTAATTTGTTCCAGTGCTTGTAAAACATTAGTCTCTAACTGAAGTGGATTTGCCTTGAAATCATAATCGTTGAAAAATGCGTAAAAACCACCTAAAGCTGAATCAGCGTGAATATGTATAGGTTTTAATGAATGTTTTTGTTCAAGGTCAGTTGTAACTTTTTTGATTGCTTGTACATCATCAATGGCAAATTGATCTGTAGCGCCTGTTGTAGCAACTACGTACACTGGAATACCACCATTTTCGATCACTTCAGTCATACGCATACGTAAATCTTCGATATCCATTGAATGGTCTTTGCCAGCTTTAATACGAATTAAATGTTTGCTACCGATGCCTACTGCTTCAATTGATTTTAATAAGCTGTAATGTGCATTTTCTGAAGCAAAGCAATATAAATTATTTGGTACGCCATCTTCTTTTGCGTTAGGGAATTGTTTAGCAATCGCAAGACGAAGTCCACTGAAAACAGCCCCTTGTCCACCCCAAGTTGTGTAACCAAAGCTTTGAGTATAGTCGTAGCCAACTAATTTCGACATCATTGCTACTACCTTTACCTCACATTCTGCGGCAGCAGGTCCGTATACATCCCATAGATTGTTACCGTTAAGTAGCGCATTTGTGAATTGTCCTAATATACCAGGAATGCTAGCCATTGGTAAAACATTTGTTACAAAGTTACGTGTATGGTAAGGATGTCCTTGCATCAATTGCGTTAAATCATTCACAACCTGATCAAGTCCGACACCTGAAGTTGGTACTTGATTTTCTTGCATTAACTCTTTATAGAAATTGTCAGAGCGCTCTTTCATTGGTCCAAGAGTTGTTGTTTTTGGGTTTTTTAACTCATCTAATGATGTAACAATTTTCTCTAATAGGGATAAAAAATTCTCCCTTTGTTCGATATTACCATCTTCGCTTTGGAATAATTGTTGGATTTTTTTCATGTTCATCATCCTTTTTAGTTCGTTTTTCCTCTATTTTTTTATTTAACAAAAATAGGTCGTTTTACTAAAATTATAATAACATATTATAACAAAGAATGAGTTTATATTTTATAGGATAATTATTTTCAGTTATTTCCAAATAATCTGATTTAACTTAGAATGAAATATATGGAAAAATATTATAATGGATTATGTTCGTAAATGTTGAATTAAAGGGGTTTTTATGACTTTTTTTAATACAAAGCTAATGATGGGAAAGTGCTAGAAGGAGGTGGGGATTTTTACAATCAATACTATTTTAAAAATAATATTGTTTTATTTAAGAGTGGTGAGTATTTTAATGCTTTATGACTATTAAGGGTAATAAATATCTATTAATTTACTTTTAGTCAAAAAAGATTCTACATAAGTTTTTCATCTGTCTAGTGATGGGAGCATATTACATAAACACGTCTTACAATACCTATAATTTTTTCAATGATAAACCATACTAATATTGAGGTGAAAAAATGTATAAATTGCTATCGCATAATGATTTAGATGGAGTTAGCTGCGGGATTTTAGCCAAGCTTGCCTTTCAAGATCAAGTAAAGGTTAAGTACAATTCAATTTCAGCGTTGGACCGCGAAATTGAGTATTTTTTAGACAATAACGAACAAGATACATTTGTATTTATTACTGATTTATCTCCAAACGAGGAAAATGAAAGGAGGTTAAATGACTATTATATCGCAACGGGCAAAGTTCAATTGCTTGATCATCATAAAACGGCTTTACATTTAAACGATTATGAATGGGGTAAAGTATCAATAGAAGATGAAAAGGGCCATTTAACATCCGCAACGTCTTTACTTTATCAGTATCTTGTTACACATGGATTTTTAGAACAAAGGAATTCCATCACAGAATTTGTAGAGTTAGTGAGACAGTACGATACGTGGGAGTGGGAAAAGAATGATAATCAGCAAGCACGTCGACTCAATGCACTCTTTTTTTTAGTATCAATCGAAGAGTTTGAAGAAAAAATGCTTGAACGTTTAAAGATTAGCGACCATTTTGACTTCGATGAATTTGAAAAGAAAATTTTAACAATGGAAGAGGAGAAGATAGAACGGTACATCCGTCGAAAAAAAAGGGAGTTAGTGCAAACATCGATAGGAGAATACTTTACAGGTGTGGTTTATGCAGAATCGTATCATTCAGAGCTTGGTAATGAATTGGGAAAAGAAAATGTACACCTTGATTTTATAGCTATATTAAATATGGGTGGCAAAAAAATTTCATTTCGTACGATTCATGATCACATAGATGTTTCGGCAATTGCAGCAGAATTCGGAGGGGGAGGGCATCAAAAAGCAGCGGGTTGCTCTTTAACGGATGAAGCTTATGAGCAGTACGTGGCGCAAATATTTCATATAGCACCAATACCAGAGGATGCGAAACGAAATCGCTATAATTTAAGGTTCTCTTCTTTTGGGACAATGTATAAAAACCTTAAGGAAGAATTTTTCCTCCTATATTCAATAAGTGATTTTGATTGGGTAATTGAAAAAAATAAACTTCCATTAGATCAAATCTTTACAAGTTTTTATGAAGCAGAATGGTTTTTAAAAAGAAATTATCAAGCATGGTTAGTGAAAGATGAGTTATTTGTAGATTATTTAATGGAAGAAGCCAAAAAGGTTCGTCATCAAGAGTAAGGATAAAGGATAAAGGATTTACGCACAGTTTTGTGTGTGAATCTTTTTTTACTCTTGGGGAGGTGGTTGTCGATAAAATTCAAAAGTTGGGTGATAAAACATGAAAGTTAGTCGATAAAATTCAAAAGTTGAGCGATAATTCCTGAAAGTGTTCGTTAACTGAAAAGGTGGATGTCGTACTAATTGTTTCAACACATAAAAGGAATTTAAATTATTTCTATAGATACATAGTGAAATCAGCCAAACCTTGACATCGTTAGAGGTTATATAATGTCCAATTGAAAACTACAATAAATAAAAAGCATTTGTGAAGACATACTTTCTTAAAATGAGGTGTATATGGTGTCCAATGATATACTTCTTGTCGAGAGTGAGCCTAAGGAAAATCGAGGGCGGAAAATATGGTTTATTGTTGTATTGCTTTTATTGGTAGCTACTTGTGTAATTGTTTATTATTTTTTGTTTAAGAAGGATTTAAATTTTGAAGCCTACAAAACAGTGATCGATAAAACTGCTGAAAATAGTCTCGGACGTTTAACGTTAAATGAAATAATTATTGATGATAATCAAATACTATTGAATGCTACCTTTAAGCCAGTAAAAGGCTTAAATTTCGACTACCGAATCTTTTTCTTTCCACAGGTTTTTGTGAATGGAAAAGAGTTCACGGTTAGAAATGGAGGACAGACTATCCAACAATCTGATAAAACCTATACAATCTATAGTAGTGTGAAATTAAGTGAACTACCAGATGATAAAATATTAAACTTAGATATTCGTTATAACGACTGGAACGGCGAAAAAAAAATTGACGTGCCGTGGGAATTTCAAGTGGAAGCTTCACAAGAGCAATTACAAGAAGATAGAAAGGTCTTCCCTGTTGAGAAAAAAGTAAAGCTTTTAGATGGTCAGGAAATAACAATAGAGGAGGTTGTTTCTACACCTATATCAACAACAATATACTTTCATTCAGAGAAAAGCTTACTCAATGAAGCGTTGCATTTTAAAATCCAATCAGCAACAGGGGAATCTTGGCCATTTAACGTAGCATATCCTTTGAATGAAGAGTATACAAAGTGGGGTGTTCGCCTCGATGCATTATATTTAACGGGGAAGAGCTATGAGCTTATTCCGGTAGCTGCAAATGGAAGTGAGCTTGGCTCTGCCGTCAAGATTGGAGATTAAGAACGAAAACATGACTCCCATATTTTTTTAAAACTTTACAATATCTTAAACCAAAAGGTTGATTACCCCTTGTACTATAAATATAGACGACATGGAAAGTAGTTGAAAATATTGCAAAGGTTATGGGAGATTTTTTTAGTTTCGCTTACATTAGGTTGTACATCTTTTGGTGGCCCCACTGCACATTTAGGGTATTTTCAAAATGAATATGTTCAGAAGCGTAAATGGTTATCTGATCATGACTACATTCAGCTTGTTGCACTCAGTCAATTTTTACCTGGGCCAGCATCGAGCCAGGTAGGGATGGGGATTGGCTTATTAAGAGGCGGTTTTTTTGGGAGTATTGTGTCATTTGTTGGTTTTACATTGCCGTCAGTTTTGCTACTTATGGCATTTGCGTATTTCTCTGTACATACAGAGATGGATATGGGGTGGATTCATGGTTTAAAATTGGTGGCCATTGCGATTGTTGCACAAGCTATTTTTGATATGTCAAAAAAATTAATCCTTAGTATTCGCCATCTTATAATCGCTTTGTTGGCACTGGTGGCAGTGCTTTTGTGGGTCCATCCACTTGCTCAAGTGACGACTATTATTGTGGCTTCTTTTCTCGGCTATCAATTTTTTAAGAAAATCAATCAACGAGAGAACCCAGAAGAAACGGTTGTACCTATTTCAAAAACGACAGGTAAATGTTTTTTAGCACTGTTTGTTATACTTCTTGTTGGTTTACCAATTGTTAGCCCACTAATACAATATGAATGGTTTACGATCCTTGAAAAGTTTTATCTATCAGGTGCATTAGTGTTTGGTGGAGGTCATGTCGTATTACCTTTACTAGAGGCACAGTTTGTCCAAAGTGGGTTAATAAGTTCTTCAGATTTTTTAGCAGGATACGGATTGACACAGGCAGTCCCAGGTCCATTATTTACCTTTGCTTCCTACATAGGTATGGTCATTGCTGGAGTACCTGGGGCCATTATCGCTACGATAGCTATTTTTTTACCGGCATTTTTGCTAATAATAGGGGCAATGCCTTTTTGGCTAGCTCTTAATCGTTTCGCCGGATTAAGAAGGGCGATGGCTGGTGCAAACGCAGCAGTTGTTGGAATATTAGCCGCAGCTTTTATTCATCCGATTGTGACACAGACAATTCAAAATGGTTTAGACATAGTACTTGCAGCCGCTTTTTTATGGTGCTTGATGAATTGGAAAGTTCAACCTTATTTGCTCGTACTAATTGGCATTTGCGTAGGAATTGTATGTTATTAAGGATACAAAAAAACCAAAACCATTATTGCATTGGTGTTGATTTTTTTTTTGTGAAATGAATTGAAAGCTTAGATAAACGCTTCTTTTCGAATCGCTAGTTTCTTCATATGATGTTATAGAGATTGGCGAGAAATATTTAATTGTTAGCAGCTGCTGAAATATTGCCGTTACACTGCTTTAGAATTTTGCGGATATATAGCTCCTCGTTTGTATGTCCAGTAGAGTTAACACTACATTTGGTTTTCCGGGAGATTACATCGTATATGAGGAAGTAAGTAGAAGTATTGGCAAAACGGATGATGAACAGAAAAAAATCTTCAGTGAAATTTTAACACCAATGTAGATGGATTCACGACTGTAACTATTGGAAGTGTTGTTATTGCGAGTATATATGTATCGATATTATAAGTATTGGATAATGACAAGATGTGGGTTATCCAAAAGAGAAAATAGTATGCTTGAGGAGCCTTCAAGCATACTATTTTTTTACTTTTAAGAAGTTTAAGGAGTCTATTTCTTTCTATTTCTTCTCGCGAAAGGACGTATAGCCAAAACCACATTCAGTATAGGAAAATCGTTTTCATGTTAGAACAATGATTATATGGATGGGTTGTAAAATTTATAATGCCTTTCGTTTGTTTGCTGCTGGTATTCCTAACTCTTTACGATATTCTCTAATTGCTGTTCATACAGAAATTGTCACAAGTTCAAGTGTTGTATATTGTAGTAATTCAAAAGATGTGTGTAATTGAGGTGTCATCATCATTTTCTGTTGCGGTTGTTGCTTTAAAATTATGTCCATCATAATTACTCCATTTCTTGTTTTTAATTAGCACAACAAAAAGGTGTGAATTTTCGGATAATAATGTTAAAGTAACATAGTTTTGATTTAGTTATTTTACTAACTTGATTCATGGCGTTCCGTGCCGCTATTGTTTATAATGAGGAAATGGAAAAGACTAACGAGAAAGAAGGGATAGTTATGGCACGAGGTGTTTACATTCATATTCCTTTTTGTCATCAAATTTGTAATTATTGCGATTTCAATAAATTTTATTTTAAAAATCAACCAGTGGATGAATATATAGAAATGCTTGGCAAGGAGATGGAGCTTGCGACAAAAAAATATCCCGAGAGTTTTAAGCAAATCGAAACGATATTTCTTGGTGGCGGTACACCAACAGCACTATCACCTAAGCAAATAGACAGACTTCTTGAGCTTATTCGTACGTATATTCCGATGGACAATGTGACAGAATTTACATCAGAGGCCAATCCGGACGAGCTTTCAGAAGCAAAAATGCAAGCATTGTTTGACGGTGGTGTAAATCGCTTAAGTATGGGTGTACAATCCTTTGATCAAGAGTTGTTAAAGAAAATTGGTCGTACTCATAGCAACAATCATGTTTATGAAACAATTGCCTTGGCGAAAAAGGTAGGCTTCAGAAATATTAGTTTGGATTTAATGTACGGTTTGCCGGGTCAGACGATGGCACAATGGAAGGACACCTTAGAAAAAGCGTTCGCTCTTAAAATACCACATTATTCTGCTTATTCACTAATAGTGGAGCCAAAAACGATTTTTTATAATCAATACACAAAAGGGAAGCTCCATTTACCAACTGAAGATCTTGAAGCGGATATGTACGATGTGCTAATGAACCAGATGGAGGCGTATGGACTTCAACAATACGAAATAAGTAACTTTGCTCAATCTGGTTTCAGTTCTAAACATAATAAAATATACTGGGAAAATGATGAATATGCAGGATTTGGTGCTGGTGCTCATGGGTATTTAGCGGGTCAGCGTTATTCAAATCATGGACCATTGAAAAAGTATATGGATGCAGTAAATGCAGGGGAACTACCAATTGTCTATGAGCATGTTGTAACAGAGAATGAGAAGCGCGAAGAGCAAATGTTTTTAGGTTTGCGTAAAACAGAAGGAATTACACACTCTATATATGAAGAAAAATTTAAAGAATCAATGTATAGGGATTACTCATATGTCATAGAAAAGTTAGTTTCAGAAGGTCTTTTGGAACAGGATACTAAAGGAATTCGACTTACGCGAAAAGGTCGCTTTGTAGGTAATGAAGTATTTCAACAATTTTTACTAGAAGATTGAGCGATATCGTTGACATAAAATGTAGGATTTGATAACTTAATAATAGTATTAGCACTCCTCTTAGTTGAGTGCTAACAGAGGTGATAATCATGCTAACAAATCGGCAATTACAAATATTGCAAGCTATCGTAGACGACTTTATTATGTTTGCACAGCCGGTAGGTTCTCGCCAAATCTCCAAAAAGCAAGAGATTACATTTAGTCCAGCCACAATTCGAAATGAAATGGCGGATTTAGAGGAATTAGGCTTCTTAGAAAAAACGCACACTTCCTCTGGTCGAGTGCCTTCGGAAAAGGGTTATAGATTTTATGTAGATCATTTGTTGAATCCCCAAGGCATTAATTCGAGGGATATTCAGCAAATCCAATCAATTTTTAACGATCGCTTAGTAGAAGTAGAGCATATTATCAGAAAGTCAGCCAATATTTTATCAGAACTGACCTCGTATACATCGATTCTTTTAGGACCAGATGTTCAAAGACATCGAGTAAAACGATTTTCAATTGTGCCACTTTCTAGCGATACAGCAGTAGCGATTATCGTAACGAATAACGGGCATGTAGAAAATCGCATGTTTAGTTTACCGCCTAATTTTACCGCTACTGATTTAGAGAAAATGGTTAATATCTTAAATGAACGACTAGTTGGTGTTTCATTAGAGGATATTCATAAAGAACTCGAAGCTGAAGTGCTAACAGTATTACACCAGCATGTTCGATCAGCGGATGATTTTATTCACGCTCTCGTGACAGCGACGATGCATAATTCAGAAAGTAAAATTTTCTATGGCGGTAAAACAAATATGTTCAACCAACCTGAATTCCACGATTTAAATAAAGTCCGTATGATTTTGGACTTAATGGAAACGACTAGCCAAGTGCAGTCACTCTTCCATCCTAATGAATCGGGCATTCACATTCGTATTGGTTCAGAAAATAAACAACTAGAAATGGAAAACTGTAGTGTCATTACGACCACTTATTCTATTGGTGAAGATCAGCAAGGGGCTATAGCAATTATTGGTCCAACACGAATGGATTATAAACGTGTTGTTGCTTTACTAGACGTAATGCGCTTGGATTTAACACAAGCCTTTACGAAGAATCGTAGTGATTGATAATGAGGAGGATAAAAGTGACGGAAAAAACTGAAAACAAAGACCTTGTACAGGATTTACAAGCTGAAAATGAGGTAGAAGAGACAGAAGTAGTAGAAGAACAAAAAGCTGAATTAACAATCGAAGAACAGTATGAAGCAAAACTAGCTGAGTTACAAGCAAAGCTAGCCGACGAGGAAAATCGTCATCTACGCTTACGTGCTGACTTCGATAATATTCGCCGCCGCAATCAACTTGATCGTGAGGCTGCTGAAAAGTATCGCGCTCAGAGCTTACTGTCTGATTTATTGCCAGTAATTGATAATTTTGAACGTGCCTTACAAGTTGAAGCGACTTCTGAAGAAACTGCTTCCATCGTGAAAGGTATTGAAATGGTGTACCGTTCTCTGATAGAAGCTGCTGAGAAGGAAGGCTTACAGATTATTAAAGCTGAAGGGGAGCAATTTGACCCTAATATTCACCAAGCTGTCATGCAAGAGCAAGATAGTGAAAAAGAGACGGGTGTTGTCTTACGCGAGCTTCAAAAAGGCTATATGTTAAAGGATCGTGTATTACGCCCAACAATGGTATCTGTAAACGAATAGACTTAGTACTATTTAATTTATTACATTTAGATAGAAAACGCATCATTTGCGTTTAAATAATAGGAGGAAATTTTTATGAGCAAAATTATCGGTATTGACTTAGGAACAACAAACTCTTGTGTTTCTGTACTTGAAGGCGGAGAACCAAAAGTAATTCCAAATCCAGAGGGGAACCGTACAACACCATCTGTTGTTGCGTTTAAAAATGGCGAACGTCAAGTTGGTGAAGTAGCGAAACGTCAATCAGTAACAAATCCTAACACAATTATTTCTATTAAATCTAAAATGGGTACATCTGAAAAAGTTAAAGTGGAAGATAAAGAATATACTCCACAAGAAGTTTCTGCAATGATTCTTCAATACTTAAAAGGCTATGCTGAAGACTACTTAGGTGAAAAAGTAACAAAAGCAGTAATTACTGTACCTGCTTACTTCAACGACGCTCAACGTCAAGCTACTAAAGATGCTGGTAAAATCGCAGGTTTAGAAGTAGAGCGTATTATCAACGAACCAACAGCTGCTGCACTTGCTTATGGTTTAGACAAACAAGATACAGATCAAAAGGTATTAGTATTTGACCTTGGTGGCGGTACGTTTGACGTATCTATTCTTGAATTAGGTGACGGTGTATTTGAAGTATTAGCAACAGCTGGTGATAACAAACTAGGTGGGGACGATTTCGACGATGCTATCATCGAGTATCTTGTAGCAGAATTCAAAAAAGAAAACGGCATTGACCTTTCTAAAGATAAAATGGCTATGCAACGTCTTAAAGATGCGGCTGAAAAAGCGAAAAAAGACTTATCAGGTGTAACATCTACTCAAATTTCTTTACCATTCATTACTGCTGGTGAAGCTGGTCCATTGCACTTAGAAATTGCTTTAACTCGTGCAAAATTTGACGAAATTACATTACCATTAGTAAACCGTACAGTAGGTCCAGTACGTCAAGCATTATCTGATGCAGGTCTTTCAACATCTGAAATTGACCAAGTAATCTTAGTTGGTGGTTCTACACGTATTCCAGCAGTACAAGAAGCTGTACGTAAAGAAACTAATAAAGAGCCACACCGCGGTGTAAACCCTGACGAAGTTGTAGCGATGGGTGCTGCTGTTCAAGGTGGCGTATTAACTGGTGATGTAAAAGACGTAGTTTTACTTGACGTAACTCCACTTTCATTAGGTATCGAGACTATGGGTGGCGTATTCACAAAATTAATCGACCGTAACACTACGATCCCAACATCTAAATCACAAGTATTCTCAACTGCAGCGGACAACCAACCAGCAGTAGATATTCACGTACTACAAGGTGAACGCTCAATGGCGGCAGACAATAAAACATTAGGCCGCTTCCAATTATCGGATATCCCACCAGCACCACGTGGTGTACCACAAATCGAAGTAACATTCGATATTGATAAAAATGGTATCGTATCTGTTAAAGCGAAAGACCTTGGTACAAACAAAGAACAAACTATTGTTATTCAATCTGATTCTGGTTTATCTGAGGAAGAAATCGAGCGTATGGTAAAAGATGCTGAAGCAAATGCTGAGGCGGATACTAAACGCAAAGAAGAAGCAGATCTTCGCAACGAAGCTGACCAATTAGTGTTCCAAGTTGACAAAACAATTGCTGACTTAGGCGAACAAATTACAGAAGATGAGAAAAAATCTGTTGAAGATGCTCGTGACGAACTGAAAAAAGCGCTTGAAGCTGGCGAATTAGAAGGCATTAAATCTGCTAAAGAAAAACTAGAAGGCGTATTACAGCCATTAGTTATGAAAGTATATGAACAAGCTGCAGCAGCTGCTCAAGCAGCTCAAGGTGGCGATGCTGGTGCAGATGCTGGCGCTGGTAAAAAAGACGATATCGTAGACGCTGATTTTGAAGAAGTAAAAGACGATAAATAATAGTAAGTAACACAGTTGAGTGAAGAAGCCAAAGACCGCTTGCGGCTTTGGCTTTTCTCTTTATCTTAGATATATCCACTCACATTTAATCGTCTAGATGCATAGGTTATGTGCGAGAAATGTGAAAAAACATATATGCAACATTTTTAATGAATATTTAATAATAAAATAGAGGCAGTTTTTTTAACTGCGTGATACAATAGATTTTATGCAAAAAGAGCGGAGTGTGAATCATGGAGAAACGCGATTACTACGAGGTGCTTGGTTTAACGAAATCGGCTTCTAAAGATGAAATTAAAAAAGCATACCGTAAATTATCAAAACAATACCATCCTGACCTTAATAAAGAGCCAGGTGCAGATGAAAAATTCAAAGAAATCGCTGAAGCTTATGAAGTTTTAAGTGACGATCAGAAAAAAGCACGCTATGATCAATTTGGCCATGAAGATCCAAATGCAGGCTTTGGTGGTGGCTTCGGGGGCGGCGGCTTTGGCGGCTTCGAGGATATTTTCAGCTCATTCTTTGGTGGTGGCGGTCGCCGTCAGGATCCGAACGCACCACGCAAAGGTGACGACCTTCAATATCGTATGAATATTACATTTGAAGAAGCAATTTTCGGGAAAGAAACAGAAATCGAAATTCCGAAAGATGAATTATGTGATACTTGCCACGGTTCGGGTGCAAAACCAGGTACTAATCCTGAAACATGTTCAACTTGTCAAGGTGCGGGTCAAGTAAATCAAGCTGTAGATACACCTTTCGGCCGTATGATGAATCGTCGAACTTGTTCTACATGTCATGGTACAGGTAAAAACATTAAAGAAAAATGTTCAACTTGTCGTGGCGAAGGTAACGTTCAGAAACGTAAGAAAATTAAAGTTAACATTCCAGCAGGTGTGGATGATGGTCAGCAAATTCGTGTGTCTGGTCAAGGAGAGCCAGGTATAAATGGCGGCCCGGCGGGGGATTTATATATTATGTTCCGCGTTCAAGGACATAAAGAGTTTGAACGTGATGGCGATGATATTTATTACGAACTAAAACTGACATTCCCACAAGCAGCTCTTGGTGATGAAATAGAAGTCCCAACGGTTCATGGAAAAGTAAAACTACGTATTCCTGTGGGAACACAGTCAGGTGCGCAATTCCGTCTAAAAGACAAAGGTGTCAAAAATGTACATGGCTATGGTACAGGAAATCAATATGTAACAGTAAAAGTTGTAACGCCAGAAAAATTAACTGAAAGACAAAAGCAACTACTACGTGAATTTGCGGAAATCAGTGGTGACATTCCTGAAGAACAAGGAAGCTCACTATTCGATAAAATTAAGAAAAAATTCCAAGGTGAATAATTAGAGGAGCTGAAGAGCTACGTGAAGTGGTCAGAATTATCCATTCATACAAAAAATGAAGCGGTAGAAGCAATTTCGAATATTTTGCATGAAGCAGGGGCAAGTGGTGTAGTTATTGAGGATTCTGCAGAATTTGCGAAGCCACGAGAGGATCAGTATGGTGAAATTTATGCGCTAAATGAAGCGGATTTTCCGAGAGATGGTGTTATTGTTAAGGCGTACTTATCGGAGTCTAGTTTTTTAAATGAAACAGTCGAAGAAATTAAGGCGGCTATAACAAATTTAACGAACTTCAACATCGATATTGGTGAAAATGTTGTATCGATTGTGGAAGTTAACGAGGAAGATTGGGCAACAGCATGGAAGCAATATTATCATCCTGTAAAAATTTCTGAACGCTTTACAATTGTACCAACATGGGAAGAATATGTACCAGTATCAACAGATGAATTAATGATTGAATTAGATCCTGGTATGGCCTTTGGTACAGGAACACACCCTACAACTGTTATGTGCTTACAAGGGCTTGAGAAGGTTGTAAAAGAGGGTGATACAGTTATCGATATCGGTACGGGTTCAGGCGTTCTATCAATTGGTGCAGCTTTACTAGGAGCTAAGAGCGTACATGCACTTGATTTAGACGAAGTAGCTGTTCGTTCAGCACAAGAAAATGTTGCATTAAACAAAGTAGATGATAAAGTATCTGTATTCCATGGAAATCTATTGGATACAGTTAAGGAACCAGCTGATGTCGTTGTGGCTAATATTTTAGCAGAAATTATTATGTCCTTTACTGACGATGCATTTTCAGTTGTTAAACCGGGTGGATTATATGTCACTTCAGGCATCATTGGCGCGAAACGTGATGATGTAAAAGCAGCACTAGAAGCTTCAGGGTTTGTAATCGAAGAAGTATTACTAATGGAAGATTGGGTAGCGATCATTGCCCGTCGACCACAATAAATTGATTGAGGAAGCGCCAAATCGTGAGCCGAGTGCTGGCGATTTGGCGTTTTCTCTTCTTGCTATAAAGGAGTATGGTAACATGCAACGCTATTTTATTGAGACGACCATTGAGGAAGCACGTATTAGTGGAGAGGATGCGCGACATATTGAACGAGTAATGCGTATGAAAGAAGGCGACAAAATCGTTGTAGTTGCACAAAATACCGCTCATATATGTGAAATTGTAGCCTTCGAAGCCGATGAGGTACACGTTCAAACTACAGGTGAAATTATTCCTTCTCCAGAGTTACCTGTTCATGTAACAGTGGCGTGTGGTTTGCCAAAGGGCGATAAACTAGAACTTATTACGCAAAAGGCAACGGAGCTTGGAATGTTTGCCCTAATGCCATTTGAAGCAGAGCGTTCCATCGTTAAATGGGATAAAAAGAAAGGTGCCAAAAAGCAAGAGCGGCTACAAAAAATTGCAAAAGAAGCAGCTGAGCAATCCCATCGTACACATATCCCAGAAATTTATGAACCAATCTCTTTTAAACAGCTACTAGAACAAGTTGGCCATTTCGACGCCGTATTTATAGCAGATGAAGAGGATGCAAAAGCACAACAACGCACAAGATTTGCGGAGAAGTTAAAAAAAGTGTATGACAAGAAGTCGAAATCCGTTCTTATTATCTTTGGTCCAGAAGGTGGCATTGCTAGAAAAGAAGCAGATGCACTGCTTCAAGCCGGTGCCCAAACGATGTCATTAGGGCCCCGAATTTTACGTGCAGAAACAGCGCCACTATATGCACTGTCTGCAATATCTTATGAATTTGAATGAAATAGGCATTTAACCTTGTCAAAAGAGCCTTTTCAAACAATGGCTGTGCATGGGTAAACGGCAATATAATGACGTGTAAGTGCAGTCATTGCAAGGTTTGAAGGAATAGGAAAAGACCACAATCAATGACTGTTTTTTATTAATAATCCTAACAAAAAGAGCCGATTCAAAAAAAATTGAATCGGCTCTTTTACATTGTAGTCCAAAACAGACTCGTTAGAATAGGTTTAATTTTTTAGTAAAATCCCCATTTAAATATTGTAGTATTCTTACTTAAATGGGGTGGATATTCTCCCTATTATCATTGACATTCATTTTAGTTTTTATTTAGGAACTTGTAAGAAATAATTATTTTTCAAAGACGTTGTTGTTTTATTGGTAGTTAGTTATTTTTTAAAGAAAGCTTTAAGAAATAATGAAGCATCTCTTAATTATTTCTATTTGTGTTTATTTCATAAATTATATTTTTCAAAACATAAGGCATTCACCTTTTTGTATAGTTTAGTTTCGTCGCGACAATCATACCCATTTTGGGGAGAAGCCCGTTTTTTATTGTTTTATATCTTAATTATTTATTTTTGTAATTGCTTCTATGATCTATTCTGCAACCTTAATTGCTACAGGACTATATACTATTTCCTTTCCTGAATGATTTAGTATTTGTTTACATGAAGTAGGTAAAATACCAATTACCGTTTCAATAGTAGTTTAGTTAGTTGGGTTGGATTCGGCATTTTTCGTATTATGGGAAAAAGTAAGTGAATATTTCAGCGATTTAACTGTGAGGACCGAGTTTAAAGAAAAGCTTTAAAACACAAGTAAGACTCAACTCAAAAATCCCATTTTTATTATAAGTAAATAAACTAGTATACAAGTCCATGTATAGTTTTAAGTTCTTCATATTCTACTATAGAGCGCTCCTAATACTAAAAAATGAAAAGAGGGAATTTTTTTGAGTGATCAATTAGATATTCAAGTTAATCAAGTCGAACCTTGTCCAGTAACATCAACAGAACAAATACCATTAACTACTGAGGTTACTCCAGTAGTTGCTACACCGTTAGTGACGCCAACTATTAAAGTTCCGGTTGTACTTGCAGAACCAACACTTCAAATTGTTGTAGAGTCGGATATTACGCTTACACCTGCAGCAACTGAAATCAAAAGAGTGAAAAAAAATGTATTCCTGAATCAAGTGAAACTAGTACCTGTTGCTTTTGCACGTATTGGCACTACTGACTTTTTTGCGGTAACAAGAGCTAAATTATTTGTAGCAGGACATATTCGCAAAAATATAGAATATGCTACAGCAGCATGTAACGCGGCACTCCAAGATAGAATTGCCGATGTTCCGTTTTCAGGTTTTACAGACCTTACTTTCCCACAAACACTTGGAGGCCCTACTCCGATTTTAGGAATTTCCGAGTTTGCCGAAGCGAACTTCCTTAATGAAACTACGCAAATGGATGCTCGATTGGATAAAGCATTCTTCCAAAATCTAGTTAAATACAATGAACAACCATTTGGCGAGTTAGTAGCTGCAAACTTCTTTGAACTTGACTTTTCACCGGTTATGGCAGCACCAGAAGGCACTTTCGACACATTACGTGAAAAAATCGTGCTAGAGCTTACTGTAAAAGTACTGCAAGTTCAACAAATTCGCCTTGGAGTTGGCACTAATGTTATAACTCCTGTTCTTACAGGGCTTACTCCTCCAGTTAGTCCGACTCCTCCGACTCCTCCGACTCCTCCTTCTAATCCTTGTTGTTAATCTAGGTTTTTAGAGGAGCATAATAGATAAGAAAGGGCATTTCGTAGGCACTGAAAAAATCTAAAATTTTTGTTGGCAGTTGAAAGTTCGGTTAAATCGAACTTTCAACTGCTTTTTGTATTAAAGGATCTATCAAATAATTGAGTTGAAAACAAAATAGTGGATAGATAAAATTTTGGGTGCGATCGTCTCTCAAACACATGGGTATCTTAATTGCTACCTGAAATTTGGAAAAGTACTCTGTGACAAAAGTAAAAATAAAGCATAAAATGGATTGTAATTAGTGCAATACCTAGATCAAAATAAAAGTAGCTCATAATCGTTTGACAATATTTTTAAAAAAGGGACATTCATTAAAAGCTTTACACATCTATAAATATATTCGAGCAAAAATAGAAGAAAAAGTGTTTAGCTGTTATCAAACATTAAAAGAAATGAAAAGGGCAGTTTTACCAATCCCTATTCATCATGGCAACGTAAGTAAATGAAAACGGGTTATTCGTGAGTTTTTCCCTGAAGAAAACGATTTTGAACATGTTTCTCTTATCGTAGGATTTTATGGATCAAATGTTTCACAATAAACATTATTTGGGAGTGAACGAATGCAAACTCCATGGATTAACTATAAAGTGATGAAAGAGATAAGTTCCGAACAAAAATATAATTGTCAAATTGAACCCATCGAAATGGATCAAGCATCGCAACAGAATTCTCCTTATTCCGATTTTATAAATGATTTCCTTGATGTGGAAAAAGAAAGTGAATTCAGCCTTGCATCACATGTAGATTCCAATTGTGAACTACTCACTCCTTTTGAAACGAATGTAGGGGATGAAATGGATAATCCTCTTGATACAGACGATGTAGAAGAAACCAAGCCCGTGGAAGAACAGAATGATGTATCTCCTCTAGATTTCAATTGTGAAAAACTTATTCCTTTTGAAACGAATGTAGGGGGTGAAATGAATAATCCTCTTGATACAGAAGAAGCAGATGAAACCATGCCTGTGGAAGAACGGGATTTTGTAGCCCAACTAGATTCCAACTATGAACTATCTATTCCTTTTGAAACGAATGTAGGGGATGAAATGAATAATCCTCTTGATACAGAAGATACAGATGAGACCAAGCCCATGGAAGAGCAGAATTTTGTAGCTTGTTTAGATTCCGTCATTCCTCCTGAAACTAATATAGAGGATAAAATGAATGATCCTCTTAATATAGAAGACGCAGAAGAAACCAAACCTTTGGAAGAACAGGATTTTGCATCTCCTCTAGATTTCGATTGTGAACTACCTAATCCTTCTGAAACGAATGTAGGGGATAAAATGAATGATTCCCTTGATTCAGACGATGCAGAAGAAACCAAGCCTGTAGAAGAACAGGATTTTACAAACCGACTAGACTCCAAACGTGAAACTTGTAGTCCTTCTGAATCCGATGTTGGGAAGAAAATAATATGTCTTATTGATTCAGAAGAGATGGAGAATAACAATTTTACAGATCGTGATCATGCATTTCCTGGGTCAGTACAAGGGGAAGTATATTCTAAAACCCAAAAAAGCCCATTCTCTACTCACGTAGAAATTGATGATTTTCTTCATGCTCCTATCTGTGGGGAGGCTGTTAAAAATACATTTGATTTTCTTGATCCAAACAATCATCTTACTCCGCAATTTGAAACCAAACTATTTAGTACTACAACGGATTATCCTGAACAACCTGATTGTCGTTTGGTTCACTCAAAAATTAATCAAATTACATTTTTAATGAAAACTGATACTTATGATAAAAATAATCAGGAGAGTAATCCGTCTAAATCAGTTGTTGTTCCCTTACATAACACACCATCAACTAAAAAAGGAGAAACCGATTATCACACTTACAGTTCCGGTGACTTTATGCACATTAGAGCGCCAGTTGTAGTAGGGGAATATAAAATAGAAATATGCCTTGAAGAGAAGATCCTATTTGAAAAAGGAATTGAGGGGGTTAAAGATATCTTGAATGAGGTAGTATTAACCAATTGTAGATTCGTTCCTAATCAATTTTCTCAATCATTAGGTAATGGGACATGTTCAGCATTGAGGGGAAATTTATTTATTGAAGGTTATATTCATCAGAGTATTGAATATACAGCATCCCGCATTGGGAAAGCAGTACCTGCACAAAATGAGTCATTAATTCATTCAAATCAAATGTGTCAAAACATAGTATTAGAAATAATCATTCATTTGCTACAAGCACAAAAAATTCGAGTGCCTAAGATCTAAAGGATACTTAAGCATATATCTCTGCTCAAAAAACTCTTTTTAAAAAAACTAGTGTAAATGTCCATATATGGATTAAATCCCTACATATTCTAGCGATATGAGTACTCTCATAAAAAAAATGAAAAGAGGGAACATTTTGAGTGATCAATTAGATAATCAAGTTAATCACGTTAGTAAAGCCGAACCTTGTCCAGTGGCATCAACTGAACAAATACCATTAACTAGTGCTATTACTCCAGTAATCGCTACACCGGTTACGGCTCCAACTATTAAAGTTCCAGTTGTACTTGCTGAACCAACAGTTCAAATCGTTGTGGAGTCGGATATTTCGCTCACTCCTGCAGCAACTGAAATCAAAAGAGTGAAAAAAAATGTATTCTTAAATCAAGTTAAATTAGTACCGGTTAGCTTTGCGCGTATTGACAACACTGACTTTTTTGCGGTAACAAGAGCTAAATTATTTGTAGCAGGACATATTCGCAAAAATATAGAATATGCTTCATCTGCATGTAATGGGGCACTTCGTGATAGAATTGCCGATGTTCAGTTTTCTGGTTTTACAGACCTTACTTTCCCACAAACACCTGGAGGCCCTACTCCGATCTTAGGAATTTCCGAGTTTGCCGAAGCGAACTTCCTTAATGAAAAAACGCAAATGGATGCTCGATTGGATAAGGCTTTCTTCCAAAACCTGGTGAAATATAATGAACAACCATTTGGCGAGTTAGTAGCTGCAAACTTCTTTGAACTTGATTTCTCACCAATTATGGCAGCACCAGAATGTACTTTCAGCACATTGCGTGAAAAAATTGTGCTAGAGCTTACTGTAAAAGTTCTGCAAGTTCAACAAGTCCGCCTTGGAGCTGGTACTAATGTAATAACTCCTGATCTTTTCGGACTTACTCCTCCTACTAGTCTATGATAATCTCTAGTTTTTAGAGGAGCAGAACAAATAAAGGTAGTTCTCTTTAAAAAATGTATCTGGAAAAACAACATTGTAATATTTAATGGGCACTAATAAAAATCCAATATTTGAGTAGGCAGTTGAATGTTAGGTTGCATCTAATTTTCAACTGCCTTTTTATAATTATATAACCAAAGGAATTGATTTCTTACATGGGTGTATTGAGGAGCTAGAGGGTTGTTAAATGATGTGGGGAATAGCAGGGCCTTAAAATAAAATGGGGCAAGAAGGATTTTGGTTTTAGTGGAACAGCCTATGAACAAGCAGGTACTCAATACTATAGTGCCTGTTTTTTTATTCAAAAAAATAAGCTTAGCCAAAAAGCTAGGCTCATTATATTTATTTGTGCTATTATAAGACACGTTAATAATTTTATTTATTGTAGTGTACTCTTGAAAGGATGATATATATTATGAGTAACGAGCGACCGAAAATCGTGAGTTTCCATACTCTAGGTTGTAAAGTGAATCATTATGAAACAGAAGCGATTTGGCAGCTATTTAAAGAAGAAGGCTATGAACGTACGGAGTTTGATCGTCAAGCAGACGTTTATGTCATTAATACATGTACAGTCACAAATACAGGGGATAAAAAATCACGTCAAGTTATCCGTCGTGCTATTCGTCAAAACCCAGACGCTGTCATTTGTGTAACAGGATGTTACGCTCAAACATCTCCAGCTGAAATTATGGCGATTCCTGGTGTTGACATAGTTGTAGGTACACAGGATCGTACAAAATTAATTGGCTACATAGACCAATATCTTACTGAACGCCAACCAATTAATGCTGTACGCAACATTATGAAAAATCGTGTTTATGAGGAATTAGATGTGCCAGCATTTACAGACCGTACACGTGCATCTTTAAAAATCCAAGAAGGCTGTAATAACTTCTGTACGTTTTGTATTATTCCATGGGCACGTGGGTTAATGCGTTCTCGAGATCCTCAAGAAGTATTGAACCAAGCTCAACAATTAGTGGATGCAGGGTATCTTGAAATTGTTCTAACTGGTATTCATACAGGTGGCTATGGACAAGACTTAAAAGATTACAATTTAGCTCAGCTATTACGTGATTTAGAGGCAAATGTGAAAGGCTTAAAACGTCTTCGAATTTCTTCGATTGAGGCAAGTCAATTAACAGATGAAGTGATTGAAGTTTTACGCGAATCAAAAATCGTAGTTAATCACTTACACATTCCAATCCAATCTGGCTCTAATACAGTTTTAAAACGTATGCGTCGTAAGTATACAATGGAGTTTTTCGGTGAACGCTTAACTAAACTACATGAAGCTTTACCAGACTTAGCTGTCACTTCTGACGTAATCGTAGGTTTCCCAGGAGAAACTGAGGAAGAGTTCATGGAAACATATAACTTTATACGTGATCATAAGTTTTCTGAATTACACGTATTCCCGTTTTCTCCACGTACAGGTACACCAGCAGCGCGTATGGAGGATCAAATTGACGAGGATATTAAAAACGAACGTGTTCACCGATTAATCGCATTAAATGACCAATTAGCAAAGGAATATGCTTCTCGCTTTGAAGATCGAGTACTAGAAGTAATTCCTGAAGAATTCGTGCATGATGGAAGTAATGAAGAAGGGCTTTTAACGGGCTACACAGATAATTACTTAAAAGTAGTCTTTGAAGGTCCTGAAAGCCTAATCGGTCAGCTTGTAAAGGTGAAAATTATTCAAGCTGGATATCCACATTCTAAAGGACAATTTGTTCGTGTTTTAGAAACTGTAAAATAAAAATAGTGTAACTATGAAGAGAAACACCGTTCGAACTTTGGACGGTGTTTTACTTTTTTGATTAAAGAGATGGCGTATTTATCTTATAGAAATCCCTTACTATAAAAGAAATTAGACGGAAACGTTAAAAAATGTTATGATGCCAAAGAGGTACGTACAACTTGTTGGTAGAGGAGAGTTTATAAAAATGGAACAAAATTTTGCGCGTATGATTGATCACACATTATTAAAGGCTGAAGCAACAAAAGAGCAAATCGAAAAATTATGTGCGGAGGCAAAACAATTTAACTTTGCTTCTGTTTGTGTAAATCCAACTTGGGTAAATTATAGCAGCGAGCTTTTACAAGGCTCAGAGGTCTTAGTTTGCACTGTAATTGGCTTCCCTTTAGGTGCTAACACGTCAGCTGTTAAAGCATTCGAGGCGAAAGATGCGATTGCTAACGGTGCTAAAGAGGTAGACATGGTTATCAATATCGGTGCGTTAAAGGATAAAAACTATGATCTTGTGCAAGCGGATATTGCTGCAGTTGTTGAAGCGGCGAAAGGCAATGCACTTGTTAAAGTAATTATTGAATCTTGCCTTTTAACTGACGAAGAAAAAGTAATAGCATGTGAGTTAGCTGTGGCAGCAGGTGCTGATTATGTGAAAACATCAACTGGTTTTTCTACTGGAGGCGCAACAGCAGAAGATATTGCATTAATGCGTAAAACAGTAGGCCCAGATTTAGGTGTAAAAGCCTCTGGCGGTGTCAGAAGCTTAGAGGATATGAAAAAGATGATTGAGGCTGGAGCAACTCGTATCGGAGCAAGCTCTGGTGTTGCTATTATGAACGGATTAATTGCAGATTCTAATTATTAATAGTAATGAAAAATACTTATTGGTAAGTTATGGGGCTGTTCGTTATGGACTAGCCCCCTATACATTTAGAATTTAAAAACCCCATTAACCCCCACGATTAAAATCCTTCAACAATTTATAACAAATATTTAATCAATCGATCTATTGTCATTATTTCATCCATATCCCCCTCTTTTTAACTTATAGTAGATGATGTATTATTGAGAGTAATTGCAAAAATGTATAGGGAGGAATATGATAAATTTTAGGTTTTACAATAAAGTTTTTATAGATAAAAAAATATTGTAATTGGACTGATAAATTTTTTCTTTATAAGAACATTGTATAGGTACAAACCGACTTCTTACATAACTTAGTAACATAAAGTATCGTAAAATGAACGGGTCAATCATTCGTTAACTACTATATTTTCGTCTGAGTTGCCTCTCAAATTTTTAACTTCTTTCAACAAATTTTTTGGTAGCGAAAGCGAAGCATCAGCTGCAAAAGTCTCCCACTTCTATAGGTGATGAGATAATGTGGAATTAAGTTACTTTTCAGCGGGTGTACAAACATCTGCTATTACGCCAAGGTATAATTAATTAATCATCCCGGTTTTTTAATAAGCAAAAATGGGGTAATATAGATATTTGATAAAAGTAACGAATTGTATTAAAAAAGGAGAAACTATCTGTGGAATTCATAAGCAGTTTTATAAGTCAATATGGATATATTGCTATATTTTTACTTTTATCTTTAGGGATAATTGGCTTACCTGTCCCAGATGAAATCTTGATGACGTTTGTGGGATTTATGTGTCAAGAGGGGCATTTAAACTATCTATTGAGTATACTTTTAAGTTTTCTAGGCTCATCTACTGGTATGATCATTAGCTATTTAATTGGTAATAAATTAGGGAAACCTATACTATTAAAATATGGGAAATGGATTGGTCTCAATAATAAACGGTTCATTAAAGTTGAACGATGGTTTCATCGTTTTGGACCATGGACAATAATTATCGGATATTATGTTCCAGGTATTAGACATGTTACAAGTTACATGTCTGGAATAACTCAGATGAACTTTAGGACTTATCTTGCTTTCGCTTGTTTTGGAGCTTTGACATGGGTCATTATTTTTATTTCTATAGGATATTTTCTTGGTATAACTATATAAAATGCATAATAGGTACAAAAAACAGCTCGCGTTTTTCGAAATGCGAGCTACTTTTGTGTCCTTTGTACGCGAGTGATTACCAATTTTGTTTTGTGATGTGACTTCCTCCAGATCAAAACTCTACTTTGAATAAAAAATTCATCTACCTCATATACTCCACTGATGTAATTGATTACAGAAGGGAGGATACAATGTTCACTCAATATAAATATTGGAAGCCTTTTATTAGCCCATTCGATCCATGTCCACCTATAAGGGTTAAAAGTTTTGCTACACCACCCCAATTGTATATGAGTTTTCAACCGCCTGGGCTACCACAATATCAAACCCCTCAAGAAGCCCTTAGATCCGGCACATTATGGCCTCAATTATTTAGCCCCTATCCAAATCCCCAAAAAGGAGGGATGAAGAATGAGTAAAGAGATGCCACCAGAATTTTATAAGCTACTTGAAGAAATACAAGCAATTGATTTTGTAATAGTGGAATTAAATCTTTATTTAGATACTCATCCTCACGATTATGATGCTATCCAGCAATTTAATGAAAACACTGAAATAAGCATGCGACTTAAGGTTGAATTTGAGCAAAAATTTGGTCCGCTTATGAATTTTGGGAGAAGTTATTCAAATTATCCTTTTAATTGGGTAGATACACCTTGGCCATGGCAAGTTTAACTTTATCAGCAAATGTTTTGGTAGCGAAAGCGAAGCGGCAGCTACAAATGTTTTGGTTACGTTCCGAATGCAATTTATGCCTAGGTATAATTGATTATGAGTAACTAGGAGGAATTTTTTTGTGGTATTACGAAAAGAAGCTCCAGTATCCAGTAAGGGTGAGTACATGTAACCCAATGCTAGCTAAGTATTTAATTGAGCAGTATGGTGGTGCGGATGGAGAATTAGCAGCGGCACTTCGATATATGAATCAGCGCTATACTATTCCTGATAAAGTGGTTGGTTTATTGACAGATATAGCTACAGAGGAATTTTCTCACTTAGAAATGATTGCCACGATGGTTTATAAACTTACGAAGGATGCCACTCCAGAGATGCTGAAAGAGGCAGGTCTTGGAGAACATTATGCCAATCATGACAGAGCATTATTTTATCAGAATGCAGCTGGATCACCGTTTACGGCAACTTATATTCAGGCTAAAGGGGATCCGATTGCTGATTTGTACGAGGATATTGCAGCTGAAGAAAAGGCACGTGCGACATATCAGTGGATTATTGATTTATCAGATGACACAGACTTGAATGATAGCTTGAAATTTTTACGCGAACGAGAAATCGTCCATTCTCTACGTTTCAGAGAGGCGGTAGAGATTTTAAAAGACGATAGGGATAGCAAGAAAGTCTTTTAATTGCCTCCATCCATTATTTTCTGTAAACGACAGCAAATCGATAGGTACAAGTGTTTTCAGCGGAAGTTCAAACCGCTGCTGACATAGGAGAACTCAGTATAAGAATGCCACGTCCTGTGGAAAAAAATCGTGCAAGGCTAAGCACAATGTCCACTCTAGACGCATTGTTTATCTAGGTGACAGCGGCAAATGTTTACTGCGCGAAAGCAAAGCGACAGCGGCAATTATGCAAAAGCATAATTGATAAAATATAGCAGGCTGTTTCAGGGGGAAATCACCTTTTGACGCAGCCTCTTTTAATTTATGCTTTTTTCTATTCAATATTTGAAAATACAGTGAGATCCTTTCTATGCCCAATCATAACTAATATATCTTTTTCCTTAATAATTTCATCTGGAGAGGGTAAAATGGTAATATTACCGTCTCGAACTATGGCGATAACACTGACATTATATTTAGCTCGAATGTCTAAATTCCGTAAATTATGGCCAGCCATTTTAGAAGGAATCATAATTTCCTCTATACTGTATTCTTTTGACAATTCAATGTAATTTAGCATATTCGGTGAAAGTAGCTGATTGGCTACACGTTCCCCCATATCTCTCTCAGGGTAAATAACCCATTCAGCACCTACCTTATCTAAAACTTGTCCATGTCTTTTTCCAAGAGCCTTTGCAATTATTTTTTTGATACCTAGCTCCTTTAATAAGGAAACAGTTAAAATACTTGATTGCATATCAATACCTATAGCAACAATGACACAATCGAAATTTCTTATCCCAATGGAGTTAAGAGCTTTTTCTTCTGTCGTATCGGCAACTAGTGCATGTGTAACATATTGTTCGGCATCTTCAACTCTTTCCTCGTTAATATCGATTCCTAAAACTTCGTGCCCAGCTTCATACAACTTGCGTGCTACGCTAACTCCAAACCTACCAAGACCTATTACAGCATATTGTTTGATAGACATTGTACACATCGCTCCTTTATCATCGTTATCCAATCATAATATTTCCTTTTGGATGACGGAAAGCCTCTTTTTTCCGTCGATTTGTAATGGCAAAAGCAATTGTTAAAGGGCCTAATCTTCCGATAAACATCGTTAATATGATAAGAAGACGGCCACCAATTGATAGCTCGGGCGTTAGCCCCATTGAAAGTCCAGCTGTTCCAAATGCTGAAGTAGCCTCAAATAAATACATCATAAAACTATGACGTTGTTCAATGATACTTAAGACAATGGTAACAAGTACGACAATCATCATCCCACACATTGTGACTGTTAAAGCTTTTAAAATTGTTTCATGAACGATCCTACGTCTAAAAAGCACAACATCTTCTTGCCCTTTTAATTGAGACCACATCGTAGCAACTAAAACAGCAAAAGTCGTTATTTTAATACCACCAGCCGTTGATCCAGAACCGCCTCCGATGAACATTAGCCAAATGATTAAAAATAATGTTGAATGTGTTAAATCACTAATAGGAAGGGTATTAGAGCCAGCTGTTCTTGGTGTAACCGCTTGGTATAATGAACCAAGAATTTTGCCCCATCCAGATAGTTGCCCAAGAGTTTTACTATTTCCGTATTCAAATAAGAAAATTAAAAGTGTCGAGCCGACTGTTAAAATAAGCGTTGTCGTTAATACAATTTTTGTGTGCACTGAAAGTCGTTTCGTTTCACGGTATTCATATAGTTCATTTATAACAATAAACCCTAAGCCTCCAATCGTAATAAGTGCACAAATAGTTATTACTACGAATGGATCGTCTACGTACTCTGTTAAGCTCTTAAACCCACCCATTAAATCAAATCCTGCATTATTAAAATTCGATATGGCATGGAAAAATCCGAAATAAATGGCCTTACCTACTGGCATATCGAACGAAAAACGAATAGATAAAATGATACCACCTATAAATTCAATCAATGCGGTAAATAACAGTATCCTTTTAACTAATTTAACTAGACCAGCAATTGAAATATTATTAAATGCTTCCTTTAACAAAAGCCTTTCTTTTAAAGAAATTTTTTTCCCCAATAGCAAAAATAATAACGTCGCGAACGTCATAAAGCCCAATCCGCCAATTTGGATAAGAAACAGAATAACTAATTCCCCAAATATCGAAAATGTATCACCGGTATCTACAACAACGAGTCCTGTTACACAGGTAGCAGAGGTCGCAGTAAATAAAGCATCTAAAAATGAAAGACCTTTACTATCGACCGTTGCAACGGGGAGCATTAACAAAAATGTTCCGATTGAAATGATGACGGCGAAGCCTAGCACAAGTATTTTTGGAGGATTTAATTTATTTTTAAATGTTTTCATGTTTATCTCCTCATTAAACCTTTCATTTAACTTCTTTCAGCAGGTGTCCAAACATCCGCTGAAATAGAACGCCACGCCCTGTGGCAATTTATCTACAAGTTGCTACCGCTGGGTTAGCACATTGCTTTCACGCAAAAACATCTGTAGCTGTCGCTTTGCTTTCGCTACAAAAAACATTTGCAGCTGTCGCTTTGCTTTCGCTACACAAAACATTTGCCGTTACGCTTTCGCGCACATCTGCAGGTCTAAGCTCAAAGCTAATTCCGGACGCAATTATGACGAGATATAATTGATCACTTTGTATGTTTATGGTGTCCAAAAGCAAGCTGAAAATTCTTAAGGTAATAAAACCAAAAATTCATCGGATTAATTCGTACACTTTCTATTGACCATTTTTAGACAATACGTTATAATTCTTTAGTACACAGCAAATGGTTATTTGCCTATTTGTGTATTGACGTGTGTTCGGAGGGAGGGAAAGAGAGATGTCAAAAACTGTCGTTCGCAAAAACGAATCGCTTGAAGATGCTCTTCGCCGCTTCAAACGTACTGTATCAAAAAGTGGTACAATTCAAGAAGTTAGAAAGCGCGAGTTCTACGAAAAACCTAGCGTAAAACGTAAAAAGAAATCAGAAGCTGCACGTAAACGTAAGTGGTAATTTAATTTCCCATTAAAAATCCCTACGTTCATAACACGCAATTGTATGATTCACTGAGCAGAAAAAGATATACCTGAAATTAATCGCATGTCGGTTAATTTCAGGTATTTTACTTTAAGCACTCAAATTTACGTACATATTGAAGAAGCCGAATGTGATCCCTGAGATTCATTCGGCTTTTATGTTATATTCTGATTGTATAAACGTAAATTAATAATTCACGGTATAATAAAATTATTAGGATTTTTGAAACTTTTCGGTTAGTCAGTCGTATATACAGAAGAGAAGCATGTTAGAAGGGAGGGAAAAAGATGCGGAGACGAAGAATCCTCAGTTATTTAATAGTTACTTGGATGACATTTTTGTTAGCGTTTCCATTAACGTCGGCTTTTGCAAGTAGTAAGGTCTACCACATACCTATTCATAATGAAGTAGAACGAGGACTTCACGCATTTTTAGAACGAGCTTTTAAAGAGGCGGAAGAAAACTATGCAGAGGCGATTATTTTAGATATTCATACGCCTGGCGGTTTCGTGAATGCAGCAGGTGATATTGCTATGCTAATGGATGCAACGGATATACGTAAGATTGCGTATATTAACAAAGACGCGCATTCTGCAGGTGCTTTTTTAGCCTTACATGCGGATGAAATCTATATGGTGCCAAATGGAACGATCGGGGCGGCTGCAGTAATTGATTCAGCAGGGAACGCAGCAGACTTAAAGGCTCATAGTGCATGGGTTGCTCAAATGGAGGCAGCTGCAGAATCGAAAGGTCGCGAATCAAAATATGCACGAGCAATGGCTGATGTATCTGTTGATTTACCAAAATTTCGAGCGGGAGAAGGGAATTTATTAACTTTATCGGCTTCTGAGGCAAAAGAAGTTGGATATTCAAATGGAACTGTTTCGAATTTCCAGGAACTTTTAAAAGAAGCGCAATTAAATGGGAGTGATATCGTTCCAGTAGAACCTACGTTTGCTGAAAAACTTGCTCGTTTTATTACGAATCCGATTATAGTTCCGATTTTATTGTCGATTGCAAGCTTGGGACTTGTAGTTGAGCTTTATTCGCCAGGTTTTGGTGTTCCAGGTATAATGGGATTGTCAGCACTTGGATTATTTTTCTTCGGTCATATGGTGGCGGGTTTGGCAGGTTATGAGACATTACTTTTGTTTATTGTAGGCTTAGCGCTTATTATAGCCGAGTTTTTTGTCCCCGGAGGTATTGTTGGTATTTTAGGTGGTGCGCTAATATTACTAAGTCTAATACTGGCAGGTGCAAACATGATGCAAATGATTATAGCGATTTTCATTGCGCTTGTTGTAGCGATAATAGGAATGGTGATCCTGATGAAATTTTTTGGTAAAAAATTGCATGTTTTAAACAAGCTAGTCTTGATGGATGCGACAACAACGGAAGAGGGCTATGTCTCTAACGTGAATCGCACAGAGCTGCTTGGAAAAGTGGGTAAAGTGATTACACCACTTCGTCCGGCGGGTACAATGTTATTTGGAAGTGAACGCATTGACGTAGTATCGGAAGGTGGCTATGTTGATGTTGAGAAACATGTAGAAGTTATTAAAGTAGAGGGCTCACGTATTGTTGTGAGACAAACAGAAAAAGAGATGGAGGAATAACAAATGGGTATTGATTTTGCTTTAATAGGTCCAATTGCGGGGCTAGTCTTATTATTCATTGTTCTCGCGGTATTCTTTACCTTTGTACCAGTGGCGCTGTGGATTTCCGCACTTGCTGCAGGTGTCCGCGTTAGTATTTTCACATTAATCGGTATGCGATTACGTCGTGTAATTCCATCACGAATTGTAAACCCATTAATTAAAGCACATAAAGCAGGTTTACCTGTGACGATTAATCAATTAGAAAGCCACTATCTAGCAGGTGGTAATGTTGACCGAGTTGTCAATGCGTTAATCGCAGCCCATCGTGCAAATATCGAGTTAACATTTGAACGTTGTGCGGCAATTGATTTAGCGGGGCGTGATGTATTAGAAGCTGTACAAATGTCTGTTAACCCGAAAGTCATTGAAACACCATTTATTGCGGGTGTTGCGATGAACGGGATCGAAGTAAAAGCGAAGGCACGTATTACAGTGCGCGCAAACATTGAACGTTTAGTCGGTGGTGCTGGTGAAGAAACGGTTATTGCCCGTGTAGGTGAGGGGATTGTTTCTACAATTGGTAGCGCCTCTAGTCATACGACAGTTCTTGAAAATCCTGATATGATTTCTCAAACTGTATTAGCAAAAGGCTTAGATTCTGGAACAGCATTTGAAATCTTATCGATCGATATTGCAGACGTTGATATCGGCAAAAATATTGGTGCTGAATTACAAATTGAACAAGCTCAGGCTGATAAAAACATCGCCCAAGCGAAAGCTGAAGAACGTCGTGCAATGGCTGTAGCGAACGAGCAAGAAATGATTGCACGCGTACAAGAAATGAAGGCAAAAGTAGTAGAAGCAGAAGCTGAAGTACCGCAGGCAATGGCCGAAGCTTTACGTTCGGGTAATCTTGGTATTATGGATTATATGAACTACCGCAACATTCAAGCAGATACAGCTATGAGAGACTCCATTTCTAAAGTAAGCTCAGATAAATCAGAAAAAAATGAACCTAACGAATAAAAACGGAAAGGAGCAGTACTAATAAGTGGAACAATTAATTATATTTGTGATCATTGCCATAGTCAGCTCTATTTTCGGTAAAGCAAAAAAGAAAGAACAAACACCAATGCCTCCTTTTAATAAGGATTCACATGTTGATCCACCTGTTAAAGCAGAGATGACACCAGAGCAACGACCTGCTTCTAAATCACAGAGCTTTGAGGATTTTGCACGTGGATTTTTAGGTGAATGGAAAAATGAACAGCCTAAAGTGGAAGAGCCGAAAAAAATTGTCGAAGAAACAGTGAAAAAGGACGTTCCAAGCTATGCGGCTCCACCGTTAATCCCGACTGACAAAGTGAGTCGTACTTCGAAGCGAGAAAGTATCGGTCGTTTAGCAGCTGGGAAAAAAGCAGTGGGAGTAGCTGAATCGCAATCTGCTTTTCCGTTACCAAAATCAAAAAAATCATTAATGCAGGCTGTTGTAATGGCAGAAGTTTTAGGTCCTCCAAAAGCAAAAAGAAAATAACTAGCATGTCCTCCTTTTTCGATGCATATATTGCCGAAGAAGGAGGCATTTTTTATGAGAAAACTATTTCAATTAACGCCACTACTTGAATTATTACAATATGATACATTAAAAATCATTGGCCCATATCGTTTTCTACATGCTGATGCTTCATCATGCTCTTTTATTTATGCAGACTATCATATTACTGTGCGTGGGAAATCAGTGGAAATTAATGCTCTTAAAGAAGAAATGCTTCATCTTTCTGTAGAGGATTTGCAGGAGCTTCATCTGAAAATGACAAAGGATATGGGTGTGAGCGATAATGTGGAATAATCGGCCGATTATCATACGTATAAAGCGCCATGAAAATGTTCATCCTTTTATTCAAGCATTGCATGCACAACATGTGCCATTAAAGCGGATTGTCTTTCGTGAGCAAGAGGTTACTTTTGAAACAACGATGCATTATCTACCAAAGATACGCCGTGTTCGTAGTCGATACCGACTTAAAGTGGCTATCTATTATGCAGATGAGCTTCAAGTTTTTCGAGCGCAGCTTTGGACTTTACTTGGTCTAACGTTGATGATGTTAATACCATTGCTATGTGCACAGGTTATTTGGCGTATTGATATTAAAGCGGCAACGCCTGAGTTAGAGGAACGTCTAGGAAAGACCTTTCAAGATACATTTCAACTAGAAACACCCATTTCTAAAAAAGACTTACCCTCAGATGCTGTCATTCGTCAGAAGCTATTAGAAGGGCATCGAGATCTTTCGTGGGTGCATATTGAAAAGCATGGTGGACGTGTAACTTTACGGCCTCAGGAATCCCCGAAACAAACTAAACAAACGAATGAGAAACTAGCGACGCATTTAGTGGCAACAAAAAGTGGTGTTATTACTAATTTTAATATTCAAAATGGTGAACGGAAAATTGCAGTTAACGATACTGCTTACGAAGGTGATGTTCTTGTAAGTGGCGTAATTGAAAGTGGCGAAGATCAAGTTTTTGTTGGGGCAAAGGGAGAGGTCTACGCTGATTATTGGCTCGAATGTTCTTTTAAAATTCCGACAAAGCTAACGATGGAAACGCTACAACAGAAGCAGTGGCGTGTATTAGTGAAAGGCATTCATCAAGAAAAAGAAAAAGTTGACTATGTGCAAAAGAAAGATATACCAAGCTGGCTCGATCAGTATGTGTCAATTGTTGAAGAGCAGTACACTAAAAAAGTGCAAGTGGAGCTTGATGAATCCAAAATAGATTCACTGCTCTTACCATTACTTCATGAAAAGGTAATACGTTCATTACCTGCGAAAACGGTTATAAAAAAAGAAAACCTTTTACAGGTAAAGTGGGGGAATGGTACAGTTGAAGGGAAAGTTCTATTTTTAGTCAATGAAAACATTGCCAGTCCAATACAAGGCCCACAAGGAGAATGATTATGTCAGAACATTTAACTGTATTACAAGTGGATAATCCAAACGAAGCGGTTATGCTACTCGGAATTTCCGATGCAAATATGAAGTTAATCGAAGAGGCACTACAAGTCCACATTATTACACGTGGTGAACAAATTCAGCTTGCTGGTGAAGAGGATGCAAAGGAACAAGCGACATTCCTTTTACATGCTCTTCTAAAGGTCATTCGTAAAGGAATTAATATTGATCAGCGTGATGTTGCAACTGCTATTGAAATGACACAAAAAGGAACGATTGAATATTTTGCAGAACTTTATGATGAAGAAATTGCACGCACGACGAAAGGAAAGCCTATTCGTGCAAAAACAATCGGTCAACGTGAATACATACAAGCAATCCGTCATAAAGACGTTGTTTTTGGTATCGGTCCTGCTGGTACTGGGAAAACGTATTTAGCGGTAGTCATGGCAACGCAGGCGCTAAAAAATGGGCACGTTAAGCGTATTATTTTAACACGCCCTGCAGTAGAAGCAGGAGAGTCTCTAGGCTTTCTTCCGGGGGATTTGAAGGAAAAGGTAGATCCTTATTTACGACCTCTTTATGACGCTTTAAACGATATTTACGGGACAGAACAAACGCAAAGACTTATTGAACGAGGTACAATTGAAATTGCACCTTTAGCATATATGCGCGGCCGTACTTTAGACGATGCCTTTGTTATTTTAGATGAAGCTCAAAATACAACACATCAGCAAATGAAGATGTTTTTAACGCGACTAGGCTTTGGCTCAAAAATGGTCATTACCGGCGACAAAACACAAATTGACCTCCCGAAAAACACGGAATCTGGGTTAATCGTAGCAGAACGTACGCTAAAGTATGTAAAATCCATACATTTCCAAATTTTAGAACAAGGCGATGTTGTACGCCACCCAATCGTAGCAAAAATCATCAAAGCCTACGAAGAACAGCAACTTTAATAGGACCGCTAGCGATCCTATTAAAGTCTGCACCGAAAGTGAAGTGAAACGGAACGACAGGTGCAACTGAGTTTTAGAAAGTCTGCACCGAAAGCGACTGATATAAAATTTAACAAACATGAAAATACTTGGAAAATGGAAAAATTTGTGACAGCTATACAAATTGTATAGCTGTTTTTTTGCTTTCTTATACATTTTTCGGGAAAAATGTTTTTTGAATTGGTATGATAGTAGATAGATAGAGGAGGTGCCGGATGGAGAAACAATTAAAAAAATTTACAGAACTTATTGGCTTCCGCTACTTTTTAATTGTCGTTCTCATCTTAACAGGAGCCCTACAATTTGCTTTTATGTATGGCAATGTTAAAGGTGTTACATATGATTTTAAACCATTACAACTAGCGCCTGAAACAGTACGATCTACTAAAACGATAGAAGATACTTATAAAACACAACAGGAACGAGAAAAAGCAGCGAATGCGGTTGCGCCAGTCTATCAATTTTCTGCGGATGTTGCTAAGCAGCGAGCTGCGATTGTAACGTCTTTATTTGACTATGTTCTCGACGTAAAGGCGGATGTTGAGAGTAGCAAAGAACCTATTCCGATTGACGACCAAGTGACAAAGCTCCGCAAAAAGTTTGAATCCATAGATTCAGAGCAAATGCCAATTATCTTTACTGATTCACAGCTAGAAGGATTGTTAGTACAAAGTGAAGCAGATTTAAAAAGAACAAGTACGCAACTTTCAAAATCTGTGCAGGAATATTTGCAAAAATCTATTCGATCAGAAAATGTATTTGCGGGTCAAAATGATTTTGAGACAAAAATTCGTGGACAACGTGGCTATCCAGATAAAATATTTAATACGGTAGTTTTAATTGGACGGACGAGTATTATCGAAAACGAGACGGTAAACGAAGAACAAACGAAAATTCGAAAGGATCAAGCGAAGGAATCGGTTGAACCAACTCGAATTCTTCAAGGGCAAATCATCGTACAGGAAGGTCAAATTATTGATAATGAGGCATTTCGTCAATTAGAACTTCTAGGTATGGTGAGTAATAAGGCATCGTTGAAACCGATTGCAGGGCTGATTATATTAATACTTTTGGAAATGACGTTCATGTTTGTTTTATTTGAACGTTGGGATACAGATGAGCACAAGAAACGTAATGCCTTGTTGGTGACAGTAATTGTTTATGGTTTATCCATCTTGCTGATGAAATTTATAAGCCTAGTTTCTGGTGGCTTCGATGTTACGGTTGCCTTCCTTTTCCCAACAGCTTTGGCAACAATGCTTGTACGGCTATTAGTGAATGATCGTGCTGCAGTACTTATTACGGTTATGACAGCGGCGTCTGCGGGTGTTATTTTTCAAGAGGGCTATTCATCTGTTATGCAGATGGAAATTACACTGTATATCATTTTTGGAGGCTTTGCGAGCTTATTCTTTTTGGGTAGTATGGAAAAGCGTTCGCATATTCTACATGCTGTAGGTGTTATAGGGCTAGTAAATATGTCGTTTATCGCATTTTATTTACTAATGACACAATCTACTTACGGTTTGTCAGAGTTATTGTATTACTTTATAGCGGCATTGATATCAGCTCTATTATCAGGTGCTCTTACAATGGGTCTTTTACCATTCTTTGAATCAGCATTTAGTTTATTGTCGTCGTTGCGTTTAATTGAATTATCGAACCCAAACCATCCGTTGCTGAAAAAATTACTAATGGAGGCTCCAGGAACATATCATCATAGTGTAATGGTGGCGAACTTAGCGGAGGCAGCATGTGAGGAAATTGGAGCAGATGGATTACTGGCTCGTGTAGGATGCTATTATCATGATATTGGCAAAACGAAGCGTCCTGCCTTTTTCATCGAGAATCAAATGTCTGGTATTAACCCACATGATTCATTGCCCCCAGAAAAAAGCGCGGAAATTATAATCGCACATACAACTGACGGAGCTCAAATGCTAAAACGTTATAAGATGCCACAGGAAATTATCGATATTGCCTTGCAGCATCACGGATCTAGTCTGTTAAAGTTCTTCTACTTTAAAGCGAAGGAAGAAGGAAAATGTTTAGCTGATGATACAAAGTACAGATATCCAGGTCCGAAGCCACAAACGAAGGAAGCGGCAGTGATTAGCGTTGCAGATAGCGTTGAGGCAGCAGTTCGATCGATGAAGGAACCGAATGCAGAGAAAATTCAAAAGTTGGTACGCGCAATTATTGATGATCGAGTACAAGACAATCAATTTGATGAATGCGATATTTCAATAAAAGAGTTAAAATGTATAGAGCGAGTACTTTGTGAAACGTTGAATGGAATTTTCCACTCACGAATTGAATATCCAAAGGCAGATAAGTAGGAGGATCTATGATTTTAACAATTGATTTTACAGATGAAACAAATGAAGTGGCTGCTGAGCATATGGAGCTTGTTGAAAAGCTTTTGCAGCATGCTGCGAAAATAGAGAATATTGAGCCGGAAACAGAAGTGTCAGTAACGTTTGTTACAAATGATGCGATTCAAGAAATCAACCGAGAATATCGTGACAAGGATCAACCGACAGATGTTATTTCTTTTGCCTTGGAGGAGTTAGGTGAGGGAGAAATAGAAGTAACATTTGAAGGGATGCCCCGTGTGTTAGGAGATATTATTATTTCAACAGATCGTACAAAAGAACAAGCAGAAGAATATGGGCATACTTTTGAGCGAGAATTAGGCTTTTTAGCGGTTCACGGTTTCTTACATCTACTTGGCTATGATCATATGGTGCCAGAAGATGAAAAAGTAATGTTCGGTAAACAGGATGAGATTTTACAATCTTTCGGCTTAGGACGAGAATAAATGAATGTCCGCAAATTCGTACGCTCTTTTGGGTATGCCTATAAAGGTATCATTACAGCCTGTACCGAGCAAAATTTCAAGTCCCACTTGCTAAGTGCAGGAATAGTTTTGATTGCTGGCTATTTTACGGATTTATCACATATAGAATGGTATATAGTGTTGCTATTAATAGCACTAATGTTAGTACTTGAAATGATTAATACTGCAATTGAACGAGTAGTGGATTTAGCTTCACCTAACATCCATCCGCTTGCTAAGCAGGCTAAAGATCTTGCAGCAGGCGCAGTACTTGTATTTGCGATATTCAGTGCTATAATCGGATTACTCATATTTATACCGAAATGGTTTTGATATTACAAAAAATTATTAATCGGTCATGAAGTAGTAACAGTTGTGCTGAAGAAATATGATTTATTCAATTACGCCAAGGCGAAATTGATTTGTAGAGGTGAACATAATGACAATTGATATGCATGCATTACTAGAAGAATCAAAAAAAGCGCGTGAAAAGGCTTATGTACCTTATTCAAAATTTAAAGTTGGCGCGGCGATTTTAACGAAAAATGGAGAGGTTATTCATGGTTGCAATATTGAAAATGCTGGCTATAGTATGACCAATTGTGCTGAACGTACAGCCTTTTTCAAAGCTGTTTCAGAAGGTATTTATGATTTTGAGGCGATCGCTATTGTAGCTGATACAGATGGGCCATGTGCGCCATGCGGGGCTTGTCGTCAAGTGATGATGGAATTTTGCAAACCATCTATGCCTGTATATTTAACAAACTTAAAAGGTGATGTCACGGTAACGTCTGTAGGCGAATTACTACCGTTTGCATTCACAACGGAGGATTTAGAGAATGCTGGAAAATAACAATGGCTATAAGTCGGGTTTTATCTCCATAATCGGTCGACCAAATGTAGGGAAATCAACATTTTTAAACCGTGTTATAGGTCAAAAAATTGCGATTATGAGTGATAAACCACAAACAACACGAAATAAAGTACAAGGTGTACTAACAACAAATGATAGCCAAATGATTTTTATAGATACACCAGGAATCCACAAGCCAAAACATAAGCTAGGGGATTTTATGTTAAAGGTTTCTAAAAATACTTTGCGTGAAGTGGATGTTATTATGTTCATGGTAAATGCAGAGCAGAAACTTGGGAAGGGTGACGAATTTATCCTTGAAATGTTGGCGGGTAATCCAACGCCTGTCTTCCTAGTAATTAATAAAATCGATCAAATTCATCCTGATGAATTAATAGGGATTATTGAAAGTTACAAAGAGCGTTATGACTTTGCTGAAATAGTTCCGATTTCTGCATTACAAGGGAATAATGTTGAAAATTTATTAGCAACATTAGCGAAGTATTTACCAGAAGGCCCACAATATTACCCAGCAGATCAAGTAACAGATCATCCTGAGCGTTTTATTATTTCAGAGTTAATTCGTGAAAAAGTGTTACATTTAACGCGTGAAGAAATACCCCACTCCATTGCTGTTGTTATTGATAAAATTCGCCGTGATGAAGAAAATGAAGATAAAATTCGTGTAGCAGCAACAATTATCGTGGAAAGGGATTCTCAAAAAGGGATTGTCATTGGTAAACGTGGAGCGCTATTAAAAGAAGTAGGTATACGTGCAAGAAAAGATATTGAAATGCTTCTTGGTTCAAAAGTATATTTAGAGCTTTGGGTAAAGGTACAAAAGGATTGGCGAAATAAATCAACACATTTACGTGACTTCGGTTTCCGTGATGATGAATATTAATAGGAAAAGCTGTTAAGTTCCAAAGCAACTTACCAACATTCCTGTTTGTCGCTGTAGTTTTAAATGGAGCTGTCCAATAATTATTGGAGAGCTCTATTTTCACTTCTTTCAGCAAGTTTTTTGTAGCGAAAGCAAAGCGTCAGCTACAGGTATTTGGACACCGCTGAAATAGAGGAACTCTGGTTAAGGACGCCACATCTTGTGGCAATTTATCTGCGCGAAAGCGAAACGACTGTGCAACACATGACTGAGTGACCAACATCGTGTTGCTGTCGCTACGTTAGCACTGCGCTAGCGCACAAAAAACATTTGTTGTCCTAAAGCCTCCGGACGCAATTATGCCGAGGCATAATTGATTGCGAAGCTTGTAGAAAGGAGGAGGATCGATGCTTCATAAATGGGAAGGAATTGTCCTAAAGGTGCGTGCCTATGGAGAATCAAATAAAATTGTAACATTACTAACAAGAGAAGCAGGAAAGGTTGCAACAATGGCTCGAGGAGCGAAGAAGCCTTCCAGTAGGTTAGCATCTGTGACACAGCCATTTACGTATGGCATGTTTATGGTACAGCATCATACCGGTATGGGGACATTGCAACAAGGAGAGCATCTAAATTCAATGCGTCATATTCGTGAGGATATAATGGCAACGGCCTATGCAAGTTATATAATGGAACTTGTCGAACGTGTAGTAGAAGAGGGGAAACCAGAGCCACTTGCATTTGATGTGCTCCTTCAAGCATTACAAGCAATTGAGGAAGGTTACGACCCGGAGGCCATTACATTGTTCGTTGAATGGAAGATGCTACCCTATACAGGTGTGCAGCCTATATTACATGCTTGTGCTACTTGTGGAGCAGTAGACGGTGAATTTGCATTTTCTTTTGTGCAGGGAGGTTTTTTGTGTCATCGTTGTTATCATCATGATCCTTATATCATTCGATTAACACCGACTCAGCTTAAGCTTATCCGAATGTTCTATACTGTACCGATTGACCAAATTGGGAAATTAGAATTAAAAAAGGAAACCAAATATTTTATTAAAAAAATAATTACAACCATTTACGAAGAACAAACAGGAATTCGTTTTAAGACTAAAAAATTTATTGAACAGCTTGAAAGAACGCCTGAATTTCAGTTAAGAACGAGTACTGATCAAGAAAAAACGCCAGAAGACCAATAATATTGATCTTCTGGCATTTTACTTTTTACATTACAATATATTAATATTCTTCTGGATCTTCCATGAACTCGTAAGAAGCAACCCATTTATTAGCGATTTTTAGAAAATCAATATATAGATAAGCAGTTTCACCATTTTTACCTGTTATATGTAAAATAGATGTACCTTCTGCTAATAGTGTAACATTTACTTTCTTATCCTTTATTGTCGCTTTCACAGCTGCTGGCTCAGAATTAAATTTTTCTAAGGCAACATGTGTTGGCTCGAACGATAGATCGCTACTTGAAAACGTTAACTCATCTGTAACTTGATACAAATCAATACTACGCACGAAATCATATGTATTGACATCAGCAGCCATTGTTTGTTGTTGAGTACCATTAGTGAAAGTAAGCAAATATTGACCATTTTTAAAGATAGAAAGTGTAGCAGAATTATTCGTTGATTTAAAATTATATAATTCAGGAGATAAAGCTTGACCATCTGCAGTTTGAATACTTACCTTAGTAGGAACAAATTTTAAATTACTTTCCATTAAGTTGAGCGGTAAGTTTTCTGCATAATCCTCTTCTTTCACTTTTTGAAGCATTGTTTGTAGCTTTCCGTTTACTTTCTTCACATTTACTAAGTAATAGACATCGATAAATTCTTCCGTATCTTCTTTAAAGCCCGTAATAACTAATTTTCCTGTACCTTCTTTTAGCGGTTTAATTGTAATGGACTCTGTCATATAATCTTCTTCATCTTCAACCCATGTAAAGATATCCTCTGCAGGATTAATGCCGCCATAAGAAGCAAAGATATAGTCTTGCTTAAATTGGCTAGCAAAAACTGTGACGTTGCCTTGAGCTTTTTCAGCACGTACAACAAAAAGTGCTAACTGGGAGCGTTTTACATTAGTTTGTGGTCCGAAGGTAGTAGGCGTTGTACCTATTGTAATGCTATTGGCAAAAAGTGTTTTTATATATGGTTCGTATTCGCTACCTTCGTTGACATCATCAAAAGGAATGTAAATGCCGTTTGTAATTGGTAATTTAAAACCTTTCACAATCATTTTTGACATTTGTCCACGTGTAATATTTTTAGTTGGGTTGAAATAGCCATTGGTTCCGCTAATAATACCTGCATTTGCTAAAGCAGCAATCGCGCCATAATTTGCGTCGCCGGGTTTTATATCCTTAAAATTTGGATTTTTTACATGAACCGTATCTAGCTTTAACATACCAGCTAAAATTTTCGCAGCTTGTGTACGAGTAATTGAATTCTCAGGTTTAAAAGTGCCATCGGGGTAGCCTGATATAATGCCACGTTGAGCTAAGTTAATAATAGCTTGACCTTCTTCAGATGACACATTTTTCACATCGGAGAATACCGATGCAGCATGTGCTGGGGGTGCAATGACAATAGCGCTTGTTGCTAGTGCTGATGCCATTGCGATGTGATAAAAACGATTGCTTTTCAAAAAAATTCCTCCAAAGTACATAAAAAATTTATAGCTAGGACCATCCTGTTAAATAGGTTGGAATCTCTATGGATTGTTAAATTATTGTTATTTAACATTTAAGATTAACTATAATACTTTATTTATATCAAAATGATGAAGATGAGAATAGAGGGAATTATATGATGTTAAAAATTAACATGGATAAAATACTTGTTCATCAACGAGTAATGGCTATTATTTCCTTATCGACTGGGACGTATTTTATTGAATGGTATATAGGATTTTTGGGTGATGAGATAGTAATGTGAGATTTTTGCTAGTAATATTAGGACAAAATGAGTGTTTTTTTGTAATTTACAGAAAATATTATTTGTGATATAAATTTAACTATAAATTATAAAAATGCGCTTTTAGTTCTATTGTATAGGATTTTATATCTTTTTTATTGTTGTTAATAGCTGTTGTTAAAAGAATAAGTTAGATATAAATTACTAATTTTGGAATGGTTTTTAACATAAACATAGTAGTAACTATTCATTTGTATACCATAAAATAGTTGAAAAGGCATTTTAATCTATGATATTGTAAATAATATAGATGATATTTAACTTCTTTCAGCGTAAGTCCAAACATCCGTTGAAAGAAGTTAAAGCCTCCAGACGCAATTATGCCGAGGCATAATTGATGAACAACGCAGTCTATCGAAGAAGGAGGGAGTCACATGATGCTTGGATATTGCATATGTGGCAGAAAATATGCTAAGAAAAGTGACGTTAAGTATTGATGAAGTTGAAGCCAATGATATTTTAGCTGAAGATATTTTTTCTGATTATCGTTTACTCGCTAAAAAAGATTTAGTTTTAACGGAACGAATTATTGCTTTACTTAAGCTTAGAAAAGTAGACAAACTATCTGTCTATTTACCAACTAATTCAGTCCGAATTGTTCATGATTTAAGTATGCAGCATACAAGGGATTGCTGGGATATATTTGCACCACTTATCGATAAAAAGGATGAGGTAGATGAGTATAAAGATAAGGTGAATAACCTTTTTATGACTACATTAGAGAATGTTGTGCATGAATTGCGCTATGGTCAAATTTTAAAAAGTATCCAAGATACTACTTATGTACAAGGTGTTTTTGAACAAATTTTAGAAAAAAAACATCGCTATGAATTACTTATGCGATTAAAGGAATGGGATGAGTATTCTTTTGTTCATTCGTTTGATGTTTTCGTTTTAGGTACTATCTTTGCACGTTATTTAGGTTTAACGGATATTGTAACGCTAGCAAGGGGCTATTTGTTCCATGATATTGGGAAGGTGTTTATCCCGCAAGAAATATTAAATTTAAAACGAAAATTATCAGAAGATGAGTTTGACATTGTTAAAACTCATACGACTAAAGGTTACGAGTTGCTCATAGAAAATGGGGAAGAGGATATTGCCTATTTAGCACGTGATCATCATGAACGCTTTGCCGGTAAAGGTTATCCGAATCAGCTTTGTGAGGATGATATGCGTGAGGGAGTTCAATTACTGCAAATAATAGATGTTTATTCAGCTATGACATCAAAGCGTGTATATCATTCGGGATATGCTGCAACAGATGCATTAGCTGTTTTATATCGTGATCGACATTTATATAACGAGAAATTTATGCACAAATTTGTAGAGTGCTTAAGGATTTATCCTGTCAACTCGGTCGTTCAATTATCTGATAATCGAAGTGCACAAGTAGAACTTGTCTATGATTTATTCCCAACGTTACCTAAAGTTAAGTTGTTGGATGAACAAAAGTCAATGATTTTACCTTTAAATTATAATGTGAAAATTGCGAAAATGATTGATTATCGTGCTAACAGCTTTGAAGAAATTTTTAATTTATTTATAGAACAATTAATTCGTTGTGACGAAAATGGCTTAAGAGTCTACTTTAATAAATTAATAGATCATTTACATCCTAAAGAAATTATTTTAAAAATATTTTTACCTGCCTTTCGAATTCTACGTTTATTAACAAGGGAGATTCAAATAGATTTGAAAAAATATAGGAACTCTATTACTATATTAAAGAAACTATTAGAAGAGCAATTACATATATTGTATATGGATTATCAGCATGAGAAAACAACAGTATTAGTTGTGGAAACTTCACTACGTGAAAATTTCTTTATAAAACTTGTGCAAAGTATTTTGTATATTGATAAAATTGTGCCGTTCTTTATTAATCCAGATGATGACCAGAGCATTACGCAATTAATGGAACATTGTAACGTAAATGTAGCTTACTTTATTGGGGAAGAGCTGACAGCTGATAAGAGAGTTCGCCCGATGCGAGAAGGAACATTCCTTTTTTATTCGCTTGTAGATATTGAGGAACTACTTATAAGCTTAGTAGGCATGAATATGAAAAAGTTTTCATTTGAGGAGAAGATGCAAGAGCGCTTGTTTTCATTATTAAAGACATAATAAGAGGGAGTCGCTTAAAATGCGACTCCCTCTTTATATACTGATGAATTTTAGAATTGAAGATGTTTTTCGATGTATGCTTTAACATCTGTAATTGGCATACGAACTTGAGCCATTGAATCGCGATGACGCACTGTAACTTGACCATCCTCTTTTGAGTCAAAATCGTAAGTGATACAGAATGGTGTACCAATTTCATCTTGACGACGGTAACGTTTACCGATTGATTGTGACTCGTCAAAGTCAACTGGGAAAGATTTACGAAGCTCTGCCCAAACATCTGTAGCTTCATCCGAAAGTTTTTTAGAAAGTGGTAGGACCGCAGCTTTAAATGGTGCTAGAGCAGGGTGGAAGCGTAAAACTGTACGCTTATCATCGCCTTCAAGCTCTTCCTCGTCATAAGCATCGCAAAGGAATGCTAATGTTACACGGTCTGCACCTAAAGAAGGCTCGATACAATATGGAACATAACGTTCGTTTGAGACTGGGTCAATGTAAGTGAAATCTTCACCAGAATGCTCCATATGCTGTTTTAAATCGAAATCTGTGCGATCCGCTACGCCCCATAGTTCGCCCCAACCGAATGGGAATTTAAATTCAATATCAGTTGTAGCATTTGAGTAGTGAGACAATTCGTCGTCTTCATGATCACGAAGACGCATAGAATCTTCCTTCATGCCTAAATTTAATAACCAATTTTTACAAAATTCTTTCCAATATGCGTGCCATTCAAGGTCCTCGCCAGGCTTACAGAAAAATTCAAGTTCCATTTGTTCAAATTCACGTGTGCGGAAAGTGAAGTTACCTGGTGTAATTTCGTTACGGAATGATTTACCGATTTGAGCAATACCGAATGGTGTACGTTTACGCATTGAACGTTGTACGTTTTTAAAGTTCACGAATATACCTTGTGCTGTTTCTGGGCGTAAATAAATTTCATTAGTAGAAGATTCTGTTACACCTTGGAATGTTTTAAACATTAAATTAAATTGACGAATATCTGTAAAATCAGCTTTACCACAATCCGGGCACACTACGTCATACTTAATCATCGTTTCTTTCATTTGATCAAATGTCATACCATCGACAATGATTTCATCGCCTTTTGCTAGCGCAGCGTCCTCGATGATTTTGTCAGCACGATGGCGCGCTTTACATGCTTTACAATCAATCATTGGGTCATTAAAGTTGCCAACGTGACCAGAAGCAACCCAAGCTTTTGGGTTCATTAAAATTGCAGCATCTATTCCAACATTGTGCTCTGATTCTTGGACAAACTTTTGCCACCACGCTTTTTTAACATTGTTTTTTAATTCAACACCTAGCGGACCGTAATCCCAAGTGTTTGCTAAGCCTCCGTAGATTTCAGAACCAGGGAAGACAAAGCCGCGATGCTTCGCTAAAGATACGATTGTTTCCATTGATTTGTTTGCCATAAAAAATAGCCTCCTTCATAGTTTTCACAGAGTGAACATTGATTTTGTTTTAGCGAATTTATACAATTCGCTAGAGATTTTTTTAATTTAGGTAGGACTAAATTAAAAATAGCACCCGTCTCCAGGCACAATGAATGCCCAGGGACGAGTGCTAAAACCCGCGGTTCCACCCTGATTGTTTTAAACGCGTTGTTTAAAACCTCTTTTCAAAAAAGTTAGCTCAAGGAGTGCCTTTTCTCTGCTACTATGTAGACTTTCACCATCTTCTACTCGCTTTAAAGTGGAACAGATACTTTTTTCCCATCATCGCCTATAAAACGCAAATCGCTCGAAAATACATTTAGAGCAAGCGTATGTGTCAATATTGTAGCATGTAGTTCTTTTCTTCGCAATAATTATTAAAATAGTATATAATAATTGAGCATAAGTATAACACTATTAGATTTGAGGCGGTGAGTCCAATCGAACTCAATAAACGTCAGGAAGACATTTTACAAATTGTGAAAGAAAACGGCCCAATCACAGGCGAACATATTGCAGAACGTCTCAATCTGACAAGAGCAACTTTAAGACCAGATTTAGCAATACTCACAATGGCGGGCTTTTTAGATGCTAGACCTCGTGTTGGCTATTTCTATTCAGGTAAAAAAACATCCGTTACATTGACGGATAGTATTAACAATTTAAAAGTGAAAGATTTCCATTCAGGACCAGTTGTTGTACCGGAAACAATGACTGTTTACGATGCGATTTGCTTCATGTTTTCAGAGGATGTTGGAACACTCTTTGTCGTAGATAAAAATGAGTTTTTGACAGGGGTACTTTCTCGAAAAGATTTACTACGAACAAGTATTGGCACGCAGGATTTAAACAAAATTCCTGTACATATAATTATGACACGAATGCCAAATATTTCGTACTGTGAGAGAGCAGATTCTTTAGTTGTTGCAGCGAATAAACTAATTGAACGAGAAGTTGATTCGCTACCAGTAGTAGAGCCACAAGAAGGTGGTTTGAAAATCGTTGGTCGTCTTACAAAAACGACGATTACACGAGCTTTCTTATCACTGGCACAGAATGACTAAATATTTGAAGGAGAGCAGCATGAAAAGACTACGGGTTTTTGTTGTATCTGATTCAGTCGGTGAAACTGGTGATCAAGTCGCGAAAGCGGTTATTAGCCAGTTTCGACCTAGTTTGGAAAACACAGTAATTCGCCGTTTTCCTCATATACAATCAGAGGAGCTCATTCGGAAAATTGTATGCCTTGCAGCGAAACAGAATGCTTTTATTGTGTACACGCTTGTTCGCCAGGAGATGCGATCGTTATTACATGAACTGTGTGAGCAAGAAAATGTCTATGCTGTCGACATCTTAGGGCCTGCTTTAAAAACAATGACAACATTTGTGGAAGAATTCCCATTAGAAGCACCAGGAATTGTTCACCAGCTAGATGATGATTATTTTAAAAAAATAGAGGCTATTGAATTTGCAGTAAAATATGATGATGGTAGAGATCCACGTGGTCTTTTACAGGCTGATATTGTGTTAGTCGGTGTTTCACGTACCTCTAAAACACCGTTATCACAATATTTAGCACATAAACGCTATAAGGTGGCGAACGTACCTTTAGTACCAGAAGTGGAGCCACCAGAAGAACTATTACAAATTGATCCGAAAAAATGTTTTGGTTTAATTATTTCTCCTGATAAATTAAACTCAATTAGAAAAGAGAGACTAATGTCTCTTGGATTGAATGATGATGCTATCTATGCGCAGCATAATCGAATATTAGAAGAAATCCAACATTTTGAAAAAATTGTCGCTAAAATCGGTTGTAAGGTTATTGATGTGACAAACAAAGCTGTTGAGGAAACAGCGAACGTCATTATTGAGCATATCTTGAACTGTAAATAAGAAACGGATGATGATAAACCACCTCATGTGAGAGGCGGTTTTTTTGAGTCCGTTTTGAAAATAGTATAGATAAAAACTAATTTTTGTTTTATAATAATAAAATTGTGGTAAAAATATTTATTAAGAGAAAAATCCTATTTTTTTGTCGAGAAATAAAGGATTTTTAAATCGGATAGCGAATTGTGTTTTAGAACGTAATTTAAAGATGGTGATGGATTTGGCAGGGAAGATTCCTGAAGAAGTGATTGAACAGATTCGCTCACAATCGGAGATTGTTGATGTCATAAGCGAATACATGCAGCTTACAAAGCGTGGGCGCAATTGGTTTGGGCTCTGTCCATTTCATGGAGAACAAACGCCATCTTTTTCTGTGTCATCAGACAAACAAATTTTCCATTGCTTTGGTTGTGGTGCAGGCGGTAATGCTATTACTTTTGTAATGGATATAGAAGGTATTTCTTTTCCTGACGCTGTCGTGAAACTTGGTGAACGTGTTGGCATACAGTTAGATATTGGGCCAAGTTTACCTGAAGTAACGAAAAAGGTATCTAAAGCGGAAGAAAGGATGAAAGAAGCTCACGCTTTTGCAGCAGATTTTTTTCATCATTTACTGTTAAATACCGAAGATGGTGAAGAACCTTTAAATTATTTGCTAGAAAGAGGATTTACAAGGGAACTTATAGAATCTAATAGCATTGGATGGTCTCTCCCAAGCTTTGATGCATTAACGATATTGCTTGAAAGAAAAGGTTATAATTTACAAGAAATCGCGGAAAGTGGTTTAGTAATCAAGCGTGAAGGGGAAGAACGCTATTTTGATCGTTTTAGAGGGCGTATTATGTTTCCCATTCGTGATGAGAACGGAAAGATTATAGCATTCTCAGGACGAATCCTTACATCTACTGGTGAAGAGGCAAAATATTTAAATAGTCCAGAATCACCAATTTTTCAAAAGAGTGAAGTGCTATATAACCTAGATAAAGCACGAACCTCGATTAGAAAAAATCGTCAAGTAGTATTGATGGAAGGATTTATGGATGTTTTAGCAGCAACCTCTGTGGGTGTAACGAATGCTGTAGCAACAATGGGCACTTCGCTTACGAATCAGCATATCACAAAGCTAAAGCGCTTAGTAGAGCAGATTACCATTTGCTATGACGGTGATAATGCTGGGTTTGATGCGGCGAAAAGAGCAGCACAGTTACTTCAAACGGAACGTATGAAAGTCAATATTGCGGTGTTACCAGATAAGCTAGATCCCGATGAATACATTCGTAGTTTAGGTGGACAAGCATTTAAAGAACAAATTTTGGAAAACCCTCATGCGTATATTGCTTTTATGATGATGCATGCTAGACGAAATAAGAACTTTCAGTTTGAAAATGATACGCTTCAATATATTCAAGAAGTTCTTGAACAACTGGTAGGTAGATCATCACCAGTTGAACGAGATTTGTATATAAGACAGCTATCGAAAGAAACAAACATCTCGGAAGAAGCGATTTATGCTCAATTCCGAAAGCTAGAGGCCAATCAGGTTCGTTCTGCAAAAGTAGAAATGCCTGTTCAAACGCCTTCGATGCCGGTCACTCAGCAACATAAGCCTATGGACGCAGCTGAACGTGCCGAACGTTTATTACTGGCTCATATGCTTCATAATATAGATGTAGTGGACAGGGTATTACGTAGTGAGCAAAAAGATCCATTTGTACGAGATGCTTATATGGCAGTTTTTGTTCGCTTAGTAGGATTTTATGAGGAATATGGTCATCCTGATTATCAACGTTTTGTTGAGATATTAGATGACGCTGAATTACGCAAGATTGTAATGGAAGCAGCTTTAGCGGAAAGAGATCCCGACCAAGCAGATGCAGAGGTCACAGACTCAATACGTCAGCTGCAAAAATATAGAATTGAGCAAGAAATTCAACAAAAGATGCATGAGTCAAAGGAAGCGGAGAAGATGCATGAGTATGCGCGTGCACTTGAAATCGCCCAACAGATTATTCATTTAAGAAAATCGTTATCGGCGATTTAACCCGATTCGGTTGTTTAGAAGGAGGAAGGTTTATGGCGGACAAGTCAGAACGTTCAAAAGAGGTAGAAGTAGAAATTACATTAGATGAAGCAAAAAAAATACTACAAGAAAAAGCAAAAACAGAAGGTGAAATTTCTATGAAAGAAATTTCAGAGAAACTAGCGCCTTATGAATTGGAGAACGAAGAGATTTTCCACTTTGCTGAGGATCTTGAAAAGGCTAAAGACATTCAAATCATTGGAAAAGAAGAGTTTGAAGAAGAAAGCTTAATGAAAGAAGAAGCAAACGAAGAGACTTTTGATTTAAATGATTTGAGTGTACCACCAGGTGTTAAAATAAATGACCCTGTACGTATGTATTTAAAAGAAATTGGTCGAGTTGATTTACTTTCTGCCGAGCAAGAAATTGCTTTAGCTGAGCGTATTGAGCAAGGTGACGAAGAAGCACGTAAACGCCTAGCTGAAGCGAACTTACGTCTTGTTGTATCGATTGCAAAGCGATATGTTGGCCGTGGAATGCTATTCCTTGATTTAATTCAAGAGGGGAATATGGGTCTTATCAAGGCAGTTGAGAAATTTGACTACCGTAAAGGTTTTAAATTTTCCACTTATGCAACATGGTGGATTCGCCAAGCGATTACACGTGCAATTGCGGACCAAGCACGTACAATTCGTATTCCAGTGCATATGGTAGAAACAATTAATAAATTAATTCGTGTACAACGCCAATTACTACAAGACTTAGGTCGCGAGCCATCTCCGGAAGAAATTGGTGAGGAGATGGATTTAACACCTGAAAAAGTACGTGAAATTTTAAAAATTGCACAAGAACCAGTATCTCTTGAAACACCAATTGGAGAAGAAGATGATTCACATTTAGGAGACTTTATTGAGGATTCAGAAGCTCAATCTCCATCTGACCATGCAGCTTATGAATTGTTAAAAGAGCAATTAGAGGATGTGCTAGATACATTAACTGACCGTGAAGAAAATGTCCTGCGCTTACGTTTCGGTTTAGATGATGGTCGCACACGTACATTAGAAGAGGTAGGGAAGGTATTTGGTGTAACACGTGAACGTATTCGCCAAATTGAAGCTAAGGCTCTTAGAAAGCTACGTCACCCTTCTCGCAGCAAACGTTTAAAAGACTTCTTAGAATAAAGATAAAAAGTTGGGCTATCTAATTAGTAATCACTAATTGGATAGCCCTTTTTTAGGCTACTATTATATTCGCATGAAATAGGAGAATACCTGTGAACGTAAAGTAAATACCCGCGCAAAATTTTCATCATTTTCCCTAGAACATACTAAACATAGTAAATATTTTTTCGATAAATGTTATAGCGAGTAATTAGAATGAGTCAATCTTGATTATTTTTGCTACTTTATACAGATGTGTTATTAAAAATTTTAAGATAAAATTGTAATAACAACCATTATTAAGCAATGTTTGGAGTATATACTATGACAAATCCTCGAAAAAAAATAATTTTGAATGAGATTTTGTTTTGGAAGCAAAATAAACTATTACCAGAGCATTACTGCGATTTTTTAGCGGCTCTATATGCAGAAGGGTCAGATATAGAGGAGTTAGAACCAGTACACCATAAACAGGCTATATTACCTTCAGAAAAGAGAAGGCTGCTACTTATAATTGCAGGTATATGTATTGCAATGATTACGTTGCTGTCTATTTATTTTACAATATCTTCTTTAATGATAATTTTAACGGTTGTCGTTGGAATAGCTGCGGTGATATTATTTTTGACGGCATTTCGAATGGCAAGAAAAAATGATCTTTTAGCCCCTGTTTTCCATTTATTGGGTGCTGTTTTATTATTTAGTATGTCTATTCGAATTTACACTACATATTTTAATGGCAATAATATTGCATTGTTTTGCTTGATTGCAGCAAACTGCGGGGTTTGGCTTTGGTCAGGTTTAAAAATGAAGCTACTTTATTTTACGGTCTCAGGTGTCCTAGGTTTACTGGCATTGATTAGCTATTATATCATAAACTTATTATAGGAACTCATTTTGTAAAATAGTTTCGCTGACAAAGACAAGAATCTGTTTGCTTTCTAATAGCTAACGGATTCTTTTTTGTTTTAAAATTGTGTCTGTAATTGAGCCTACACTCTGTTGGTGAAGACTATAATCGTATAGCTTATTTAGCTAATGGATTATTACATAAAGAAATTTTGATTTTCTTGGTATATGACTGTACAAAGAGAGGAAAGATAACAGCGTGTAAAGAAGTCGTTCAGAAGATAATGGATAGTCCAAATGTAGTCCAAATATTGGGGATTTCAAGACATATTTTATCCAATAGTTACAGAAATGTCGAAATTGTTACAAACAAAGGAAAACTTAGCGAATAGGCTTTTCGTTTCATGGTTAATGAAGTACAATATTAGATGTTGACTGATTCTATATTATCATAGAAGTAGATTTACAATGAGGAGGGGAAACATATGAAAAACAATCCAGTCGTTCCTTACATCTTAATTTTAGCATTTGGTATTGGTCTTATTTTCTTTATGTCTTTAATGGGCGCAGAGAATAAAAAGGAAATCGCTGCTGAAAAAGAGGGTGGTGGCGAAAAAACAGAAGCTACTGATGACTCTGCATTAGTACAATCTTGTGTTAGTTGTCATGGTAATGACCTAAGTGGTGGTTTTGGTCCAAACTTACATGGCAAAGATGAAGCTCGTATCGTAGATGTTTTAACAAACGGAATCCCAGGAACTCCAATGACGCCTGGTATGAAAAACGAAGCGGAAGCGAAAGCAATCGCTAAGTACATTTCAACTCTAAAATAGTCTAAAAAAAGTAGCTGTACTGAAAGCGTTTAATCGTAATCGGTACAGCTACAATTTATTTATCTTCATTTCAGTTAAATAAAAATGGAGTTGCTCAAAATTTGAGTCAACTCCATTTGTTTTTTTTCACGACATCATACATACTAAGAAAGAACACTATTTAAGACAGGCGGTAAAAATAAATGAACGCACAAAAATTATCAAAGCGATTAGAAACAGTAGCAAAATATGTACCCTCTGGTGCAGTTGTAGCCGATATTGGCAGCGACCATGCATATTTGCCATGCTACTTAATTCATAAAGGTATTGCTTCTTACGCAATAGCAGGGGAAGTTGTGAAAGGACCATTTGAATCAGCAGTTGGACAAGTGCAAAAGGAAGGTTTAACAGAAAAAATTACAGTACGACTCGCGAATGGCTTAGCGGCTGTTGAAGAAGCTGACCATGTAGATACAGTTACTATTGCTGGAATGGGTGGACCTCTTATTGTCTCCATTTTGGAGAAGCATCCTGAAAAATTGCAAGGGGTAACAAGGCTTATTTTGCAACCAAATATTCATGCTAAAGTGATTCGCGAATGGGCATTAGCAAATAATTGGGCAATCCAGGACGAAGAAATTTTAGAGGAAGACGAAAAAATTTATGAAATTCTTGTTTTGCAAAGAAGCACAATGACGTTATCGGAACCGGAAATTTTATTTGGTCCGAAATTAATGCAACGAAAATCACCATCATTTATAAAAAAATGGTCACGTGAAAAAGAAAATTGGCAGCGTGTATTAAAGTCCATTGAAGGGGCAGATCAAACACCTGAAATTGATGAAAAACGTGCAGAGTTAGTAGCTCTACTCAATTTAGTGGAAGGGGTTCTATGAGATGAAAACAGTTAACGGTCTGGAAATTATACAATTGTTCGAATCATGGTCGCCTAAAAAACTAGCATGTATGGAAAATGACCCAATTGGTCTTGCAATCGGTACATTAAATAAACCTGTCAGTAAAGTATTAGTCACATTAGATGTTAATGAAGCAGTAGCTGAGGAAGCTATTGCTCAAGGATGTGAGCTAATAATAGCGCATCATCCACCGATTTTCAGACGACTTTCGAATATTCGTACGGACAATCCTGCTGGGCGTTTATATGAAAAGCTAATAAAAAATGATATTGCCGTTTATGCTGCACATACGAATTTAGATGTAGCTGAAGGCGGTGTTAACGATTTACTAGCGGATGCTCTACAGCTTGAAAACCGTTCTATTTTAGAAGAAACATATGCGGAAAATATGTTGAAGCTAGCAGTTTTTATACCGACTACAAATGCCAATGATTTACGTGAGGCATTAGCAAAGGCAGGAGCAGGTCGTATTGGAGATTATGAAGCGTGTAGCTATACTACATTAGGAGAGGGGCGTTTCCGTGCACTAGAAGGTGCGAATCCACATGTGGGCTCTATTGGTGAATTACATGTTGAAGAAGAAGTGAAGGTAGAAGTTGTATTTCCGGAATCTATAAAAAATCGTGTATTAAAGGCAATGTTAAACGCACATCCATATGAAGAACCAGCTTATGATATCATTCGCTTAGACCAGCAAACGAATGTAATGGGCTTAGGACGAGTTGGTTATTTACCACAAGAAATGACTCTTCATGAATTTACGCAATTCGTCAAACAGCAGCTAGACGTACCCGCTGTCCGTGTTGTTGGTGATTTACAGTCGAAGGTGAAAAAAGTTGCGCTTGTCGGTGGCGACGGCAATAAATATATCTATTCTGCGAAACGTGCTGGGGCAGATGTATTTTTAACAGGAGATATGTATTTCCATACTGCACAGGACGCTCAAGCAATTGGTCTACAAATCGTAGATCCAGGACATCATGTGGAGAAAGTGATGATTGCAGGAGTAGCTAAAAAGATGGCAAGAATGTGTGAGGATAAAAAATACTCTGTTGAATTTGTACAATCTACTATTCATACAGAACCGTTTTTATTCGTGTAAGAGAGGGGAATATCTATGGCGAATGAAAGACCTGCCGGCAATAAGGCCGGCAAGTTATGGATGATGGTTGGTTTGCTGATTGCTGTGTTTGGGATAGGTTTGACATTAATGACGAATACGATGAATGCCAAAAAAATTGATACTATGACAGAGCAATGCGAAAAAGACGGTGGAGAAGCCATCGTCTCAAAGGAAAAGAATTTTCTATCAACAAACTATTCATTTAAATGTAAACAGTAATAAAAACAAGGCTGAATTATCGTACTAAATATAATTCAGTCTTTTTGTGTTGTTGAAAAACTATTGTGTCAAAGAAAATTAAGGTGTCCTATTAAATAAAGTATGATTTTCGGCAAAAATAGGGGCTGATTTCCGTTCCAGCTGGGCGCTTTGTAGCTGTCGCTTTGCTTTCGCACAGATAAGTAAGTCCTCCTTATTTACACATTCACCGAAGTTTTCTTGACTAATTTATTTTTCAACACTATACAAAGGCTATAGTTAATATAATTCATTCTTTTTGTGTATGCATAGATTAATTTGAGAGTGTTATGATAGGTGAGTATATTGGAATGAGAGGAGAGCATTGAATTGTTTATTCGTTTAACAAAAGAACAACAGGAAACAATAATCGCTGATATTCAACGATTTTTCTACAACAATCGTGATGAGGATATTACAGAATTTGAAGCAGAAAGAATATTAGACTTTATAAAGGAAAATATTGCTCCACATATTTATAATGCGGCTATCTCGGATGCAAAATATGTTGTAGAAAGACAATATGCATCGATTGAGGATGAACTTGCAGCATTAGAAAGACCGATTAAAATAAATTAATCTGAATTAAATAACTGGAAATTTTTATAAATATATGATATTTTTATCTTGGATTAAAGATAATTTAATTCGAAGTAAAAAACATGGTTTCATTAACCTTGTCCAACATGGCTAAGAGAACCGTTTTTAGTATTAAATGAATGATTCGGTCACAATTTGAGGGATGAATGAAGGAGGAACAACATGTTGAAAATAGGGGTAATTTTAGGGAGTACGCGTGAAGGTCGTTTAAGTCCACAAGTGGGCGAATGGGTAAAGGAAGTCGCTGGAAAACGTGGTGATGCGGAATATGAAATTATAGATATTGCAGATTATAAACTACCACTTCTAGGTGAGCCAGGCGGAGATGCTTCAGGAGCAGCTACATGGTCACAAAAAGTTGCTGCATGTGATGGCTTTGTGTTTATCGTTGCAGAGTATAACCATTCTATTACTGGGGCATTAAAAAATGCATTAGACTACTTACGCGTGGAATGGAATAATAAGGCGGCGGGTATTGTTTCTTACGGTTCTGTTGGTGGAGCAAGAGCTGCTGAACATTTACGTGGAATTCTTGGTGAGTTATTAGTTGCAGATGTTCGCGTCCATCCTGCTTTATCATTATTTACAGATTTCGAAAACGGCACAGTATTTAAACCAAAGGATGTGCAAGCAGATTCAGTAAATCAAATGCTAGATCAACTTATCCCTTGGTCAACGGCATTAAAAACAATTCGATAATTACCTTTAGCAGTATGCATAGTAATAAATGCATATTGCTTTTTTTATGCGCAGCACGGGCGCAATCTATAGGTGGTTATACCTGAGTCATGAAGACATAAGTAGTGGTGAGCCAATAGCAAGGGTGTGCGTAGTGACGTGGAATATTGAATCATTACTTGATCGAATGGTGTGGTTCACGAAACCAATCTAATATCGCTAACGGATAGGTCAGGAGAATATTTAGTATGTACTTATGGGAGGTTTGGAAGAAATCTAGGACAAGAATAAGAAAGCTTATTCGATAAGGATACCTTATTAAGCCTATGAATGGGAAAATACTTGCAAAGGGTATTAGTGAATACGAAAAGCTTAAATTAAGTAAAGCCCTTAACAATACTGGAATCATTAAGGGCTCAAAAGTCTACAAGCTTGATATAAACCGCCGTATACGGAACCGGACTACTAGATTCTTAGTAATTAGATATTACACCCATACCAGAACAGCTAGTTCCTGAGAAACAAGTTAGCTCTAAAGTATATTTAGCATTTTTAGTCATTGGAACTTGATAATTAGTAGAAGCTCCTGCAGCTAAACCTATAACCGGACCAATGTTCACGCCATCTTTCTTAAGAACATAACCAATACCAACTTTACCTGTATTTACAACACTAATACTACCTTGTCCATTCGCTGTTATAGCTCTAGTTTGGTTTGATGAAAGACCATCAATATTTACTACAGCATTTTCGAAAGGGGCTGCATACGCAGTATTACTACCTAAACCAAATACTCCTAATGCCAAAGTAGTTGCTAAAACCAAATGTCCTAATTTTTTCATAACTATCACCTCCTATGTATTTAATAGTTATATTACATTAATGTGGTTATAAAGTAAATATATTACTTGTAAAAATTATCTATTTATGTAAATTCATTTGTTAAAAATTAAGTATTTTATACTGCAAGGATATTATGTAGCCATAAAATGTAGATATAAAGAATAAAGTGGAATATAGTAAATTATATTGAGTAAATGGTAGTATTAAGGAGAAAAAGCAAGTCGCTAGTTGAAATAAGCCTTTATTGTACCTGGCTTCCATTAGACTTTATAAAAGGAAGGGAAAAGAAAATGAAAATGGTTACCGTCCATCATTATGATGCGTTTAGCACGATACCTAATATGGGAAATCCAGCAGGTGTCGTCGTAGAGGGAGATCAATTTAGTGAATTAGAAATGCAGGCTATTGCTAAGCAAGTGGGCTTCAATGAAACTGCCTTTGCGTTAAAATCGGATAAAGCAGATTTACGTATACGTTATTTCACGCCAGGGCATGAGATGAATTTATGTGGACATGCAACAATGGCAACGATATATGCACTAAAAACAAAAGGTTTACTAAAAGATAAGTCAAAACTGACTATTGACACGAAAGCAGGAATTCTCCCAATTGAGATAAAAGAACAAAAAGGGAAAATTCATATGACTATGCAGCATGCAGCACCTCAATTTAAAGCATTTAACGGTTCAAAAACTAAGCTTGCACAATCTATTGGACTAACAGAGGAAGCGATACATCCTGAATTACCGATAGTCTATGGAAGTACAGGAATTTGGACATTGCTAGTACCTATAATAAATTTATCATACTTTGAAAAAATGACTCCGCAAACTGCAGATTTTCCGGATGTCCTTGAAGAAATGCCAAAAGCATCCGTGCATCCTTTTTGCTTAGAGGCATTTGATAAGTATGCAGATATGCACGCACGACATTTTTCATCACCTTATTCTGGAACAATTGAAGATATAACTACAGGTACAGCCTCTGGTGTTATGGGAGCATATTTTGCAGAGTATTTGGATCGACAAGCACAATTGCCGAAGACACTAATTATTGAACAAGGGCAGGAGCTTGGGAAGGATGGGCGTGTGCATGTACATGTAAAAAATGATGAGGGCAAATTGACTATTTCTATTTCAGGAACCGCTGTATATGTGAAGGAGCTAAATGTGCAAATATAAAAAAGAGGGCCGCTAAAAAACATTTTTATTACTTAAGAAGCGGCCCCTTTTTGAAATGCCATCCATTCCATTAATGTTTTATTTCTTCAATGATTTTTTCTTTTAAATTTGCATCCATAGAGGAAAGTTTAACGTTATTAGTGAGACGTTCTTGTAACTCTCTTTCTGTCATAATACCGCGTTCCTCTAGAATTTGAACAAGTAAATCTAACGTCATTAAATTTTTAATGTCTGCTGCTTTTGTATCCATGTTAAATGCCTCCAAATGTATAGTATTTCTACCTCTTTAGTGTACTCCTTTTATAGAAGAACGGCGTAAAATGGTCAAAACAAAGCGAATTTATTTCGTGTCCCGGAAGATATTGATTGATTCTAGCAGTAGTAAAAGACATAAAAGAGCTAGCTTTTATGAGAAATCCGCGACAAGTAAGCAAAAAAACTCCTAATATATAGGAGTTTTTATTGTTCATCATCTATTTAAACCGTATGTTATGTATATAGTCACCTAATTACTCATAGAGAATAATGCCTGATACAGAGTTGCTAGCAAAGCAACAAAGAGAGTATCGTCAGAGGTAAACAGTTTAAAAGCTATACCAGTACGCACAAGCTCAGTTTCTATATTACTAGCGCTTGCTATTTTTTCATCATTACAATATAAATAGGCGGTTGAAGTAAAATCCCTTTCAAAGCGAAAAGCGAGTCCATCCATTGTAAAAGAGTAGGAAGATTCAAGTAATTGAACCGTCTTCCGTTGTATCGGTAAAATGGATCCATCTGGCATAATAAGCTGATGGCTAACACCCTTTGTTAATAGTGTAGATTGCACTTGAAAAAGTGGTGCCCCTAAAGTAGTACGTGATTCATAGTGATGTGGTAATGACTGTTGTGTAGCAACTAGCATAACAGCATTGATTACTTTTCCAACGGATGAACGTTCAACCTTTTGTAGCACACAAACCGTCTCATGTTGTTCATTCACAATAGGGATATTTGAAAAGCTTTCGAAAGCTTTTGGGTAGGTAAGGGTAAATGTAAATGTAGTCATAAAAAAGCCTCCAATCTACTTACTATACGGAGAAGCTTTACTCTAGGTTTCATCTTTAGTAAAAATTTTGATAGTTAAAGTGGTCCAACCAAAGGGTTAAAAGGTCTATCAGTGTATATCCTTGCTGCGAAATAAGTGATTGTCCTAAGCTAATTCTGATTCTATAATAATGAATGTAGAATAGTTAAATAAATGAGGTGGCTTATGAAAAAGCAATGGAACTTAATATTAGCACTAATTGTGATCTTAATTATCGCAGTTTTTTCAGTTATAAATGTTGACATGGTAACGGTTAATTATTTATTTGGAAAAACTGAATGGCCGTTGATCCTCGTCATTATTGGGTCAGTCCTATTGGGAGCCCTATTAACTGGATTAATTAGTATGATGAAAATTTATCAACTTCAAAGAGCATTGAAAAAGGCAGGTGGTGAAATAGATCAACATTCTTAAATATTGATCTATTTCGCTAAGAGTCCTATTGTAGAACAAACACTGAATTAAACTACTTTATTATTTTTAATTTAATACCTCCCTCAAATCAGGAAGGGTTATACTGGCCTAAGCATAAAGCCGATTCGAAAGTGAAACGACAGCGGCAATTATGCCGAGGTATATTTGATTCAAATAGGCAATAAAGTTGTTTCGAAATGTTGGATCGATTTTTTATGCAAGCAACAAATGGTGTACATTTGATTTTTAAAAATGGAATATGGAGTTTAACACTGAAAAAGGCTGGCCGATAATGTGAATTTCACACTACCGGACAGCCTTTCATTTTATTGTTGGGTTGTGACTTCTCCTGCAAGAGCACGTTTTTCTTGCTCTGGATCGAATTCTTTTTCCATTTTTGAAACGACAACTGTAGCTACACCATTACCAATTAAGTTTGTAACGGCGCGAGCCTCTGACATAAAGCGGTCGACCCCGATTAAAAGGGCAATCCCTTCTACTGGAATCATTGGGAATGCTGCTAATGTTGCTGCGAGTGTAATAAAGCCAGAGCCTGTTACACCGGCTGCACCTTTAGATGTTAGCATTAAAATAGCTAGTAATGTAATTTGATGCCAAACATCTAAATCAACTCCATAAGCTTGTGCGATAAAAATAGCCGCCATAGATAAGTAAATAGACGTACCATCTAAGTTAAAGGAGTACCCCGTTGGGATGACAAGCCCAACGACTTGTTTAGAGCAACCATAGTTTTCTAATTTACGCATCATCGAAGGTAGGGCAGATTCTGATGATGATGTTCCAATAACGATAAAAATTTCATCTTTAATATATTTAATAAACTTAAAGATACTGAATCCAAAGTAACGTGTAATAAGACCAATGATGACTACGATAAAGATAAACATTGTAATATAAACGGAAAGCATTAAAAATCCTAAGTTTCCTAGTGATTTAAGACCGAAGTTTCCGATTGTGTAGCTCATAGCGCCAAATGCACCAATCGGGGAAACTTTCATGACCATATTAACAATTTTAAAGAATATATCTGCTACTTGTTCGAAAAATTTAATAACTGGTTTAGCGGGTTCACCAATAGCTGCAGCAGCTATGCCGAATAAAACAGCTGAGAATAAAACAGGTAATAACTCGCCATTTGCAAGTGCTCCGACAACATTATCAGGTATAATTTGCATGATAAATGCACCAATACCATGCTCTGTAGCGGCTGCGGCCTCTGTATATTGGGAAACATCTGCACCGTTCGCAGCAGCTGTATTAAAGCCTTTACCAGGTTTTACGATATTGACAACGATTAAACCGATCGCTAATGCGAAAGTAGAGACAATTTCAAAATAAATTAATGCCTTCCCGCCAATTTTACCAACCTTTTTTACATCGCCCATACTACCAATTCCAATAACAACTGTTAAGAAAATAATAGGAGCTATTAACATCTTAATTAATTTAATAAAAAGATCTGCTAATATTTTCAACTTCGCTCCGAATTCAGGGAACGTAGCACCTACAATAATACCTAGCACAATAGCAATCAGTACTTGTACAGTTAAGTTTTTAAAATTTATACGCATAAAGTTCTCCCCTAACATTGTTTATGAATATTATGTGAACGCTTTCATGAGGTTATCTTAGCTGAAATTTTCCGACAATAGTTTTTATGACCGTAAAGTTTCTATTGTTCATTTTGTTCAATTTTAGTTGGGAGATCAATAAAACTAGTGATATCAGGGGTTTTAAGCTGTTTTATAGTAGTTTTGTAATTTCAGAACCTATTATAATACACAAGAAAAAAATCCCCACGCTAGTGAGGATTTTATCATTAATGAACAAAAGTATGAATCCCACAGTAATACTTTAAGGAGAAACAATTTTTTCAATTTCTGATAAAACATCGTTTTCTTGTACATTGTTTCTATAAAAATCATAAACAGGCGCTAGTTTGTCCTTAAAGCGTTGGCGTTCCTTATTGCTCATCGTATAGATTTCAAAGTTATCCTGCTGCTTAAGTTTTTGCAAATCTTCTTCGTTCATTTCTACTGCTTGTTCAAATTGCCAGTCTGTTGTTTCTTTCATAGCCTCGATAATCTGTTTTTGGATTTCTGAAGGTAAAGATTTCCAAAAAATGTCATTCGTTAAAACGGCGTATCCTAAAATGCCATGCTTAGTTAATGTCATATGTTTCTGCACTTTATAGAAACCTTTAGAATATATATTTGACGCTGTATTTTCCTGAGCATTAATGGTATTCGATTCTAAATCAGTAAAAACCTCGCTGAAAGAAGTCGGGATTGGTGTAGCCCCAACTACCTCGAATTGCTTTTCAAGGGTTTTACTTGGCATTGTACGGACACGTAAGCCTTTTAAATCCTCAAATGTATGAATAGGGTGATCGACAGAGGTTAAATGTTTAAAGCCATTATGCCAAAAGCCCAGTCCTTTTATATGAAAAGGCTTAAGCTCATTTAACAATTGTTCACCGATCGAACCTGTAAGTACCTCATGCACTTCATCATCCGTATTAAAAAGGTAAGGTAAATCAAGAACCTGCCAATTTGGTATATAGGATGTCATCTTTGAGAAAGTAGGGATAATCATTTCTACTTGTCCATTTTGCAAAGCCTGAAACTCGTTTTCATCATTAAACAAGGAGGAGTTTGGGTAGACGTGTACCTTCACCTTGCCATTTGTTTTTTTCTCAACAAGCTCGGCGAATTTACTTGCCGCCTGTCCTTTTGGTGTATTCTCAGCAACAACATGACTTAAATGAATCGTAATTTGCGTATTCAAACCTTTTTGCTCATCGTCATAGGGAAGAGGCTTGGCGAATAGTAAGCCTTGTTGAACACCAAACGCTATCGTTAACAATAAAACGGTTGCTATTGTTCCAATAATAAATTTTTTCATCTATTACACCTAATTTATTCGTATTTTCTGATGTTTTTGTTATTCTAACATATGGAGTAAGTTAAAATATAGTAAGAGGGAGGCGAACATCTTGAAATTTCAAAAAATATCGATGAAGAGAAAAATTATGTCTCTGACTTTTTTTATTCTCATGCTCTCCTTTAGTATAGGTGGAACATTTTTGCTAGGGTTCGTCATGACTGTGCAAAAGGATAAGCTTGGAGATCAGGCTTTACTTGTGGCAAAAACAGTATCACAGCTTCCCGAGCTGAAAACTTACATAGCAAATAAAAATTTTAACGAGGCTACGAAACACATAAATCCTGTAGTGGAGGAAATACGTGATATAAATGGCGCACAATATATTGTTGTACTAGATATGCAAAGGCGTAAGTACTCACATCCAAATACAGAGGAGATTGGGCAAATCTCGGAGTCAGGAGATCTAAACGCTGCGTTTTCTGAGCATTATTATACATCCATTGCCCATGGTGAACATGGAGATATGGTACGAGCATTCGTCCCAATCATGAGTAAAGAAGGTAAACAAATAGGCGTAGTAGTAGTAGGCTATAGTGTTTTAACTGTGGCAGAGTTGCTACAATCTATTCAAACAGAATTAATGATTACTATTTTATTATCTCTGTTCTTTAGTGCATGGGGGGCTCATACATTAGGGCTTCATATGAAAAAGCAAATGTTTGGATTAGAGCCCCACGAAATTGCTAAAATGTATGTAGAAAGAACCGAAACATTTAACGCGATGCATGAAGGGATAATTGCCATTGATAATGATTTGACAATTACAATATTTAATGAAAAAGCATGTGACATATTGGGGGTTCACAAAAAACCTTCAACATTAATAGGGAAGAAAATTTTTGACGTTTTACCTGATACACGATTACCGGAAATATTGGAGCTAGATCAACCCATTTTTAATCGTGAGCTCTATATTAATGAAAACAATATTATGAGTAATCGTATACCAATACAAGTTAATGGAAAAACGGTTGGGGCTGTAGCCATGTTTAAGGATCGTACAGAGGTGAAAAAGCTTGCAGAGGAACTAACGGGTGTTAAGGCATTTGTACAAGCATTACGCGTGCAAACACATGAGCATAAAAATAAATTGCACACAATTGCTGGTCTTTTACAACTTGGACATCATGGACAAGCACTTTCTTACTTAACACAAGTAAAAGAAGAACACGATGAAATTACAAACTTTCTAAATGAACGGATTAAAAATGAAAATATTTCCGGGCTATTGCTTAGTAAAATTTCCTATGCAAAAGAACAGGGAATTCTACTGGAGATTGACAGGGAAAGCCGTTTGACAACATTTCCTAACAATTTAGATCATCATGATTTCGTTATTTTATTTGGTAACTTAATTGAAAATGCTTTTGATGCATTAAGGGATGTACAAATTGAAGAAAAAATGATTCATGTTTCTGTTGATGAAGATGAGGATGTGCTGGCAATATTAGTAACGGATAATGGTATAGGCATGACGAATGTAGTCAAGGCACATATTTTTGATAATGGCTATTCGACAAAAGAGAAAAAAGGTCGAGGCATTGGACTTTTTTTAATACAAGAAATTGTACAAAAAGGAAAGGGAGAAATCGAAGTCATAAGTGAACCGAATAAAGGAACAAGCTTTTTAATAACTTTTTACCATACTTAATAGGCTCATTAACAAATGCTGGACGACTCATGATGTCCCTAAGAAAGCGCTTGGTTGTAATGAAGATCAATGCTATGAGTAATGTAATATGAATCGTTAAAATAGAAGCGAGAATTTCTATGGGAATAGTGTGGCGCTCTCGTAGATAGCTTCCTTAAGTAAAATTTGCACATATAGAGATAGAACAAAGTGTATGGAGGACTAACAGTGACACAAACAAAGGTTTTATTAATAGAGGACGATCCAATGGTGCGAGAGGTTAATCGCCAATTTATTGAAAAGATAGTTGGATTTGAAGTAATTGGACAAGCCTCAAATGGAGTTGAAGGAATTGCTCAAATTCAAAAACTTAAACCAGAATTAGTATTTATGGATATTTTCATGCCAGAGCAAGATGGAGTGACAAGTTTACGAAAAATTCGTGAACTCAAGTTACCGGTAGATGTAATTACGGTAACCGCGGCTAATGATATGGAAACTGTAAAACAGGTCCTACATCTTGGCGTCTTTGATTATATTATGAAACCTTTTTCATTTGAACGAGTGCAAGGAACGCTTGAAAATTATTTGCGCTTCAAAAAGCAAATGCAATCGGAGCGTGAATTAACACAAGGAGAGCTGGATCAGTTATTCCATTATCACGGAGGACATAATGAAGTTCAGCAATCAAATGTCTTACGGTCAGAAAAAAGTTTACCTAAAGGTTTTAATCGCGCAACTCTAGAGAAAGTTGTGCACTATTTGCACTCTGTAGAAGGAGCATCAGCAGAAGAAGTAGCCAGTGGTGTAGGTATTGCGCGTGTAACAGCAAGAAGATACTTGGATTATTTAGAGAAGCAAGAGGAAATTACGATGGATGTGCATTATGGTGGCATTGGTCGTCCAGTCAATTATTATTTTAGTAAATAATGAGAAATCCTGATTGTCAAAATAGACAATCAGGATTTTTTGTTGTGGATAATCAAAGTCATAGTTATCGTCTAGACTAAAGCGCTACTTCCTCGAGGCTTCGATTCCTCGTGCAAACTGGTGAGCGTTTACTTTTGCTTCGTGCTCTCCAGCGCTTGTCGGATGTAAACGAGCGCTTTAGCGCATTTGTTCTTAGTAAGGCATAATTTTATCAACAGGCTTTGGCGATTTAATTTTAGGTAAAATTTTATTTAATGTAACTGTACGCTCAATGATATGTGTTGATTCATCATTTTCATCGAAATGCTCAAGGAATGAAATAACCTCTTTTACAATGGGTGTTGGCGTAGAAGCACCTGCTGTAACAGCGACAGAATTAATTCCTTTTAACCATTCAACTTTTAGCTCAGAAACGTCTGCAATTCGATAAGATGGCGTCCCTGCTATTTCAACAGAAACTTGCGTTAAACGATTCGAGTTATTGGATTTTGGGTCACCAACAACAATAAGTAAATCTGCCTCCCCAGCTTGCTGAGCAACTGCTTCTTGGCGGACCTGGGTTGCCAAACAAATCTCCTTATGCACTTCAATATGTGGGAATTTCTCTTTTAAACTATCCATTAAATGAGCGACATCCCATTGACTCATCGTCGTTTGATTTGTTACTAGTAATTTATCATTCGTTAAATTTAATGTATCAATATCAGTGGATGATTGCACTAAATGTACATGATCTGGTGCAACCCCAATTGCTCCCTCTGGCTCGGGATGGCCTTTTTTACCGATATATATAATATCATAGCCATTTGCTGATTTTTCACGAATTAAATCGTGTGTAACCGTTACGTCAGGACATGTAGCATCAATGGATACTAAGCCTTTTCGCTTCGCAATTTCACGAATTTCAGGTGAAACACCATGTGCTGTGAAAATAACAGTGCCAGTTTCAACTTGTTCAATAATTTCTAAACGATTCTCGCCATCTAATGTGATGATGCCATCTGCTTCAAAGGCATCCGTGACATGTTTATTATGAACAATCATACCTAAAATGTAGATAGGTCTTGGTAATGTTTTATCGAGTGCGGCGTTTCGAGCGATGACCATCGCATCAACAACACCGTAGCAATAGCCACGTGGATTAATTTTTAATACTTGCATGGTTGTGACTCCTTTCAAGCTTACCTATCTACATTATAACGGACAGGGACGGCGAATACAAAGAAACCTTCATCTACATAGGCGGCTGGAATATACGGGGCTTAGATGGAAGTGGTTCAGCAGGAGTAAATGATCCATTTTGTCGAGACGCTTTTCGACTTTTAGTAGAACCTGCTCCGCTAGCCGCTGCTTCAGCTGCTACTGCTCCGGCCCCTGCGGCAGCTCCTGCAGCAGGAAGACCTTGAAATCCTTTATACAATTTTAAAAGTGACGGAATATTTTTTACCATTGGCATTGCTTGCTGAATGTAGGGTGTATATGTTTTCGCTGAGTTAAATAAGCTATTCGCCTGCTGCAAAAATGAACCGATTTTTGAAGGTTCCTGCATTGGCATTTGTCCTCCAAATGAACCTATTCCACTGGACATAGGGAAGCCACCGGGAATTCGTGGCTGATTTGGGAAGCCTCCAGGCGGGAAAAAGGACTGCGGTGGCATTTGTGGAGGTGTTGGCATTTGCATTGGCATTTGCATCGGCATTTGCATTGGCATTTGCATGGGCATTCTCATGCCACCAGGATACATCGGGAACTGTGGTCTAAATACCATAACGATCTCCTTTCGATAGTGATTTAACATTGATGACATACTTGATTATAAATATGATATGCAGATGGGTAAGCTAGCGTTCGACACGCACAAATAAATAACTAGATCCATTGTAAATGTACTCACTGTATCCTGTAATGTTTACTTATTATTTCATCTGTAGTAAATTAGTGGTGAAAAATTCTTGAAAACTACACATTTTTCCATTTTTACGGTCGATAAGAAAGGTATAATGTTTTGTTGGTAAATCATTACGTTACAAAAATGATGATTTTGAAGTTAGTTTGGTAAATGTGTTACATTAATGTAAATAAATTGTTAAAATATTTTCTATCAGACTAAACTATTAGAGGGTAAAAATAGGAGGTATTTTGTGTCAATTAAAGTAAGAAGTATAGTGTCGTTTGGCCTTATCGTAGTATTAGTTTTATTTATGGGGGTATTTCAGCAACAAAATGCTAAATCTCAACTGGAACAAGTACATTTGATGAAAGAAAAAACACTTCAAACGACGTTATTAGCAGATGAGATGAAGTTAGCAGTTGTACAGGTTCAGCAGTATTTGACTGATATTAGTGCCACAAGAGCACTCGATAATTTAGATGATGGATTTGAGCAAGCAGAAGAATATAGCAAAATCTTTTATAAAGATTTGGAACAAGTGAAAAAAATGCATCAGGAAGACCGGGAAAGATTAGATGCGATTAAAATAGCGTTTGATGAATATTATAGTACTGGTCAGAAAATGGCTCATAGTTATATTCAAGACGGGCCTGAGCAAGGGAATAAAATGATGCTTGAATTTGATACTACTTCAGTTGAGATTAATGACAAAGTAGATTTGTTTCAACAAGAAAACATTACAGACATGCAAAATTCTTTAGCACATGTTGAAAAGCTTAGTAATAATAATAAACAGTGGTTCTTATGGATGTTCTGCATTATTTTATTGATTTGTGTAGTAGTTGGGATTATATTTGTACGTTCCATCGTTGACCCTGTAAATAAGCTAACTTCTGCAGCAAGGGTAATTGCTAAAGGTGATTTATGTCAAAAGGATATCGAAGTTAGAACGAAGGATGAAATTAAAGATTTGGCTGATTCTTTTAATTTGATGAAGTCTAATTTACATTCACTAATACATAGCATGACGGCAAATGTTGAGCATTCATCATCAGCGGCTGAAGAACTAGCAGTAAGTACAGAAGAAATTTCAAATTCTTCACATGATATTGCAAACCTTGTAGAGAGAATGGCGATTAGTGATAACCAAGCAGCTGTTACAGGTCGTGAAAGTTCGATAGCAATGGATGAAACTGCTCAAGGTGTTCAACGTATTGCTGAGGCTACTCAAATGCTTCATTCTAAAGCAGTAGACACACAAGCTATTGCAAATGATGGTGAAAAAACGTTGCATATTGCAGAAAACCAAATGTCAATTATCCAACAATCTTCAAATACAACAAATGAACGTATTAAGAAGCTAAGTACGCAATCAGCTGAAATTGTTAATATTACGAAAGTAATTACTGACATTACTGAGCAAACAAATCTTTTAGCATTAAATGCTGCGATTGAGGCGGCTCGTGCAGGAGAGCATGGTAAAGGCTTCGCAGTCGTGGCAGATGAAGTGCGTAAATTAGCAGAGGAATCCAAAGCTTCTGCCAATCAAATAGTAGATGTAATAGCACTTATTCAGCAAGAAACGAAAGAAGTAGAAAATGCCGTAAATGTAACAGTATTGAATGTAGATGAAGGTGTCACATTTATTCAGAATGCCCAAAATGCCTTCGATGGGATTTTAAAAGCGATTAGTGATATGACATCTCAAATCGAGGATGTATCTGCTTCTACGCAACAAATTTCTGCGAGTACTGAAGAAGTGGCAGCATCGGTCAATGAAATGTCCTCTTCTTCCAAGCATGCTGCACAACAGTCTGAAACAATAGCATCGACAGTTGAAGAGCAAGCTGCGACTATTCAAGAAATTAACGCTGTTGCTAAGGCATTAAGTGAAGAAGCGGTGTCCGTGAAGGAAGAAATCAATAAATTTAAAATATAACGCTCATTACCAAAATGTGAAGTTTATTTTCCGCGAAAGCGGAGCGGCAGCAGCAATAACACGATGTTGGTCGCGAAGGCGTTATCACAGGATGTGATAACACCTTCGTTCCTCTATTGCTGATCCTCAAGGAGTCGCGCCCAGCCTTCACTCAGCTTATATATAGGATATACACTATAACAAATATCATCACTAACTCTTGGTGATGAAACATTTAAAGTACGTTTCTAATACTTAAGCTTTAGAAGAAAGCACTTTAAGTCTAAAAGCTCACAAAAAAGCGAGGTAGTTCCCAATGAAATTTTCCATTTGGAATTACCTCGCTATATTTCAATTTATTTAGTGGTGAAATCTTTCAGTTTGGTAGGAGGGACACAAACGTTAGAGGAACAACTCTTCTGTAATGAGCATGATGCGCATTTGCCCTTTTTCTGCTTCTTAATGCTTTTATATAAAGTAATACCAGCATAGCCAAATATAATACTACCGATTAAGATATTAATTAATAATGTCATCCTCTACACCTCACATCAATAAATTCCCAATACCATAAATCATAAGTGCAATGAGATAAGCTACAACAAATGGATATATGGTTGCAAATAAAGTCCATTTCACAGACTGTGTTTCCCTTTTTATTGCGCCTACTGTTGCTAAACAAGGCATATAAAGTAAAACAAAGGTCAAGAATGTATAAGCACTTAAAGCAGTAAAATGAGTTGTCATTGTAGCGGATAATACACCTTCACTTACGCCATAAATAATCGCCATTGTCGAAACAATTACTTCTTTTGCCAGGAATCCAGCAATAAGGGATGCACCGGCTTGCCATGTTCCAAAGCCAAGAGGGATAAACAGCACACCAAAAGCGCCCCCGATAATTGCTAAAAAGCTGTCATCCATATTGACATTAGCACCATGTGGTCCAAGATAAGAAAGAAGCCAAATAATAACGGAGCCAGCAAAGATAATAGTACCAGCTTTGCGGAAAAATCCTTTCCCTTTTTCCCAAGTGGAACGCCAAAGTGTTTTAAGTTGTGGTACATGGTAGGCTGGTAACTCAACGAAAAATACGGAAGTTTCATTTTTTAAAATCGTCATTGATAATATTTTTGTTACAATAAGCGCTATGACAATACCCATAACATATAGCGAGAATACTACTAATGATTGATGTGCAGAAAAGAATGCTGCACCGAACAAAGCATATACAGGAAGCCTTGCTGAGCAGCTCATAAACGGCGCAACAAGAATTGTTAATAGTCGTTCTCTCGGCTGTTCAATTGTTCTCGCAGCCATTACACCTGGAACATTGCATCCAAAGCTTACAATCATCGGAATAAAGGCTTTACCGTTTAAACCGAAAAATTCCATAAGGCGATCCATTACAACAGCAATTCTCGCCATATACCCTGAATCTTCTAATAGTGAAATAAAGAAAAATAGTACAAAGATTTGCGGAATGAAAACTAAAACACCGCCAACCCCTGCAATGATTCCATCACATATTAAATGAACAATAAAAGGAGCTGCACCAATAGCTTCTAAGCCCTGAGTAACAGCATCTGAAAGAGGGCCACTTACAAAGCCATCCAGGAAATCCGAAAGAGGGGTACCAATCCATGCAAACGTTGCTTGAAACATTAAAAACATAAGCGCTAGGAAAATCGGAACACCTAAAATTGGATGTGTTAGAATTTTATCAACTTTCTCTGACCATTGAGTTTCACTTTTCTCTTGTATAATTACTTCGCTATTGATGTTAGAAATATATAAATCACGTTTTTTAGCAATAGCTTTATTTAGTGGTTCTCCTATTTGCTTCTCTAAAGCATCTCGCATAGTAGCTAGCTTTTCAAAGTATTCCTTGTCTTGCAAATAAGCGTCAACAGCGTCATTTCCCATTAAAAATTGAATCGTACACCATCTTCTTTGTTCTTCAGGAACATGCTGTAACAATGCTTCAATTTTTGAGATGCCTTTTTCAATTATGTCATCATAGGCTAATGTAAAACGATGTTGAGTACGATCTGAGGCTTGAATAGCAGCATAAATACCTTCGACACCTTTCCCCGTACGAGCACTTATTGGAACAACAGGTACTCCTAAAGAATTTTGTAATTTCTCGACATCAATTGAGATGCCTTTCTTTTTCGCTACGTCTATCATATTTAAACAGATGAAAACAGGCTTTCTAAGTTCAAGTATATCTACTGTTAATTGCATATTTCGTTCGAAATTTGAGGCATCGATAATATTTAAAATTCCATCTACCTGATCTTCCAGTAAAAAGGAAGTAACAACACTTTCATCTTTTGAAATAGGGTTAAGCGTATAGACACCAGGTAAATCAATTATTTCTTTTTGTAATTTTTTTACTTGTCCTACTTTTTTTTCAACGGTTACGCCACTCCAATTGCCAACATATTCATATGAATTTGTCAACGTATTGAACAATGATGTTTTACCGATATTAGGGTTTCCTATTAAAGCTAATCTACTCATACTTGTTCAACCTTTATATCCATTAAATCTTTTTTTCTAAGCCCGATTTTCTGTCCTTGACATTCCAATATACAAGCTCCAGAAAACCATCCTTTTTGGATCATACAAACCTGACAGCCTTCTTTAATACCAAAAGCGTTTAAACGTTTACATAAAAGAGTGTCAATTTGCTGTAGATCTTTCACTTTAACTTTTTCACCCAATTGAACAGCGTGAAGGTTCATAAGATCTACCTACTTTCTTGTCGGTGATAATCATTATCAAATAAATATTATCATTTTTTATCCAGTCAATCAATAATAAGTTTGCCGTCTAAAGTAATATTGGAATAGCTAAAAAACCTTATGCTTCATCGTGGCAACGAAGCATTCTGTACCCAACGCGGACATGTGTCTGGATGAACTTTGGGTTAGCTGGATTATCCTCTATTTTCTTTCGAAGAGTAGCCATAAAAACTCTTAAACTTGGAACATCCGATTGAAGTGCGTTATGCCAAACTTCCTTTAAAATAAAATTATGCGTTAAAACTTTGCCGACATGCTTTGATAAAATAACCAAGAGCTTATATTCAATAGGCGTCAAATGTACTTCTTTGTCATGTACAAACACTGTATTTGCCGCGTAGTTTATTTGTAAATGGCCATTTACAAAGATAGAGGGTTCATTTTCTAGCTGATGCTCAAATGACATTCTTCTCAAAGCTACTCGAATTCGGGCTAATAGCTCTTCAACACTGAAAGGCTTTGTAACATAATCGTCTGCACCGGCATCTAAAGCATTGATTTTATCGTGCTCCTCGCCGCGTGCACTAACTACGATAATAGGTGTTTGAGTCCAGCTTCTTATTTTCGTTATAAGCTCTACACCGTCTATGTCTGGTAGTCCTAAATCCAAAATAATAACGTCTGGATTCATGGCAAGAGCCTTTTGTAAAGCACTATTACCATCTCTAGCAATATCAAATTCATATTGCTGGGTAGTTAATGTCATTTTAATTAAATTGCCAATGGCTATATCATCTTCTACTACTAGAATTCGTTTATTCATCGAAATTCATAACTCCTTTTTAGTTCATCACCATAAACGTGTCGTTGATTTCAATGCTGACTTGTGCTTTCCTGGGGGCACCAGCTTTAGGATATCCTCTGTGGCACTGATTCCCAAGACGTCATCCATCTTCTACTCCAATCAACTTATAGAAACGTTTAATAAATGTTATCTCTAACCTTTGGTAAAGGGCTTTTTTTCAGTGAAAAATGAAAAATTGTTCCTTTTGGTTTATTATCCGAAACTGTTATTTCACTTCCATGTAATTTTAATATAGTTTGACATAGCACTAAGCCTAAACCCAAGCCTCTTCGACTATCGCTCCGCTGTACTTTTCCGGTAGTAAATGGCTCAAAAAGGTTGTTTTTTATAGAATCGTCAATGCCAGGGCCATTATCTGCAATGTTAAAGTGGACGAAACGTTCAGATTCTTTGACCTTTATAGTAATAACACTGCCTGAAGGCGTATAGGTCAATGCATTATCAATAATATTAATTAGAACTTGAATAATCAGTCGTGCATCCATTACAGCAAATAAAAATTCTGGTTCAATTTGATAGGATATTTCATGTGTATTGTTTAGACGAACGACATGCGTTAGTGCTTCTTGAATAATATCTTCTACAAGTTCCAATTGCATCTCCATTGCAAATTGTCCATTTTCTAACTTAGACACAGCAAGTAAGTTTTCAACCATTTGTACAAGCCATTTCGAATTTTTATAAATATCCTCATATATTTTGCTTTTTTCATCCTCTCGAATTTGAGATGCACTAGATAGTAATATATCTGCATTACCGGAAATAGCAGTTAACGGTGTTCTTAAATCATGAGAAACTGCGCGCAAAAGGTTTGCTCGCATTTGCTCCATTTCAGCTTCTCTAGCTACTTCTGCATTGAGTTTTTGTAAATACCATTTATCAAGTGCGAATGAAAAATCATTCATAATGGCATGCAAAATATTACGCTCAAATGCAGGTAATGGTGATTGCTTTGACAGTGCAATACCGATAACCCCTTTAACACTCCCGTTTGAAATAACCGGTAAATAGTAGGCATTCACTTCAGGAAATATGTCAGTGGATACGCCTGCTACATGCTTATTATTGATAACCCAGCTTACTACACCATGCTCATTCGGATTCTCAAAGAGGGAAGCTATCTTCTTATTTTCAATACTAGATATGCTCTCGGTACGGAAAAAAATAGAGTTCACAATTAAGTTATTTTCTATCTCAAAAAATTGTACTGGTTTTTCTACTAATTTAACGATTTGTGACATGCCTTCAATAATAATTTCTTCTATTGACTTAGCATGTTGAAGTCTACGATTTGTATCAAGGAGCACCTCCATTCGATAAGATTTACGAACAGCGACAATGGTTTGCTCCTTTATTTTTTTCGTTAAGCTACTTGTAATCACTCCTGAAAGGAACATGATCACAAAGGTCATCGGATAGTCACGATGATAGGCGTTAAATGAAAATCGTGGTTCTGTAAAAAAATAATTAAAAAGTAGTACTGCTATGATGGAGCTAATAATGCTCATCATCCATCCTGATGACCAAATGGCAAGAATTAAAACACCTAAAATGTAGATAGTGATAATGTTCGAGTCGCTGACACCAATTGTGTAAAAATATAGCCCAACAACTGATACTATGCCAAATACTACAGCCATTTTTAATAAGTCATGCCATTCAAATGACAGCTTATTTTTTACAGTAGGGAAGTAGAATTGTTCGTTTTCCTGATCAGGGACTATATGTATGGCTAAATTCGGCACAAATTCGTTGAGTCGATCGCTAATTTTGGTGTTTGGTCGCCACCATTTTTTTCTCATGCTAGTTCTACCGATGACTAATTTAGTGACACCACTAATTTGTGCATAGTTAGCAAGGGCGACAGCTACATCATCTTCCTGAACAATTACGACATGGCCGCCAAGCTGTTCAACAAGCTTTATATGCTGCTGAAGTCGTTCAGAATTTGCGTTACTCCTGTCACGCTCCTGTACGTTTTGGACGTAAAGAGCTGTAAATTTCCCATGTAATGCCTGTGCTAATCGCGCAGTAGTTCGAATAACCTTGGCATTCGTAGGAGAGCTACTAATACCCACAAGTAAATGCTCTTCGATTTGTACAGGATGCTTTATAGATTCGTCGCTGTTTACTTGCTTATAGTTAATCGTATCTGCAGCTCTCCGTAATGCAATTTCTCGAAGTGATACTAAATTTTGTTTGCGAAAAAAAGATTGCAACGCTTTTTCAGCTTGTTGTTTTACATAAATTTTGCCTTCTTGTAGGCGTTGAATTAACTCATCTGGTTCAATATCGACAATTTTTATTTGTGCAGCTTGATCAATTAAATAATCGGGAATACGCTCTTGAACCTTTATTCCGGTTATTTCTTCTACTAAATCATGTAGGCTTTCTATATGTTGAATATTTACGGTTGTATAGACATGAATACCCTTTGCCAGTAATTCCTCAACATCCCCAAAACGTTTCTTATGACGCATCGTTAGAACATTGCTATGTGCCAATTCATCAATAATGACAATTTCCGGTTTGCGCTTTAGTACTTCATCAATATCTAATTCCTGAAAAGGTTTCCCTTTATAAATTATTTTTTTCGTAGGAATTTGCTCAAGTCCTTCGAGTAAAGCTAACGTATCTGGACGAGGATGTGGTTCTACATAGCCAACTACCACATCTTTACCAAGTTTTTTTGCTTGCTGTGCTGCATCTAGCATTGCATAAGTTTTACCTACTCCAGCAGCATAACCGAGAAAGATCTTTAACTTCCCTATAAATTGTTCCTCCTGTTGAAGTCTCGCTAAAAACGTCTCTGGAGTTGGGCGTGTATTTTCCATCCTCTTTCACCTCATTTGTATTATAGCGTTATCTTCCATTAAGAAAGTATTAAGATTTTCCCCCTTTATAGTTTCTTAATAGAAAAAGCGATTTCCTAACACTACATTAATTTGAAAGTCAGTATGATGAGAGCATCCAAATAAAGGAGGGTGCTCGATTGATGGACTTTTATATGATTGGCTTACTCATCATAAGCTTTGCGAGTCTATATGCATTAACAGCTTGGTGCTTCAAGTTAGTCGGTGAAAAGTAAGGAGGAATAAAAAATGTGGATTGTTATGGGGATTGTACTTGTAGTCCTTTTCGGTTATCTAGGGCATGCATTACTTTATCCTGAAAATTATTAATAGGCTTGTAGGAGGTATTGCGGTATGTGGCAAATCGCCATCGTATTAATTATTTCTTTACCAATCGTTATTTTAACCGGTCATTATTTATTTCGGGTGACGATGCAACAAAAAACATGGCTTGATCCAATAATGGACAGATTTGATGGATTTATTTATAAATTATGTGGCATTAAGCAAGTAGATATGACTGGTAAACAGTATGTACTTTCATTAATTTTGTCGAACGCATTTATGGTGTTTATTGGATACTTTCTTTTACGAATTCAAGCTATGTTGTTTTTAAACCCAAATGATATTGACAATATGGAAGCAACACTTTCATTTAATACCATAATTTCATTTATAACGAATACAAATCTTCAGCACTATAGTGGCGAATCAGGACTAAGTTATTTATCACAAATGCTAATCATTATTTTTATGATGTTTACATCTGCAGCTACTGGTTATGCGGCTTGTATGGCGTTCTGCCGACGTCTTGTTGCTAAAACCGACACTATTGGTAGTTTCTTTGTGGATTTTGTGCGTGTTATCACACGTGTGTTAATGCCTATAGCTATTGTTGTGGCCATTATTTTAGTCTCTCAAGGTACACCACAAACCTTGAGTGCGAATAAAACTGTACAAACAATAGAAGGTAAATTACAAGATATTGCACTTGGACCTGTAGCTTCTCTTGAATCTATCAAGCATATAGGAACAAATGGTGGTGGCTTCAATGGGGCGAATTCAACAACACCTTTTGAAAATCCAACGGTCATTTCTAATATTGTGGAGATGCTATCTATGATGCTATTACCAGGTGCTTGTGTAGTTGCCTTTAGTTTAATGGTTGCATATGGAAAAAGGAAAACGATCTTTGGAAAGCAAGGGCTCGCCATTTTTGTGGCAATGAGTGCGCTGTTCCTAGTTGGATTGATGACGGTGTATGTTGCGGAGAGAGCGGGTAATCCAATCATTAATGAGCTGGGAATTGCCCAGGACCTAGGAAGTATGGAAGGAAAAGAGATGCGCTTTGGGGTGGCACAATCTGCGTTATTTACGACAGTGACCACTGCTTTTACAACGGGGTCTGTCAACAATATGCATGATACATTAACGCCGCTTGGTGGTCTTGTACCGATGTTTAATATGATGCTAAATGTTGTGTTTGGAGGCAAGGGAGTCGGCCTGATGAACATGATGATGTATGTGTTATTAACAATTTTTATCGCCTGTTTGATGATTGGTCGAACACCTCAGTTTTTAGGTAAGAAAATTGAAGAGAAGGAAATGAAGCTAATTGCACTTTGTATTCTCATCCATCCTGCTATTATTTTGCTATTTTCAGCGCTTGCAGTACTAACACCGTCAGGAGTAGCAGCCGTAACGAATCCAGGTGCACATGGGTTATCTCAAGTTCTTTATGAATTTGCATCTGCCTCAGCAAATAATGGCTCAGGTTTTGAAGGATTAGCTGACAACTCAACATTTTGGAATGTGACGACAGGGCTTGCCATGTTCTTCGGACGTTATTTGACGATCATTATTCAACTAGCTATAGCGTCCCTACTAGCTAAAAAAATGTTTCACAGTGACTCGGTAGGAACATTAAGAACAGATAATACTATTTTTACATTTTTACTTGTTGCTATCGTTTTAATGATTGGTGCTCTTACATTTTTACCGGCATTAGCACTTGGGCCAATTACGGAGCACTTACAACTTTATCTTCATTCAGCTTAAGACTCCCGCCTCTGAATGTGGTGAGATGAATGCGGATGTGGTTCCTTTTAAATAACTACTGAAATAGAGGAACTAAGTCTAAGAACGCCACGTCCTGTGGCAATTTATCTGCGCGAAAGCGAAGCGTCAGCGGCAATTACGCCAAGGCGAAATTGATTTTTAATAAGGAGAGACACCTATGGAAACAGCAAGAAAAGGTTTGCTTACGGGCAATATGCTAAAAAGCTCGATTATAGACGCTTTAAAAAAATTTAGTCCATTATATATGCTGAAAAATCCTGTTATGTTTGTAGTAGAAGTAGGGTTTATGTTTGTGCTGCTATTAACCCTCTTCCCGAATATGTTTGGTAGCGAAGTAGTAGAACATGATCGACTGTATAATGCGATCGTCGCTAGCATTCTTTTTGTAACTATTCTATTTGCAAACTTTGCCGAGTCGATTGCTGAAGGGCGAGGAAAGGCACAAGTTCAAACGTTAAAAAACACAAAAACAGTTACACAGGCTCGTGTTTTACTTAGTGATGGCTCTGAAATACTTAAACAGGCACATGAACTAAAAAAGGGCGATATTGTTTTAGTTCAGGCAGGTGAGGTTATTCCAAATGATGGAGAAGTTTTGGAAGGCATTGCTACAGTAGATGAATCGGCGATAACAGGTGAATCTGCGCCTGTTGTAAAGGAGCGGGGTGGAGATTTTTCATCAGTTACAGGTGGTACGACGGTTACGAGTGATTGGTTGATGATCGAAATTACTTCGATGCCTGGTGAATCATTTTTAGATAAAATGATCACACTCATCGAAGGAGCCAGTCGTAAAAAAACGCCAAATGAGATAGCACTCAATACACTTTTAGTAAGTTTAACGATTATTTTCTTATTAGTTGTTGTGACGCTCTATCCAATGACAACTTATTTAAATGTACCGATTTCCATCGCAACATTAATTGCCCTTACAGTTTGTTTAATTCCTACAACCATTGGTGGATTATTGTCGGCAATCGGTATTGCAGGAATGGATAGAGTTACTCAGTTTAATGTTATTGCGATGTCTGGAAGAGCCGTAGAGGCGTGTGGAGATGTAGATACATTAATTTTAGATAAAACTGGAACTATTACTTATGGAAATCGCATGGCAGCTGAATTTCTCCCAGTAATAGGGGTGGAAAGTAAAGATTTAATGCAAGCTGCATGGCTTAGTTCTTTAACAGATGATACACCTGAAGGAAAGTCTATTTTGTCACTTGCTTGTGAATTAGGAGTGAATATAGACGGTGAAGAAGACATTATTAAGTCAAGTGAACATATTCCCTTTACCGCACAAACTCGTATGAGTGGTTTGGATAGGAAGGATGGCACAAAAATTCGAAAAGGAGCCTATGATACGATAAAAAAAGAGAGCCTAAAAGCAGGTCATAGCATTCCTACAAATTTGGAACAGCTGATTCAACAAGTATCTTCTGTTGGTGGGACACCACTCGTAGTAGCGTTAAACGATAAAATTTTAGGTGTCATTTACTTAAAGGATGTCGTAAAGGCCGGACTTAAGGAACGCTTTGAAAAGCTTCGAACGATGGGGATTAAAACGATCATGTGTACAGGAGATAATCCTTTAACGGCAGCGGCTATCGCAAAGGAAGCGGGGGTGGACAGCTTTATAGCAGAAAGTAAGCCAGAAGACAAAATTCAAGTTATTAAAGATGAGCAGGCACAAGGGAAAGTAGTGGCGATGACTGGTGACGGGACGAACGATGCCCCTGCATTAGCACAAGCAAACGTAGGTCTTGCCATGAATTCGGGAACGAACGCTGCAAAGGAAGCTGCGAACATGGTCGATTTAGATTCAAATCCAACTAAAATTATTGAAGTTGTAGAAATAGGAAAACAGTTGCTCATGACGCGAGGGGCATTAACGACTTTCAGTATTGCAAATGATATCGCAAAGTATTTTGCTATTATTCCAGCTATGCTTATGGTCGCTGTACCAGAGATGGGGACATTAAATATTATGAATCTCAATTCGCCATCTAGTGCGATCATTTCTGCTTTAATTTTTAACGCAGTGATTATACCACTATTAATACCTATTGCAATGAAGGGTGTAAAGTATGAGCCGATGAGTGCTACAAAGTTATTAAATAAAAACTTACTTGTTTATGGTGTAGGTGGAATTATTGCTCCCTTTATTGGCATTAAATTGATTGATTTACTAGTTGGACCACTATTCCAGATGTTTGGTTTATAGGAGGAAGGACATGCGGAAATTTTTTGAGAATTCAAAGCAAGCATTTTTAATCTCAATGACAATGTTCGTTTTATGTGGTTTTATATACCCATTTGCAGTAACTGCATTAGCTCAAGGGTTATTTCATCATAAAGCAAATGGTAGTTTAATAGAAGCGGATGGTGAAGCTGTTGGTTCAGCATTAATCGGTCAAGCTTTTACTGCACCGGAATATTTCTGGGGGCGTGTCTCATCTGTTAACTATAATGTCTATACGAAAGAGGATACGATACCTGATGAAAATGGCCAGGTGAACTATAGTGGTGTTAGCTCTGGAACATTTAACTATGCACCATCCAACCCAGAATTAAAGAAACGGATAGAAGCAGATATCGAGAAGTTTTTATTAGCAAATCCATCCGTAAAACGACAAGACATACCTGCTGATTTAATGACCGCTTCAGGCTCAGGTTTGGATCCGCATATTAGTGTGAAGGCTGCAGAAATACAAGTCGATCGAATTGTCCAAGCAAGTGGGCTTGCGAAGGATGAGATTGAAAAAATTATAGAAGAAAATACAGAAAAACGTACGTTAGGGGCTTTTGGAGAAAATAAGGTGAACTACCTAATGGCCAATTTAGATATTATGAAAAAAATGGAGAAAAAAGAGGGTTAACAAAATTAAAAACAGGTAGAGAAAAGTTTCTTCGTTTTCTCTACCTGTCTCTCTATATATTAAGCTTGTGAATTTACAAGGATTTTAATATGGTTTTTTTCTTTCATTAGTGCCTCGAAGCCTTCTGTTACGACTTCATCAAGAGCGATTCGTTTCGTCACAAGTTTTTCAGCAGGGAAGTAGCCTTGTTTCATTAATTCCATCACCGCTGGGAAAATATCGCGATAAGCAATAATCCCTTTTACAGAACGCTCTGTCAGTACGATATTGTTAGGTAGAATAGAAGCTGCAGTTTCCCAAATAGAAACGATAATTGTTTCACCTTCAAATGTTGTTGAATCAATAGCTTGTTGTAATACTACAGGAACACCTGTTACTTCAAATGCAACATCTACGCCACCATTTGTTAATTCATGTAGACGAGCTACTGCATCCTCATCTTTAGGATTAATAACTGCTGTAGCGCCTAGTTCTAATGCTTTAGCAGCACGCTCCGCCGAAAGTTCTACCGCATAAATTTCCGCCGCTCCAGCTGCACGTAATGCCTCGATAACTAGAAGACCGATTGGCCCAGTGCCAAAAACAGCTGCTGTATCGCCAGCCTTTAGTTTACTTTGACGAACTGCATGTAATGCTACTGCCGCTGGTTCAACAAGTGCACCTTGTTCGTAGGAAAGACCTTCTGGCATTTTATGTACCATTTTTTCATCTACCATTGTATATTCAGAGAAACCTCCGCCGCCGCCAGACAGACCGTGGAATCCTAAATGCTTACAAATATTATATTTTCCTTTTTTACAAGCGGCACATTCGCCACATGCAAGAATAGGTTCTACAACTACAGGATCCCCAACTTGTACCTTTGTAACACGTTCGCCAATTTCTACTACTTCACCAGAGAACTCATGGCCCATAACAATTGGCGCAATATCTTTACTTACATAGTGAGGTTGTTCTACTGGAATGAATATTGGGCCAGCTGTGTATTCATGTAAATCACTACCGCAAATCCCTGTCCAATGTACTTTAATTTTTACTTTTCCAGGTGAGATTACTGGTTCTTCAATGTTTTCTACTCGGATGTCTTTTGCTTTATACCATCTTGCTGCTTTCATGATAAGTCAACCTCCTCTAGTATCTTACATTTTTATCGTAACATATGGTAATTCTTCAAAGCATTAGTTAACAATAAATTGACATAAAAAATACTAATTTTTAGCTCATCATTAGTATAAGTAGCAAAATCAAAATAGTATTAAAACTATGTTTAACAAACTAAAAAGATTTAGACTAAATTATAATGGGAGCTCACCATAGAGAAAATCTCCTCACAAAATGAGAATGTAGAAGTCTTCCGATTAAATTACCATACCGCTCTTTACAATCAGGAGTAGAATTTATGTACAGTTCTGAGCGCTTTTTTTATTGCATATTCACAGTATTTCGAGTAACTTTGATAAGGGCTTCGCTACAGCTATGATAAAAATATAAAATTATGTTCATGCTTGAGATAATAGGACGTTAATATACCTGGAGTTCGAATCATGATACAATGTGAAAGATGTTAGGAGGAACGAATTATGTCAAAATATACTGATTATAATTTTCAGCCATTTTTGCAGTACGCAATTGCAAGACTTGGCTTTACAGAACCAACGCCGATTCAAAAGGAAATCATTCCGCTACTATTAAAAGGAAAGAGTGCAATCGGACAAGCGCATACAGGGACGGGAAAAACACATAGTTTTTTAATTCCGATTGTGCAACGAATTAATGCTGACAAGCAGGAAGTACAAGCTGTTATTACGTCACCTACACGTGAGCTTGCACAACAAATTTTTGATGCGTTAAATCAATTAATAGAAGGAACAACTATTCAAGCGAAACTATTTATTGGAGGTACGGACAAACAACGCTCCATTGATAAATTAAAAACGCAACCACAAATTGTTGTCGGAACACCAGGACGTATTCGTGATCTCGTTGCAGCGCAAGCGTTATTTGTGCATACGGCACAAATGTTAGTTGTCGACGAGGCAGATTTAGCCTTCGATATGGGCTTTATAGAGGAAATCGATGGTTTTGCTTCCCAAATGCCAGAAAACCTTGAAATGTTTGTATTCTCAGCAACAATTCCAGAAAAGCTTCAGCCTTTCTTAAAAAAATATATGGAAGCACCTGTTCATATCCATATGAACGATAAACGCCCGGTCGCAGAAGGAATTGACTTTGTGCTTGTACCAGTGCGTTCTAAATCACGTAACAAACGTTTGTTAGAAGTCATTGAAGGAATCAATCCATTTTTAGCGGTAATTTTCACCAACACACGTAAAACAGCAGAGCACGTTGCTGGCTACTTAAATGAAAATGGGATTCGCTGTGGTCAAATACATGGTGACTTAAGTCCACGTGATCGTAAGAAAATGATGAAACAAATTCGAGAATTGGACTATCAATATATCGTTGCAACAGATCTTGCAGCGCGTGGTATCGATATTCAAGGAATTTCACATGTCATTAACTACGAAATTCCAGAGGACTTAGAATTCTTTATTCATCGTGTGGGACGTACAGCGCGTGCAGGGAATAAAGGAACGGCTATCACTTTGTTTGAGCCATCAGATGAGGATGCAGTAGTACGCGTTGAGAAGATGGGCATTCCATTTGTTCAAAAAGACGTAAAAGATGGCGAATGGTCTGAACTAAAAGATCGCCATGCACGTAAAAATCGTGTGAAGCATGAAAATGAAATCGATGCAAAGGCTAAAGCATTAGTGCGGAAGCCGAAAAAAGTAAAACCAGGCTACAAGCGTAATATGAAATGGGAAATGGAAAAAGTTAAAAAACGTGAACGTCGTTTAAAAGCTCGCGGTAAAAAATAAGGAGGCATTCAAATGCTACTTGGATCACATGTTTCAATGAGCGGAAAAGAAATGCTGCTCGGATCAAGTAAAGAGGCCCTTTCATATGGGGCAAATACCTTTATGATTTATACAGGAGCACCTCAAAACACTCGTCGTAAGGCAATTGCTGACCTCAATATAATGAATGGTTTACTACACATGAAAGAGCATGGTATGACAAATATTGTTGTCCATGCTCCATACATTATTAATATTGCGAACACAGAAAAACCTGAAACTTTCCGTCTAGGTGTAGATTTTTTACAAACTGAAATCGAACGAACAGCAGCGTTGGAAGCAACACAAATTGTATTGCATCCGGGTGCCCATGTCGGTGCGGGAGCAGACGCAGGGATTGCCAAGATTATTGAAGGTTTAAATGAAGTACTGTCACAGGATTACCCTGTACAAATCGCATTGGAGACAATGGCGGGGAAGGGAACTGAATGTGGCCGTTCCTTTGAAGAACTTGCAAAAATTATAGATGGCGTAACGCATAATGAACGTCTTTCAGTTTGCTTTGATACATGCCATACTCATGACGCGGGCTATAACATTGTAGAAGATTTTGATGGCGTCTTAAATGAGTTTGATAAACTAATAGGTGTTGATCGTATCAAAGTCCTGCATATCAATGATTCAAAAAATGTCCGTGGTGCAGGAAAAGACCGTCACGAAAATATTGGCTTCGGTCATATTGGCTTTGATGCATTAAAAAATATTGTGCATCATCCACAATTAATGGAGATTCCTAAAATCCTAGAAACTCCATTTGTTGCTTTAAATAGTGATGCTAAATCAAAATCGGCTCCTTATAAGCATGAAATTGAAATGCTTCGTAATGGAGAGTTTAAACCAGCGTTAATCGATGCTCTAAGAGGATAGAATAAAAAGTCCGAAATCAGCGTATTTGCTGATTTTCGGGCTTTTTTTATCTCCATGGTGATGAGATGAATGCTGATGTGATCCTTTATTCAATGGGTGTCTAAACACATACTGAAATAGAGGACGCTGTCTAAGATCGCCACATCCTGTGGTACTTTATCTGTGCGACAGCTACAATTACGCCAAGGCGGAATTGATTATTTCGTAAACAATGCAATTAGTTGTCTGGAACGCTTTCTACCTAAAACAGCTTCTACCTCTACAAGAATATCTTTTGGAATACCTAAAAAGAGCCACGTAAATGAGAATTGCTCCAAATAAGGACGGAGTTTTCTTACTTCAGAAGTAGTAATTTCAAATCCTTCAGCACGTGCAATCGCAACAACTTCCTTATCACTACTTTGTGTTAATTGCTGTAAAAATTGAATACTCAAAGCTAATCCTCCTTTTAAAGTTGTTTAGTTTCTTGAAGAAAATCACTCTTGTGAGTCGTGACAGTTATGAAAACCCTTCACATTAAAAGTGTTAGAATCAATGCCTGTTAAAAAATAGCGCGGTTCAAATAACAAAATACAGTTTTATTTTTCTAATCAACACGCATGATAATCTTAATTCTGGTCATCACCAAAAGCTTGGATGACATTGTTAAAACGTATGCCTTAAGTTGATTGGAGTGGAGGCTGGGCGACTCCTTGGGGGTTAGCGATATAGATGAACGAAGGCTAAAACCATCACATCCTGTGATAACGCCTTGTCGCTACGTTACACTACGCTTTCGCACAAAAAACATCCGTTGCCCCAAGCGGCTCATCGGACGCCCCCAGGAAGCTTTTATCTGTGCGAAAGCGAAGCGTCAGCAACAAATGTTATTTTCTGTGCGAAAGCGAAGCGACAGCAACAAATGTTTTTTTCTGTGCGAAAGCGAAGCGACAGCAACAAAGCGCCCAGTCGGAACGGAAATCAACTACACGTTATGGTGATGATTTTATTTTCTTTACAAAAACTGTACTTTCATTTATACTTACAACTTGTAAATCGTAATGATTTTGAATTAGAAAGAAGAGAACATACATGAAAAAATCATTAATTGACATTGAAAACGTGTCATTTCAATATGACTATACTCAAGTATTAAAAAATATCTCTTTTCGTGTAGAAGAGGGAGATTTTTTAGCACTTCTTGGTCCGAATGGTTCAGGGAAATCTACATTATTAAAAATTATTCTAGGATTACTTAAACCAATGTCTGGAGAAATAAAGCTATTTGGTGTACCAAGTTCAACTTTTAAGCATCGTGAATGGATAGGGTATGTGTCACAAAAATCTAATGCCTTTAATTCGGGTTTTCCAGCAACTGTCCAAGAAGTAGTGAAAAGTGGATTATCGAAAAAATTAGGATTGTTTAAAAGACCTGGACGAGATGCAAAGGAAAAAGTGTTAGAAGCATTAAAAGCTGTTGGAATGGAAGCATTTATCAATCGTAATATTGGTGAGTTATCTGGTGGGCAACAGCAACGTGTCTTTATTGCAAGAGCATTAGTTAGTGAACCGAGGCTACTAATATTAGATGAACCAACTGTCGGCATTGATCATGAGAATGTGCAGTCATTTTATGATATGCTGGCGAAATTGAATCGGGAACAGGGAATTACAATGATTCTTGTTACACACGATGTTGATACAGTGTCTAATCGTATCAGTCATGTGGCATGTTTAAATCAAACTATACATTTCCACGGTTACAAAAATGAATTTGATACAATTTCTCATGATGCGCTTGATGCTTGGTATGGCCATTCTGTGAGAAAGATTCACTAGAAGGAGAAGGCATAATGATTGAAGCAATTTTTAACTATGAATTTTTACAAAATGCCTTTTTCTCTGGGCTATTAATTGGCATATTGGCACCGCTATTAGGTGTTTTTATTGTCGTTCGCAGGCTTTCACTTATTGCCGATGCCTTGTCACATGTGACACTGGCGGGAATAGCGGGAAGCTTATATATCAGTCAATCTGTTACAGCATTAGCGATGCTAAATCCGATTTACTTAGGCATACTAGCCTCTGTCAGCGGTTCAATTTTAATTGAGCGTCTTAGACGTTTATATAAGCACTATGAAGAGCTTGCTATTCCAATTATTATGTCTGGTGGCATTGGTATTAGTGCTATTTTCATCTCGCTTGCGAGTGGTTTTAGCACGGATTTAATGAGCTATTTATTTGGTTCAGTGTCAGCTGTATCACGTCAGGATTTATGGGTAGTAGTAGGAATTGCTGCCGTTGTCATTATCTTTTTATTTATATTTTTTAAGGAACTTTTTGTTTTATCTTTCGATGAGGAATATGCAAAAGCTAGCGGTCTGCCTGCACGTTGGATTCATCTCTTGTTTATGATCGTTACAGCGCTTGTTATTGCTGCAAGTATGCGCATCGTCGGTATTTTACTTGTATCATCACTTATGACGTTACCAGTGGCTGCTGCAATGCGACTTGCAAAGGGCTTTAAGCAAACAATCATTTATGCAATTGTCTTTGGCGAAACGGCTGTGTTAATCGGTTTAGTCAGTGCTTTTTATTTAGATTTAGCACCCGGTGGTACAATTGTCGTTACTTCTATCTTAATTTTGTTGCTTGTAATACTAGTGAAGAAAATGGTATTTAAAATGGCTACAAAACGGGAGGAGGTAGCGCAGTGAATGTTTCAAGAGCGTGGGAAATTTTAAAAGAAAACGGCTTTAAAAAAACAGATAAGCGTGAGTTAATATTAGATATGTTTGCAGCAACAGATAAATATTTAACTGCTCGAGATTTATTAGATGTTTTGAAAAAAGATTTTCCAGGTATGAGTTTCGATACGATTTACCGCAACCTCTCAACGTTTGTGAAGCTAGGAATACTGGAGGAAACTGAGTTATCTGGGGAACGAAATTTCCGTATGCATTGTGAATCTGAACATCATCACCATCATTTTATTTGTATGGATTGCGGCAATGTTAAGGAGTTAAATCTCTGCCCTATGGAAATGCTTGGAGAAAAGCTGCCAGACTATGAGATTGAAAATCATAAATTTGAAATATATGGTAAATGTCCAGAGTGTAAGCATGAAACATTGTGAATTCTGACTTGACAATATTTGAAGAGAGGGGTAGTTCCAAGTGAGGTTTCATTTGGAACTACCCATTTTATTGTATATATGCTGTTATACATGTAGTTTCAATTTTTTTGTACAAAGGTCTTCCCCGACTAGTATTGCGCATCACTTTAATAATCTATGATTTTTGAGTGAAAGGAGATTGGTAATATGTCCGCTAGGCATTTAAAAAGATGTATTTAAATATTGAATAAAAGGTATTTGCTGCTTCACAGGTATTTGTCTTCTTTCCATAAATAATAAAAAGACGAATGATTACGTTAAGTAAAACATTCGTCGATTTTTTATCTTTATTCAGTGAAAGGGTCCAATCTCTGAAGGTGAAGATGACTGGCGAATGTGTGGTCCCTTTTCAGTAGGTATCCAAACACTTACTGAAATAGAGGAACGAACGCCACGTCCTAGGCGAAATTGATTATTTTTGATGTTTTTGTTGGAATTCTACCATAAAGTCACGTAATGCTTCACAAGCCTCTAATGGTACAGCATTGTAAGTAGAAGCACGGCAGCCGCCTACAGAACGGTGTCCATTAAGTCCAACAAATCCTGCTGCTTTTGCTTCAGCAAGGAATTGTTTTTCAAGCTCTTCATCAGCAACACGGAAAGTGATGTTCATTAAAGAACGGCTTTCAGGTGTTGCATGACCTGTATAGAATCCATTGCTATTGTCAATAGCATCATAAATTACTTTTGCTTTTAATTCATTATGCTTGGCAATTTCAGCAACACCGCCTTTTGATTCTACCCATTTTAATACTTCACCTAACATATAGATACCAAAAGTTGGTGGTGTATTGTATAAAGAGTTGCTGTCAGCATGCGTTGAATATTTAAGCATTGTAGGAATATTTTTATTCGCTTTCTCTAGCAAATCTTTGCGAATAATAACGACTGTTACACCAGATGGACCAAGATTTTTTTGAGCCCCTGCATAAATAAGACCAAATTTACTTACATCTACTGGTTTAGAAAGAATATCACTAGACATATCCGCGATTAATGGTACATTACCTGTCTCAGGGAATTCCTTCCATTGTGTACCGTAAATCGTATTGTTTGAAGTGATATGCAAATAGGCATCCTCTTCATTGAATTGGAGGTTTGCTAAAGTTGGGATATTGCGGTATTTATTTTCTTTTGTACTAGCAGCTTCAACAGGTGTCCCAAATAATTTAGCCTCTTTGAAAGCTTTTTCAGACCATGATCCTGATAACACGTAGCTTGCTTTTTGATCTGCTTGTAGGAAGTTCATCGGTATCATAGTAAATTGAAGACTAGCTCCACCTTGTAGGAAAAGGACTTCATAGTTCTCTGGGATAGCATAAAGCTTTTTCAATAAAGCAATTGCTTCATTATGTACTTCGTCGAAAATGGCACTGCGGTGGCTCATTTCCATAATTGACATGCCTGAGTCACGGAAGTTTACTAATTGTTGTTGGGCTTTTTCTAATACTTCTAGTGGTAGGGCAGAAGGGCCTGCGTTAAAATTGTATGCTCGTTGTGTCAAAGTGGTACACTCCTTGTTTGTTTTATAAGGTCAAACCTTAATCAGTTTAGTCCTTACTAATTGGTTAATGAATCTATCGGGCTTTTACAATCAGTTCATAGTCATCTAGCTAACTTTTTTAATTTAAAGATAATAGAATAAGCGGATTACTGACCGTTAAAAGCACTTTACTGGATTATAACGCAATTTTCAAGAGAAAAAATAAAATTCTCGCTATTCGAGCAGAATAATGACAGGCTCGCAATAAAATGTACACAATTGAGTTAAAATTCATAATAGCGTTTTAGCTTTAAATACGAACAAACTGAAACGGAGTCGTACATATATGAGTTAATATTTCGTGATTTACATATTGCTAAAACGGAGTGATAATAAAATGTTCGTGTTTGTTTAAATGAAATTTCTTCTGTCAAATTAGTACTCGCTTGTACATTCCACCCCAGAAGGACGCTTTCCGTAGTATAGTCTAAGTTCTTATAGGGTAAAGATGGATACATTTACAGGTAGAAAGGAACACAAAAAAGCGGCCAACGTTGATTGCTTTTTAAGCATTAATTAAGTTTAATGGACGAAATATCTCTAACCTTGAACATAAACCAAGTAACTTTAGGTATAATGAATTGTGAATACTGCTATAAGGGGTGTTTTAAATGTTTACAATAGAAGAAGCGTGTTTAGTTGTCGTCGATGTACAAGGAAAGTTAGCGACAATTGTTGATGAAAGTGAAGCGGTGATAGAAAATGTGGCCAAGCTGGTACAAGCTATGCAAGTATTAGAGGTACCTATTTTATGGCTCGAGCAAAATCCTAGCCGTTTAGGTGGGACAGCGTTAAATATTGCTCAGCATATTCAAGGTCAACAACCTTTAGCTAAAATGGCTTTTAGTGCATGCCAGGAACAAGAGTTTGTCGATGCAATGAAGGCAAGTGGTCGTTCTCAATTTATTGTGACAGGTATCGAAACACATATTTGTGTCTATCAAACGGCCATACAGCTAAAAGAACAAGGGTTTGAGGTTGAAGTTGTTGCAGATGCAGTGTCCTCTCGTACAAAGGCCAATAAAGAGATAGGGCTTGAGAAGATGAAGGCACTTGGAATTTTACCAACAAGCATGGAAATGATTTTATACGAGTTATTACAACGTGCAGATCATCCACATTTTAAAACGGTGCTACAACTCGTTAAATAACAAAAAACTCATCATAACGATGAGTTTTTTTGTTATTAAGCAGGCATATCAGTGGGTGTTGGTTTTGCGTAGCCTTCTTTATATGTGTTATCAATTGTTTGACGAATTTCTTTTAGGCTCATACCATCTTTATGCATTTTTGCAGACTGTACAGCAATTTCTAGGCAAACGAGACAACGAGTACCATGATCATCCCAAACAATTGTGCCATCCTCACGTTTTTCCTCAATAAAGCAGTTTAAATTGCTTTTATGTCCAGCTGATTCACCACATCCACAATAGCATGGCATCCATTCTAAAATCTCAGTAGACTGACCAGCAATTTGATACACTAAGCGAATATCTTCTGATTTATTATCTAAAAACGATGGTAATAAATCAGAAGATGCAGTTTCCTCCTGAATATCTCCGGAAGCATGTCTATGGTCTTCATGTGAAACTTCTTTTTGCGCTGCATTTTTTTCAACAACCTGTTTATCTTCACCACAAGCACTTAACACTAATAACGACAAAGTAAAAATAGATAGTAGTTTTTTCAACAAAAGCGCCTCCTACATGTTTACAATACTTCCATTATAACATCGTTCGTTTTAGAATTTACAAGAAGCACTAGTGAAAATTAATGAAAAATATCTAATCCGCGTGTTTTGTTCATTAAAAGTTCCATTTTCTCACTCAGTAATTTTTTCATGAAGAAACCAAATAGAATGAAAATGAGCCAGAAGAAAGATAAAAAGGCAAGATCAATCCAAACCTTTGACCAAATAATACCACCAACTGCTTCTCGCATCATTCCAATTGCATAAGTGAACGGAAGAAATGGATTTATCATTTGGAAAAATTTTGGTAGTAATTCTACAGGATATGTGCCACCGGAACCTGCAATTTGCAATACTAACATGACAATGGCTAACGCTTTTCCAACATTTCCGAATACGGATACTAGCGTATAGACAACTGTAATGAACACTAAACTAATAAATAGCCCAAATGGAATAAAGAAGTAAGGAGCACTAATTGATCCATCTAAAATAACAATATCACCTATTGTGATAATGAGCGTTTGAATAAATGAAAAAGTTGCAAATGTTAATAAACGTCCAAAGTATATTTGGCGAATACTATATTGAGTATTGTCGTGAATATCTACAGATAATAGAGAAATTAATAATAAACAACCAACCCAAATGGAAAGCACAGTGTAAAACGGTGTCATAGCCGTTCCATAATTAGCAATTGGAAACATTCTATGTTCCTTAAGCTTAATAGGCTCCTCAAAAAAATCTCGCTCAGCGTTAACGTCGTTTTTCAATAATTGAACGATTTCAGAAATATCAGCTTCGCTTTCTAATTTTCTCAGCTTGTCTGCAAGAGCTTTAATTTTTGTACTTAATGCAGGAAAATCTGATTGTACTGTACCAATGGTCTTATTAGCTGTGGCTAACATATTTTTAGCATTTGTTAAACGATCTGTTGCTTGAGGCAGTATACTTTTTACTTTTGTTAGCATGGTTGATGCATTTGTTAAAGTATTTTTCGCAGAAGCCAAGGTCGTATGAATTTGTGGCTCTAGATGATCGTTATAATTCGTAAGGAATTGATGAAGATTGTTAGAAGCATTTTGAGCAACACTTTGAACATCAGCAAGATCTTTTTTTATCGTTTCGACATCAATATTATTTAATTGCTGTATTTTAGTTGAGGCGTCCGTTAATAAAGTATTTAGCTGATTTAATGTTGTTAAAGAACTTAAAGAATAATCAGTAAAACTAGGATTTGCCTGTAAATCTCCACGTATAGCTTCAAGTTGTTCAATAATTTTATTGTTAGTTAGCAAAGTCTTAACATCATCTGAATTGCTTTGCTGTAGCGCCGTCAGGATGTTTTGTACCTTGTTTTCAAGTTGTTTTCGAGTCGAAGCATCAGCTTGTGTTAATTTTTGAAGTGCTTCAAGTGTTTGGATGCTAGTATTTACTTTCTCACGAGATGCATCTAGTTGGTTTTTAATCGTATCCTTTATTTGTGCAAGAGCAGCTGTATCTATATTAGCATTTTGTAGCTTCCCTATAATATCTGTAAATCGTTGAGCAATATTTTGCACAGATTCTAGATCTTTCTTTACGATAGGGGACAGCTGATTGAATAATGTATCTGCTTCATTCATCAATTTTAAACCTGAGCTGATAGTTGTTAGACCATCATTTGCTAATTTTCCAACCTCAGGAACTTGCGTAATCGTATGATTCAGTAATGTCTCAGCTTCTTTTCCGCCATTAGCAGTTTTCGCTAAAAATGTTCCGATATCTGGAAGATGGTGTTCAATGGTAAAAATGTAATTTTCGAATTTTTTAAAATCTGGAATTTCCTTTTCCATTTCAACACCGACTGTATTAAAAATAGAAAAAAGTGTTCCATTAACGGTTGAGATAAACTCGCTAGATACTTGTTGCGTCAGGCCACTAGCACCTTTACTTGTAATTTTAGGTGCAATTGGATTTATTTTTTCATTTACATAATAATCGATATGCGCTTTAGTAGGCACTTTTGAAAGTATGGAGGTTAGTTTTTGAGAAAAATCACTAGGGACAACTATAACCGCAAAATAGTTACCGTTTTTTAAATTATCAAGTGCTTGTTCATGAGAGGTAAATTCCCAAGTAAAGTTTTGATTGGTACTCAAATTGTCTACTACCTCGTTACCGACATTAATATCTTCTCCTCTAACATTCGCTCCTATGTCTTCATTGACAATAGCAATCTTCATGTTGGATGTATGAGCATAAGGATCCATAGATGCATAAATATTGAGCCAAGCATAAAGAGAAGGTAAAAAAATGAGCCCACCAATAATGACAGCAACTACCCAATTTGTTAAAATATTATGGATATCACTTTTATAAATTTGAAAAATATTTCGGATAGTGTGTTTCATATTAACCACTCCATATTCGTATTGAGCATTATATATGTATGTTCCCAAATTTGGGCCAAATTATGTTTGAATTATGGAAAAACTTATTTTCAAAGACTTATTAGTTTACTAGGTTTTAAAAACACATTATAATCAATTGCGAATACACTAAAACTAGGGTTTTTTAGTGTGGAAAGGGAGGAATACATTTTCGTGAAAAAACTACTAATTATTGGCTCAGTAATTGTTTTGTTATTTGCAGTAATTATTGTGCTAACAAATGTATCGAACAAAAGTAAGGTAACAAGTGCAAATAATCCTTACGGCGACAAAGAACTGAAACAAGAAACCATTGATCAATTGGATGACAAAAATTACCAAAATATTATGTTGCCTGACGAGCTTGAAAAAAAAATAAAAGCTGGTGAAGATGTAAATGCTTATTTCTTCAGTCCAACATGTGTGCACTGTAAAGCTTTTACACCCAAGTTAATGCCTATGGCTAAGAAGCTTGGTGTTGATATTGCTCAATTAAATGTTTGGGAATATCAAGATTTATGGGATAAATATCATATTAATGCGACACCAACTTTTATTCGTTTTGAAGGTGGTAAAGAGGTTCAACGCTTTGAAGGTGCCTTATCAGATGAAGATTTACGTACATTTTTAAATAAAGAAGTATTGAAAAAATAAGTAAAGCTGAGACTGTATCAAAAGTTATTTTTGAACAGTCTTTTTTTATTGCTAGTTAAAGCCTCCGGACGCAATTATGCCATAATGGATTTTTGTAGTGTATACTAAATATACTGAAGAGTTGTACATTGGAGGAATATTGAATGACAATGGATGATTATTTTTATAATGGTGAGCTAATGAAGTGTTATGAGGCGGCTAAGCAAGTTACAGATGACAATGAGAAAGCGTTAGCTGATAAATATATTAAATTATTAGAAGAGTATGATTTTACTTGCTATCCAAAGCCTGCATTGGATGTTGAAACTCAACATGCAGAACGAGCGGATGAAAGTTATCCTGAATCGGATACCGTAGTCGAAATTCGTGCGATCAAAGATGAAACAGAGTTTTCAAAGCGTATTAAAGAACTTGAGGATGTAGTAACAACAGGTACCCCAATTGAAAAGGCACAATCATATTTTACACAAGGTGAACTATTTTTGTTTGCACATCATTATAATGAGAGTGTCCATTGTTTTAGACAAGCAGTGAAAGAAAACCCTAACAAGGCGTTATATTGGGGCATCACGGGTCAAACGATGCATCGCTTTGGGTGGATGCCATTCGATGCACTTGGTTACTTAGAGCAAGCTATTAACTTAGATTCGAAAAATGCGCGTTGGAAATGGAATAAAGCACTTGTTCTTATTCAATTAGCGAAAGATTTGCAGATGGCACCGTTTATGGCAAATGCTGCAATTATATTAGAAGAGGCAATAGCTGATTGTGGCAAACATCAGCATTCCTTAAAAGATGCTATCCAAAATACAATAGATAATATGGATAGCTATGTATTTTCGTAGTAGATAGAAGATGTCTCAAAAGCTGAGGCATCTTTTTTTCTTTATTCAGCATCTTTTTTTTTAGCGATATTTTTATCCCGAAAAAGCCCGATTAGTGAAGATTAATAATTAGTGTAGGATGAAGAACCCCTCCTACTGATTAAAGTTTCACTTTATTGTCCTGAATTTTTGTTCTTTTTTGGTTAAAAAGTCGATACTTCATAATAGTTTTATAGTATAATTATCCTAAAACCATCAATAAAGCAGTAGATGGAGGAAATTATTTAGAGCTTAAGAAGGGAGTTATGATGTGGAAATTTAATGAGGATTTTTCATTTGTGAAGCAGGGCAATCAATTCATCCTATTATCAATGATTTTATTCATCGTAATGGGTTTGGGTAGCGATAAATTTTATGGGATATTTGGAGAGAACAATTATGTAACGATTCATTTACTGATGGAAATGCTTATAACTGTAGTGACAATGTCTATTTCAATTCAGACATGGTTAATTACGCCTTATATTTTATCGAATAGAGTTCTCTATGTTGGGGCATTATTTTTAACGATTAGCTTATTAGAAATGGCTCATGCACTTTCCTATAAAGGAATGCCATTTTTTATTACAGAAAGTACGCCGTATGCATCAACATGGTTTTACATGTTTTGTCGATTACTATTATCGATTGGTTTTCTCATTATTTTTTTTATAAAGGAGAAGGAAATAAAATTAAGTTATCGTTGGTTTATTTATAGCTTGCCGTTTGTAATAATCACTGGTTGTTTTGTCGTCATCTATGCTCCATCGCCTATATTGCCACCACTTTTGATAGAAAGTGAAGGTCCTACTGTTTTAAAAAATACTTTGCAATATATAGCTGTAGCGATACATTTAGTGATTATGGTCCTGATGCTTAAAAATTTTGAAAAAGCACCTAAAATAGTACTTTTATTATTTGGTAGTTCGATTTATTTAATCATGAGCGATTTTCTTTATACAATTTATCAAGATGTTTATGATATTAAAAACTTCATTGGACATATTTTTGAGTTAGGTGCATCTTATCTTTTATTTAGAGCTATTTATTTTTCATCTATCGAAAAACCTTTTCAGCAGTTAGTTGATACACAAGAGCATTTAGAAAAATCTCGCGAAAAGATGCATCATATGGCTTACCATAATGAGATTACGAATTTACCAAATGAACGTTTTTTAATGGAATCATTAAAGAAAGATTTAGACATATCTAAATCCCAAAAGGCAATTCTTGCGATCGGTATAGAAAGAATTCCTGCTATTAAAGCGTCTTTAGGTAGTACATATGCAGACCAAATGATAAGTCTAATCGCGCAAAGATTGAAAAATGTTTTACCAGAGAAGTATTTACTTTGCTTGCTGAGAGAAGATTATTTTGTCGTTTATATTGATGAGGTGAATAATACCCATCAATTGACGCAGCTTAGTCAGCAGCTTCAATTTGTCATGGAAGAATCATTCCAAATACAACATTTTTCTCTCAATAGTCAATTAAATATTGGTATTGCTTTATTTCCAACAGATTCTTATAGGGAAGAGGAACTTATTAGATTTGCACTCTATGCTATGCATGAAGCGCAGAAATCTCCAACTCGTCTACGGTTTTATGAGTCCTCAATATCTAAAGAGACGACGGAACAACTTTTATTAGAAAATGATTTACATGATGCATTAGCGAAGCAAGAGCTTTTTTTAGAATATCAACCGCAACTAGATTTACATACGGGCCAAATTAAGTCAGTAGAGGCTTTAGTCAGATGGCAGCATCCAAAGAAGGGGTGGATTTCGCCGGGAGTCTTCATCCCTATTGCTGAGGAATCGGGATTAATTATTCCTATCGGACAATGGGTACTAGAAACGGCCTGTCAACAAGTAAAGAAATGGGAAGCAGCGGGATTGCCACCGATTAAAGTAGCGGTCAATCTGTCATTAGGTCAACTTTTTCAGCAAAATTTAGTTGAAATAATTCATCATGTTCTTGAGAAAACACAATTAGAGCCGAAATATTTGCAGCTAGAGATAACAGAGAGTATGACCATCAATATTGATCATATGACGACGATTTTACAAAAATTGAGGGCGCTTGGTGTTACGATCGCAGTAGATGATTTTGGGACAGGATATTCGTCATTATCTTATTTGAAGGATTTTCCTATAGATTGTTTAAAAATTGATCGATCTTTCGTTCAGAAAATACATTCGAACTCTACAGATAAAGCATTAGTGGACATGATTCTCTCTATGGCAAAGCATCTACAGTTAAAAGTAGTTGCAGAAGGAATAGAAGAGATAGAACAGCTAACATATCTAATAGACAGTAAATGTGATACTGTACAGGGCTTCTTATTCAGCAAACCTGTACCTCCACATATATTACAGGAGAACTATCAAACGCTTCACAAAAATGCAAAGTCTATTTTAGATTCGATTACTACATCTGAAGTATAAAATGTTCATACAACATCCTTGTTTCATCTTTTGACGAGGATGTTTTTTTGGTTAGCTTGTAAAAGTATGAGAGCCTACATGGCAGACCTAAACGCTACCCGTTTATTTCTATTCTACAATCATGGTATGATAGTGAGGAAATGATTTGTAGATATAAAGGACGGGTTTTTTCATGGCACAAGAAGTGGCAAATAAATTTATTGAAAATGTATGTAATCATTTAGTGCGCAATATGAATATTACGAAGGTTGAGGAGCACTTTAAAGAAGTAATAGAGATGCAGCGTAAATCAGCACAGTCTCAAATTGATTTTTGGGATATGTTAATGATGAATATGCTGTATTTTACTGAAAATGAGCAAATTTGGGAAAAAGAGTTTTTGAAGATGCTCGAAAAGAAAGAGTGGTTAAAGACCACTATACTTGAAGAAGAACTATTGATGCATCAAATGCGAATTCGTCAGCAAGTTGCAGAACAAATGGATGCCGCTAAAGAATTATTTCATAAGCAGTATATGACAGACAATGTGACAGAGGAAGATATTGTTTACGATTATGCTTATAGCTCTGCTGGACATTCAATGCGCGTAGATTTATTAACGGTACTTGTCTCAACTCCAGAGCAATCAAAAGTGCTATTTAACGCAGATCCACAAGAAACGATTCGTATAATTAACGGCTATATTGCTTATCACACTGACGGGATTATAAATAAGACAAAATTACTATAATTTGGCTCATTACAAAAGTTGAGATAATAGTTGTCATGTATATAGGTCGATCTCAGTACCTGAGCGAACCGATAGAAGAACAAAGGCTAAAAGTATACGTTCTATTATTACGATTTCGTACATAAAAAAACATTGTGTTCCAAGTGTCTGATCGTACATCCCAAAAACTATTTATGATAACGAAGCAATCCTGTTTTGTCTAGCTATTTTTTGCAGTATAATAAGGTGACACAAGTTCACCTGAAAGGAATTTTATTATGAATACACCATTTACATTTAAACATACACAACCAACGAATATGGATCCAAATAGAAAATATCCAGCGATTTTTTTATTGCATGGAATGGGAAGCAATGAAGATGATTTACCACAATTAGTGCAGGACTTTAAAGAGCAATGTCATATCTTTAGTTTACGAGGACCTATTACGCAAAAGCCTGGCTATGCTTTTTTCACAATCCAAGACATCGGTAAACCAGACCGTGAAATTTTCGATAAAGTATTAGTGGCTCTACAACAATTTGTGTTAGAGGCAATGGATGAATATCAAATTGATCCACATAAAGTGTACATGCTTGGATTCAGCCAAGGAGCAGTTTTGGCACAGTCACTTGCTTTTGCAATGGGTAATTTAATTACAGGAATTGTAGCATTAAGTGGCTACACGCCGAAATTCGTGACAGAGGAATATGCAATTCGCCCAATCAATCACTTACATGCATTTATTTCTCATGGGGATTATGATTATGTCATCCCATCGCAATGGGGCGCTGAAAGTAAAGAACTATTTGAGCAATTTGGAGCTACTGTGACATTTAAGCAGTATGCAGACGGTCACGGTGTTACACCAGAAAATCTACGTGACCTAATTGCATTTTTAGCACAGGAATTACAAGATAATATTCAATGAAATGAAAAGCCGAGACACGAATGATGTCTCGGTTTCGTTTTATTTTTTAGTAGATCAAGCAAGCTCTATTTTGATAAGTTTCGATCTTTGTTAGTCACTGCAGCGACTGCATCGTGAATCGTTGTTTCAAAATGATTACTTTGTAATGAGGATACACCTTGAATAGTTGTTCCTCCCGGTGAGCATACCTGATCTACAAGTGCCCAGGGATGTTCCTGAGATTGGATTATCATTTTTGCACTGCCGAGTACTGCATTTGCTGCAATATCAAGAGCCATGCTTTTTGGCATTCCTTCACGAACAGCAGCACGTGCTAACGCGTCAATATACATATAGGTGAATGCTGGTGAAGCTCCACCGATTGTTGTAAATATAGAAAATAGGTGTTCAGGGACCTCGATTATTGTACCAATTGTTTCAAACAGTGAAACGACATACTGTAGCTGCATATCTGATACTGGTTCACTTGCTGTAAAGCAGCTTGTAGAGGCACCGATAAGCGCATTAATGTTTGGCATTACACGAATAATGGGGGTAACTTCAGATAGATAACCCTGAAAATATGAAATATTTTTACCTGCAGCAATGGAAACAATGACATGGTTGTCTTGTAAATGCTTTTTCACCTCTGGTAAAACATCTGGTAACATTTGGGGTTTGACACCAAGGATAATGACGTCACAATTCGACATAATATCTTCAATAGAGCTTGCGGCTAGAATACCGTAAGAGGTTGTTAATTTTGTTGTTTTTGCTTCGGTACGATTATAGCCATAAATAAAAGTAGGATTAAAATCTCCGCTTTTACACATTCCTTTAATAATGGCCGTTGTCATATTTCCAAGGCCGATAAATCCGTATTTCACGTGATAGACACTCCTTCGTATAGTTAAAAGCATACACCTTAGTATAGAGTAGATTGTTTTACTTGAATAGTAATATGCAAAGAATCAAGCCAATTAGGTTCAAATTCACGTCAGTCGGTGGTATCATAGAAGATGTTGTGAATGAACGTGTATCTCTATTTTCATTAGGTAGAATATAAAGAGTAAGAAAATCATGTACTTTATGTGAACATTGAGACAGACTCTATCTAAAAGGGGTAGAATAATAATTTGATATGTCTAACTTATTTCAGCGAATGTTTTTGTAACTAAAGTGCATCGGCAGTTACAATTTTTTGTAGCGAGCTATAGAAGTCAACCATCTCTATAGATGGTGATGAATGCGGGTGTAAGTGCCAAAATCCGCTGAATGGATGTCAAGGAATCGGCAAGGAGTTCTTAGTGCAAGTGCAAAAGCAGATTCCGGACACAATTATGCCGACGCATAATTAACCGCATGCAAAATTTGTCGCTTTCTAATGGTAAAGCGTGTAGAAATTAAGAGAGAAAAGGAATTAAGATGAATGGAACAAAATCTAAAAACGGAGCATAAACTACAATCTTCCAAGAAGTCCTCACGCCCTTCTATTTTAGCGCAGACAGTAAAAACAGGAATCATTAAATCCAATTTAATTCCTATGTGGGCTGGTTTAACGCTAGGTATGTACAAAAATAAAATGACTTTTGTAGAGAATATACCTGAAATTATTTTCGCAACGATTGGCTCAGCGCTTGTTATTGGTGCTGCTGGAACATTTAATAATGTGTATGACCGAGACATTGATGCTATAATGCCTCGTACGCAAAGTCGACCAACTGTAACTGGTGAAATGTCAGCTAAAACAGCGTTAACTTTAGCTTTTGCCATGCTTATTCTAGGGGCAGCTGTGTTGGCACTTGCTTCTCCATTAGCTGCAGGATTTGGTCTCTTAGGGGTATTTTTATATGTAGTACCTTATACAATGTGGACAAAACGTCGCACGATTTATAATACGGAAATAGGGAGTATAGGAGGAGCGGTTCCAGCTTTAATTGGTTGGGCAGCTGTTTCTTCTGAGATTACACATCCTGCGATACTTGGCCTATTTTTAGTTATGGTTATTTGGCAGATGCCTCATTTCTATGCCATTGCCATTCGTAAGCATGCTGATTACGAAGCAGCCGGCGTTCCAATGCTTCCGGTTGTGAAAGGAATGCGTCGTACTTATTATCAATCGAACTTTTATTTAATCTTATTGATATTATCAAGCTTTTTATTTGGCACTTTAAGTGTTGGTATTATGCTTGTTGCTCTATTGCTAAGCATTGCATGGCTTGTGATGAGTATTTACGGATATCATAGTAATAAAGATCAAATAAAGTGGGCGACAAAAATGTTTGTTTTCTCACTTATCCACATGACAATTTTATTTACAACAGTTATTGTGTACTCTTTAGTAGGTGTTATTTTTAAATTGTATTAAAACTTTTATCTTCATTTTAGCACGAAAAGCCAACAGGTTATTCTACACTTGTTGGCTTTTCCTTTTCCACCGATATTATTTGATGACTTGGCCATTCTAATGCGTGTAACTGACCTCCAAAAACAGCTCCACCATCTATACCGATGATATTATTTTCGCCAAAATAGACACTGTAATCTGTTGGATTATGGTGAAGTCTATAGGTAGGTGTATGGCCAAAGATTACAGTTTTCTCGCCTTGATAACCTACATGAAATTCTTCACGAATCCATAAAAATTGCAAGGGATCTGTTTCTGCCAAAGCTATGCCAGGAACTACACCGCCATGTACAAAAATGGCATCCTCTAATTCGATATAAGTATCAAAGGTTGCGATAAGCTGTAAATGTTCTTCGAGCTTTGGTAAAGACTGAATAAAGCTAGGTAATGTCTCATTTTCAATGACTTCCTTAAAATCTTCTAACTGATAACCATAGCTTGCAAGAGTTGCCTCGCCACCGCAAAGTTCCACCCAATGATTCCACGGCTTAGGATCGCCAGAGCGACAGGCTTTTAGCATAATGGCTTCATGATTTCCTAGTAGAACACGTGCACCTTTTGCCTGTAATTCTCCGACTAAGTTTAAAACGCCACATGATGCAGGCCCACGATCAATATAATCACCAAGTAAAAATAACTGATCTTGCACAGTATCATAATTAGCTTTTAATAATAATTCTTCAAAAAGTTCTAATTCCCCATGTATATCACTAATTGCTAGTATTCGATCCATAAAAGAGCATCCTTTCCAGTATTAGAGAAGTTATTATTAAGTATAGAGAATAGTGTTAGAAATTTCGACTAATGAAACTTTTAACCAAAAGTTTGGTTGTAATGTTATTACGCCATACTATCGGTTTCTAGTTATACTTTATCATATGACGAAGTGATTTCATTTCTGTATTCATTCGTCTAGGTGTTGGAATAACGAAGAGAGAGAATTTGCTATTATATATAGTGGTGTTCTTTTCATATCTTCATTATATAGGAGCTAGAACTAGGAGAGGAGAGAGTGAGAATGCAAGAAAGTAGTACAACAAAACAGGAGATTAATAATGAAGGAAAAGAGCGCCATCACTGGCAGTATTGTGCAGCATTTACAAAGGTTCTTTCCGATCCTAGTACTTCTGCCCATAACGTAGAGGTATTTGGATGTAATGCTTCTACGTTATGTGCGGATACAGTACAATAATTATTCTTGAAAATTTTCCCATGATTGCTTAGCTATTGACTCGTCGAATGTTGATAGTAGTCGATAGTTGTTTGTATCTAAAATTCGAAAATGCTGACTAATGACGTTTTGTTGTAGACGATAACCTTTGTACTCGCTAAGATTTTTCCACCATATGTATCCACCCATCGTCTTTTCCTTAGGATATAATGTTCCGTTATTAGCAATTAAGTCGACAACCTCAAGTGGGTCCCCGCCAAGCTCATGCTGTAAAATTGAGCTTTCTCGGCATAATGCACAAACTGCAATCGTTGTAGTCCAGCCAGTATGAATACGACCTTTTTCAATTTGAACAAGTGTTTTTTTAGAGAGTCCTAGTAAATCACTCATCTGATCCTGTGTTAAATCTTTTTCGGTACGGATTAATTTCAGTTTTTCCGAAATAAGTGTGATTAATTGTTCACGATTCATCCAAACACCCTTTCTTTCAGATAATTAAATACCATTATACATGAAAGTGGTATAAGATGTTTTTTGTTTCGAGGGTGACTATGGTTAAATAACGGGGGAAGTGCTGAATATTTGAAACGTAAAAAACAGTAAAAAACAGACTATCCGCATTCTATTGATTGGACAGTCTGTTAAATATTTAAATCTCGTATTTTTTCGTGTCAGAAATAACGCGGAAATGGATACCTTTAATTTGAGCGCTTACTTTATGACGTAGTGTATCAATATCTACTAGCTTATCATTTTCATTGACACATTCTGCAATCTCTTGTAATAGCTTCGTAAATGCCTCTTTGAAGAGTAAACGCATATTATCAAAATCTAGGCTACGGAAGTTTCCGTCAATATCAAATGCCTCAACAGAATTTAATTGCTTTGAAGCACCAGCAAAACGATCATCGTATACTGTGTAGTTTTCATCTGTTACTACGATAATATATAATACTTCGCCTGTAATTGTTTTTAATTCAATGTTAGTTTTGTGTTTTTTGACGTCGGTAATGATATGAATACCGTCCGAATGATATAGTTTAAACAATTTCATATGTTTTGCCCCCTGAAAATAGAATCATATCCATATATTTATTATATATGGATATGCCTAATAATGGAATAAGAAAAAAGTATTTGGAAAAACTAGAATAGTCCCATTTGAATGATACTATGGAGTTAAAATTGTTATAAACTATTAAGAAAACCATATCAGTCAGAATACGCCTCTAATACAGTAGGCACAATATTGCGAAGGGGACGAACTTCGATGTAATGAATACGATGGCCTTGCTGCTCATAAATACTAAATATATAAGGGGCCAACTCAATATTTTTAGTTGCTTTAATGCCATTATTTACTGTTAAAAACCAACCGCCCAATGTTTCGACTTCATCTGCTTCAAGTGTTACATTTAATAGTTTTTCAACATCTTCAATGAGAATTTTTGCGTTTAAAATATAGTGATTGTCACTTACTTTTCGGATTTCTGCAATTTCATCATCATCAAACTCATCGCGAATCTCACCTACTATTTCTTCTAAAATATCCTCGACTGTTACAAGCCCTGATGTCCCGCCGTATTCATCCATTAAAATAGCCATATGAATTCGCTCTTTTTGCATACGCATAAGTAATGCTTGAATAGGAATCGTTTCAATTACTCGTATAACAGGATTAATGAAATCTTCAAGAATTAATGAATCGTCTGTAAGTTGCTCAAGCAAACAGTGTGTAAACAATTCCTTAACGTTGATAAAGCCTAAAATATTATCACGATCACCATCATAAACAGGATAACGAGTATAATTTTCAGCGGCGATAAAGTGAATCATATTTGTAAAAGATTCATTTTTTTCAATGCCAACAATCTCTGTTCGAGGAACCATAATTTCACGAGCAATACGTTCATCAAATTCAAAGACATTATTCACAAACTTTAGCTCTGTTTTATTGATTTCACCACTTTCAAAGCTTTCAGATAGCAGTAATCGTAATTCTTCCTCAGAATGTGATAACTCATGCTCTGAAGCAGGCTTCATACCAAATAGGCCAATTAATACTCGAGCTGAGCCGTTCAAAAACCAGATAAATGGATACATCACTTTATAAAACAACATAATAGGTTTGGCAAAATGGAGTGTAATCAATTCAGCCTTTTGAATCGCAGCAGTTTTTGGTGCCAACTCCCCGACGACAACATGTAAAAATGTTGCGATGGCAAAAGCACTACCAATTGTAAAAATCGTCATATACTTATCTGAAATGCCTATCAAGTTAAATAGAGGGTGTAGCATAAATTCAAATGTTTTTTCTCCGACCATCCCGATACCAAGCGCTGTTACAGTAATACCAAGTTGACAGGCAGATAAGTACTCGTCTAAATGATTGACAACATACTTTGCAGATACGGCCCTTTTATTGCCCTCCGCAATTAATTGGTCAAGCCTTGATGAACGTACTTTTACAATAGCAAACTCCGTTGCTACGAAAAAGCCAGTTAAAGCTAATAAAATTGTAAAAATTGATAAGTTGAGTATGGTCTCCAAATAGTCGTTCTGTATGAACAGAACGTCACCTCCTAATTATGAATAAGTAAAAGTAAAGATTGCATGAGTGCAATGCTTTCGGGAGAAACATTTTTTTTTATTTTTTCAATATTTTTGTTGTCTTGTTTGTTTATTTGTTCAAGTAAAGAAGTTACATCCTGCTCTAGGTCTTGCATTTTTACACGTAGCATTTGTACATCAATTTCTTCATGCGGAGTGATGTTTAGTTCATGTTGGATATCAATGAGTGAAAGACCTTGCTGTTTGCGTTGCTCGATATAATGAAGTCTTTCGATCATTGCAGAAGCATAGTAGCGATAATTGGATGCAGAACGTTCTGCTTCTAATAAGCCGATGTTTGTATAATAATCGATTGTTCTTTTTGTAATGCCGGTTTTTTCTGCAAGCTCGCCAATTTTTAATCTCTCTGTCCCAATGGAAACACCTCCAAACCATCACGTGATACTTTGATTATAACTTGTTGGTTTTGAAAGTTTCAATTAGGAGAGTCCGATATTTCAAAATTGTAAGATTTTTTTGGGCTTATTTGCTGAAGAACACCGAATAGACTTATAACAGAGATGCGCTTGTACATCTACTGCCGCTGCTCTTTCGCACAAAAAATTCTGAAGTTTCGTTTTCGCTATAAACTAAAAGTGGTTGGAGTGAGGCTGTGCGACTCCTTGGGGTTCGTCGGACTTCCCCCTTGCAAGCACCCAGCCGTAATTCTTTATTTGTTTAAGATTGTTTTCTCAAAGATTATTTTTTTCACTTGCAGGTTAGGTGAAGAAAAATTGGAACATCACACCATTCCGTTCGTCTTACTATAGATTGGATTATTAAGATTAAAAGGGGAGGATAATGTGTTGTATGAATTTAATCGTAGAGTATGAAAAGAATAACAATGTATGCAATAGTATCTATCGCATACATTGTTATTCTTTGCTCAAGTGTTTTTAAATGATTCGATTCTTTTGCACCCTCTTATTCTTCTTTTGTCATTGTACCTTATATATTTTTATTTCCTTCGCCATCTAAAGAACTGCCACCGGGCGAGATTATTTTAGGCGCAGATGTTATATTTATATTTTGGACATCAACAATACAATTTTTTATTATGTGCTTATTAACAGTCGTTTAATATTTATTCCACAGACTATTTAAGAAAAGATATGTAGTAATAGCAACGATCTTTTAGCAAAGAATAAAAAAACAAGCTCATATATTAAAATTTGCTACCGATAATTTAAATAATGTCAATCGTTACAGTGAATATGGAGGTTATTATGAAGAAAGTATTCAAGCTCATCACTATATTGCTCGCGGTAGTCCTTGTTTTTTTTCTTTGCCTACACTTACTTATCGTGTCTCAAGGCAAAAATACTGCGATAGAAAATGCAGATTACCTCATTATTTTAGGTACACGATTATCGGGGGATCAACCGTCTAGTCTGCTGTTCGAGCGCATTACGACTGCAGCTGCATACTTAAAAGAAAACGAACATACAATTGCAATCGCTTCTGGTGGTCAGGGGCAGGACGAAATTGTGTCTGAAGCTTCTGTAATCAAAGAATCATTAATGCAATTAGGTATTGATGAACAACGAATCATCACCGAATCCAATTCTACTCGCACTCTTGAAAATTTTCAGTATTCAATGGATTACATAGACAAAGATTCCACAGTTGTAGTTGTTACAAACCGATTCCATCTATATCGAGCCGAATCCATTGCTGAAGATTTAGGACTTAACGTTACCGGCTTACCAGCTGCAACACCATCAGAATTTCGTATTAAGTACTACTCCAGAGAATATTTAGCTATCGTGAAGTATTATTTAGAAAAAATACATATCCTCACCTAGCATCACAGAATAACAGTCTAGAAAAAGCTGCAACTAGACAATAACACTAACAATTAAACAAACGGGGAGCTTTAGTTAAATTTTCGATTCGCGATATATTAGAACAAAAAGACAGAATTTAATCTAGACGTTTTGTAGATTAAATCTGCCTTTTTTAAAAACAATCTTTGAGGAAACAGCCTTGTTTAAAAGCTACGGAGCTTAATTTTGTAAATATGTATCATATAGGTGATGAAGAGCATCTTCGCCAGACATTTCTAGAATCGTTTCGTCATTAAAAATAAGTGTTACATTTGTGAGAGCGCTATCAATTTTATTGTTGTTAATAGTGCATATAACCTTTACTACACCTGTTTCTGCTAGTTGTTTTTTCTTCGTATCATCCCACGGTTGCTCAGAAAATAGTGGTGCTTTCCAAGTGCCTCTCACATGAAGCTCACTTTTTTCGGCGTCATAATCCCAGCGTACGTCACGTAAAATAGTTTTAAATAGGTCATTAACCGTAAAAGATGTATCTTTATAGTTAATGGCAATTGCTCGTACAGCATGTACATCACGACTAACTGCACTGGCTGCAGTTTCTGCTGCTGAATTTATGCCTGAAACCGCGTCTTTAATTTCTGATAATCGATTACCACAGCCAGTGAGCAACGCGCAAAGACATGTTATACAAGCTACCTTTGTCATCCATCTCACAAGTAGTCCCTCCAGTTTTGTAAGTTGATACTACTATATTAACGAAAAGAAAACCATGAAGAAAGGGCATGGAGGCGGCAGATTGTGACGGTTTTGCAACTATGCGAAGTCCGTTAGAATATTCGAGAAATTGGAAGTTCAAGTATCTGAAAATTCAGTAAAAAACTAAGGGAAGGGAGCGGTTTGTGATGAAGATTAATGATGAATTACTTGAGCGATTAGGAACTTATTTTGTTTACCATGCTGTTTATGAAAATTATGGCATTACCTTTGAAAATTTTGTGGAGCGTTGGTTACGAGGGATACTGGATGTATAAAAGAAGAAGAGTCGTGTTCAATACATGAACACGACTCCATTTGTTTATTTAAAATAATTTGTGATAAAATGGTTGGCTTCTTGCCAGTTATAAACACGTACGACATTGTCTGGAACAGCAAGACGATTATACGGAGTGTCAAATAATACAACCGGTATTTTTAATTCCTCTGCAAGCATAACCGCATTATCATGCTTATCTTCAAAAAATGCATCAACACCATGTTTTTTTGCTACGGAAATTTTATCGTGACTACCGATGAGCTCGATATGATCATACGGAATAGATCGTGATTTAAACCAATTTACCGTAACATCTGATACATTCTCACCACGAGCAGAGATGTAATAAAGTTCGTAGTTTTCTTTCCACGTATTTAAAATATCTTTCGCATCTTTAGCTGCTTCCGAAACTTCATACATAAATGGTTCATTTTCTTTAAACCATGTATTAAATGCTACACGATCAACAGGGTGAGGAAATGCTGATAAAAAATCATATTCGCACACATCGTCGAGTGTAATATTTAGATTGTATTGTTTATTGATATGTGGAATGAGAGTACTAGGACATGTTACTGTTCCATCGATATCAATACCAAAGCGAGGCTTTTTCATACTAGCACCTCCTTAGGCGTTCGCTTTTTCTGCTTCTTCAGCAGCGCGTTTTTCTACCATTTCAGCTGCTAATTTATCGATTTCTTTTTTCAACTCTTCTACCATTGTTTCTTCAGGCACTTTACGAACAGTTTTGCCCTTCATAAATAGTAAACCTTCACCACGAGCACCAGCAATACCGATATCGGCTTCACGTGCTTCACCAGGACCGTTTACCGCACAACCAAGAACAGCAACTTTTAATGGTACATTAAGTTTAGAAATATATTCTTCTACTTCATTGGCAATTGAAATTAAATCAATTTCGATACGACCACAAGTTGGGCAAGAAATAAGTGTTGCCATATTTGAAGCAAGACCGAATGATTTTAATAGCTCGCGTGCTACTTTAACTTCTTCGACAGGGTCTGCAGATAGTGAAATACGTAACGTATTACCAATACCTTTTGATAGGATTGCGCCAAGGCCAGCCGCTGATTTTACTGTACCCGCAAATAATGTACCTGATTCAGTAATTCCTAAATGCAGAGGATAGTCAAAGGCTTTAGCCGCTTTCTCATAGGCCTCAATCGCTAGATTTACGTCTGATGCCTTCATTGATACGATAATATCGTGGAAGTCCAAGTCTTCCAAAATTTTAATATGGTGAAGGGCAGATTCTACCATACCGTCCGCAGTAGGGTAACCATATTTTTCTAAAATATGACGCTCTAATGAACCAGCGTTTACCCCGATACGGATTGGAATACCTTTAGCCTTAGCTGCATTAACAACAGCTTCTACTTTTTCCTTACGCCCAATATTACCTGGGTTAATACGAACTTTATCGATACCATTTTCTATTGCTTTTAATGCTAATTTATAGTCAAAGTGAATATCAGCTACTAATGGAATATTGATACGTTTTTTAATATCTGCTATCGCATCAGCTGCACGTTCATCTGGTACTGCGACGCGAACGATTTGACAGCCTGCTTCCTCAAGACGAAGAATTTCTGCTACTGTTGCTTCGACATCATGTGTTTTTGTTGTACACATACTTTGAATGAATAATTCATTACTACCACCTATTGTTAAATTACCGACACGTACGGGACGTGTATTTGTACGGTGACAAATTTCACTCATTAACTTTCTCTCCTTTTCGGGCCATACTTTCGACCGTCACTGACATTTATTTTAGCAGTGTAAGAAAATAAGGACAAGGAAGAAACGTTAACTTTTCATTTTCCGCATTTGTTTTCAAATTCAAATGACAGAGGAAGCTTAATATTTTCACCAGGAATAAGAGCCTGTAATTGTAAGTGTGGATTTAATTCATAAAATAGTTGTAAGCGTTCAGGGAAGGTCATTGGTACTTTGGTGGGATGAAGTGCAAATAAACTGTGAATGGAATCGCCTTGAATAGTCTGTACAGTAATATAATTTGGCTCTCGCTGCTTCTCACAAAGGGCTTTTTCACTATCTTTCGGATAAATGGTAGCAAGGTGTAATGAACCTTCTGTTAAATCTACTTTCACAACAAAAGCAAAAATAATAATGATAGCTGTTAACACAAAAGCACGCAAAAAATCCCCTCCTTTTCTACACTATATTTAGAAGAGAGGGAATTCATGCACATTATTTTATGTTTGGTTGTTTTGGATATTTTGTGATGGCTACGATTAGTAGAGTTACAGTTAAAAATAAAGAAAAAACAGAGATAATTGTACTGTTAATCGGTAAATAATCTGCTAGCATACTTATTAGAATTGCCCAAGTCATGGCAAATGTCGTAGTACGCCAAATGTGACGGTATTCACCGCGACGTTTCATGACTTTTAAAATCAGTAGACCTGCTAGGGCATAGAGAGCAATTTGTGCAAAAATAAGCATCGTTGTAAAAACAAAAAGCATAATGAATGTCACGGGATACAATACCCATTTAACACCTTCTATGTATTCAGTAATACCATTTAAACTATTCATATCAAATGTATCAACAGACATTCCGGCCGTAAAACGACCAAAAGAGAAAACTGTAACAACAGTAATTAGAAGAAAAGTATATTGAATGACTTTTCCGATAGGTAATAAACGATAGGCAGCAAGTTTTTTTGGATGAATTAAGCTATCGATAAATAGTTGTGAGTGTTTCATAAGCAAATCTCCTCCAATCGCTATTCTACCATGTTCAACTTTGACAAGATATGAAATAAGTAATAATAACTGAGAATACGATGATGAAATGTTAATATTGTGTAAAGAAGTTAAAGGTTTTCTTTACTTTTTCTAAACTATCATTTAAAGATTAGGAATAGGGAAGTAGAGATGTAGGAATTGGAGCGAATACAATTGACAATAGATTGGCAAAGCATACTGTTTCAATTTTTAGGCGGATTAGGAGTCTTTTTATTTTCCATTAAATTCATGGGGGATGGGCTTCAAAAATCAGCAGATGATCGACTGCGTGAATGGTTGAATCGTTTTACAACAAATCCTTTAATGGGTGTGTTAGTGGGCATAATTGTGACGATTTGTATCCAGTCGAGCTCTGCAACGACGGTGATTACGGTTGGGCTAGTGAGTGCAGGTTTTTTAACATTACGTCAAGCAATCGGTGTCATTATGGGGGCAAATATTGGAACGACCATAACCGCATTTATTATTGGTATAAATATCGGCATATATTTTTATCCGTTATTGGCGCTAGGTGCAGGGTTGTTATTTTTCTTTAAGAAAGCGACGTATCAGTATATCGGGCAAATATTGTTTGGCTTCGGGGGATTATTTTTAGGATTAGAGTTAATGAGTGCAAGCATGCAATCACTCCATCAATTAGCGGACCTAGCATCATTAACCCTTCATCTCAAGAATCTGCCCATTGTAGGGATTTTTCTAGGGGCAGTTTTTACATTGCTTGTCCAAAGCTCAACAGCAACTGTCGGTGTGTTACAGGGCTTATATGCTGAGCATTTGATTGGCTTAGATAGTGCTTTACCTATTTTATTCGGTGAGAATATAGGCACGACCATTACAGCAGTATTAGCTTCACTGGGTGCTTCTATATATGCTAAGCGTGCAGCGGCGGCACATGTACTATTTAATATTATAGGAACGATCATTTTCATGGTATTCTTTACACCGTTTATACATTTCGTTCAGTGGATTAGTGGGCTATTCCATTTAGATGCGAAAATGCAAATAGCGCTTGCGCATGGCTCATTTAACATAATTAATATGATGATTCAGCTGCCATTTATCGGAGGGTTGGCTGTACTTGTCACGAAGCTAGTTCCTGGGCATGATGGAAATATTGATGTGACAACGAAGCATTTAGATCCATCATTCATTGATTCCTCTCCGGCGATTGCACTCGGGCAAGCGAAGGAGGAAGTGTTACGTATGGGAGAGCATGCACTGCATGGTTTAGAAGAAACGTTTTTATATATGAAAACGGGTGAAACTGCTCATATTCCTACAGTTTTACAATTAGAAGTAGCGCTCAATCATTTAGACAAGGAAATCACGAATTATTTAGTGATGGTGTCTAAGCAACCACTTTCTCGAGCAGACTCAGTAAGACACCATACACTGCTAACAAATGTACGAGACATCGAACGTATTGGCGATCATTTTGAAAATATTTTAGAGCTTTTACAATATAAAGATCATCATGAGGTAAATTTAAGTAAATCAGCACGACAAGATTTAATAGGCATGTTTAGCTTGGCGATTGAAGCTGTACGAAAGAGCATAGCGGCTCTGGATACAGCCAGTTTGAGTTTGGCGCAGGAAGTTACGGAGCTCGAAAGCTTGATAGATGATATGGAAGATAAACTAAGACAAAAGCATATTGCGCGCTTAAATACGTACGAATGTAATGGAGCGGCGGGAATCGTCTATACGGATATCATTAGCAATTTAGAACGTATAGGAGACCATGCTGTAAATATAGCTGACTCTATTTTAGGAATTAGACATTAAATCAATTGTGCCTTGGCGTCATTGTAGCTGACGCTTTGCTTTCGCTACAGGAAAGATTTGTAGCTGACGTTGCACTTACGATACAAACGAAAATAACTGAAACCAATAGCTTTGTAAATCCGTAAAGTAGGCAATGCACGATAAAAGGAGAGAATTTTCATGGAAGTTGTTGGCTGGATCTTAGTGATTGCCTGCTTTATCATTTCATTTGTTGGATTGGTATACCCGATCATTCCAGGTGTGATTTTTTTAATCGGTGGTTTTTTAGTATACGGTTTATTTTTTTCATTTGCGGAGCTAAGCTGGTTGTTCTGGGCGACTGAAATTATATTTGTTGTCATTTTATTTGTTGCTGATTCTGTAGCCAATGCCTTTGGTATTAAAAAATTTGGTGGTTCAAATGCTGGTATGTGGGGGAGTACCATTGGTTTATTAATTGGTCCGTTCGTCATTCCGGTTGTAGGTATACTAATCGGTCCATTTTTAGGAGCTGTGATTGCAGAATTAGTCGTGGAGCGTCGTACATTCGGAGAAGCTGTGAAAAGCGGTGTTGGCTCTCTTGTTGGCTTCTTAACATCAACACTTGCAAAAGCAGTCATTCAAATCGTTATGATTGTCGTGTTCTTTATAGCGATATAATTTCCTCCGATAGTTAGCTATTTAAATTCTTTCAGCGGGTGTCAAAACATCCGTTGAAAGAATTTAAAAGCCTGATGCGGATGTCACTCCTTTCCAATTCCGGCCGTAATTATGTCGAGGCATAATTGCTAAAACAACAGGGTAGTATAGTAATCGTATTGGCTTTTCAGTCAAAAGGCTGAAATCTTCAATTTGAAGTATTTTTCGTTGAATGGTTTGACCAATTTTGATAATCTAAGAATGTATTAATTATTTCTTTATTTTAGGGAGGAACTTAACAATGGCTTACGAATTACCACAATTAACTTACGCTTATGACGCATTAGAACCACATATCGATGCAAAAACAATGGAAATTCACCATTCTAAACACCACAATACTTATGTAACAAACTTAAACGCAGCAGTAGAAGGCACTGAATTTGCTGAAAAAGACATTAACGATCTTATCGCAAACATTGATGCTCTTCCAGCTGACAAACAAACTGCTGTACGTAACAACGGTGGCGGACATGCTAACCACTCATTATTCTGGGAAGTAATCGCTCCAGGCGGTTCAAAAACTCCAGTTGGCGAAGTTGCAAAAGCAATCGATGCTAAATTCGGTTCTTTGGATGCATTCAAAGAAGAATTTGCAAAAGCTGCTACTACTCGCTTCGGTTCAGGCTGGGCTTGGTTAATCGTTGATGGTGACTCAGTTGCTGTTACATCTACTCCAAACCAAGACTCTCCAGTTATGGAAGGTAAAACTCCAGTCCTAGGCTTAGACGTTTGGGAGCATGCTTACTACTTAAACTACCAAAACCGTCGTCCAGATTACATCGGTGCATTCTGGAACGTAGTAAACTGGGATGTAGTGGAAGCTAAATTCCAAGCTGCAAAATAATTAATTTTTATTAAAAGGCTATGTCAAAGGTGATAAATCACCGAGGCATAGCCTTTTTTGCTGCTTTTTTAATATAAGATGGAGGTGAATGCCCCAACACGCCAGTTGGGCTGAAGGGGAGGGAACGATTGCCGGTACGTTTGGAGTGCTTCAAATTGTGGCTCACCCCACAATAAAAAACTATTTTTCTAGCAATTGTTAAAAAACAGAAACTTTTTATCTTAAAGTGCCGTCAAATAAATGATGTTTTCAATCATTAATTCTCAAGTGCATGCTTTCCTGTTACCTTCGAATGGTATACTAAATATCGTGTATTTAAATTGTAATTAGATGAGGAGGGGAATACATATGCGCAAAGCACCGGGAAAAAATCGCGCGACGAGTGTTAAAGCAAAACATCACTCTAATTTAACATTTCGTATGAATGTCCTTTTCTTTGCTATATTTCTCGTATTTTCAATGCTAATTTTTAGACTTGGCTATATGCAAATTGTAAAAGGGGAAGATTATGTACGCGATTTAGAGCGTAAAGAGGAGGTAGCTGTCAATACAAGTGTGCCAAGGGGACGAATGTATGATCGATACGGGCGTATTTTAGTGGATAACCAACCAGAAAACGCTATTACGTATACAAAAATGTCGACGACAAAAACAAAGGATATGCTAGACATAGCCGAAAAGCTGGCACAATTGATTGAGCAGCCAACGAAACGTGTTACATTACGTGACAAACAAGATTTTTGGATTATAAAAAATAAAAAAGCTGCCTATGCAAAAGTAACAGATAAAGAAAAAAAGAAAATTAGGGCACAAGAAAATGTAACGGAAAGTCAAATCAATGCACAAATAGATAAACTTGTTCGTGAACGAATCACAAACGAAGAATTATTGCAATTGACAGACAAGGACATGGAAGTATTAGCAATCTACCGAGAGATGGTATCAGGCTACAATTTATCACCGCAAATTATTAAGAGTGAAAATGTGTCTGCCGATGAATTTGCACTTGTCTCTGAGCGTTTAACTGAACTACCAGGCGTTAACACAACAACGGACTGGAAGCGTTTGAAATTATCATCACTTGCTATTTTAGGACGTACAACAGTACCAGCAAAAGGAATTCCGAAAGAAAAGCTGAATTATTATTTAGCTCGTGATTATTCACGAAATGACCGTGTTGGTGAAAGTTATATTGAAGCGCAGTATGAAGATTTACTGCAAGGACAAAAATCAGTCGTTAAAAATATTACGAATAGAAAAGGGCAGGTAGTCGATACCGTTACGACTTATGAAGGCGAGCCTGGTAAAGATTTAAAACTTACACTTGATAGTGAGTTACAATTAGAAACGGAAAAAATTGTCAAACGCGAATTACTAAACTTAAAATCAAGAGGGGGTTCATATTTACTTGATCGTGCCTTTTTAGTCATGATGGACCCAAATACAGGCGATATTTTAGCAAATGTTGGTATGAAGATTGAGAAAAATCCTGAAACAGGGAAAAATGAAGTCGTTGATTATTCGTATGGAACCTTTACAACAGCTTATGAGTCTGGCTCTGCAGTTAAGGCAGCAACTGTTCTTACCGGTTATAATCATGGGGTTATTTCAATGGGTACTTATCAGGGAGATGAACCTATCGTATTAGCTGGGACAAATCCAAAAGCGTCAATTTTTAACCGAAGTGGATATATTTCGATGAATGACTTAACAGCTCTAGAACGTTCGTCAAATGTTTATATGTTTAAAATTGCTATGCTTATGAATGGAACACCGTATAGCTATAAGATGCCACTTCGCTTAAAGGATGATACATTCCCGAAAATGCGTAATAATTTTGCGCAATTTGGCTTAGGTGTAAAAACAGGTATTGACTTGCCGAATGAATTTAGTGGTGTACAGGGGCCATCTGGTCCAACGATGGGTGGTAAAACACTCGACTTGGCAATTGGACAGTATGATACGTATACACCTTTACAATTGGTACAATATATCTCGACAATCGCAAATGGCGGTTATCGTATTCAGCCACATATTGTGAAAGAGGTACGTGAGCCATCAAATGATGGGCAACAGTTAGGTCAATTAGTGACTGAAATAGGACCAACAATTTTAAATCGTATCGATAATCCTGTAGAAGAAATTGATTATGTGAAAAAAGGGTTACGCCTAGTTTATACAGGTTCGCAAGGTACTGCGCGAGCTCAATTTGCAAATACTCCATATACTGCGGCAGGGAAAACAGGAACAGCTGAGGTAGTGTATTTCGGACCGTTAAAAGAGTATTATGGCACGGAGACACTTACTTTTACACATGTTGGTTTTGCGCCTTATGAAAATCCTGAAATTGCCTATGCTGTCGTCATTCCTTGGGCGACAACAGGGCGTGAGCATTTGCCGAATAATAACATTATCGCTCGCGATGCTTTAGACAAATATTTTGAGTTAAAAGCAAAATATAAAGCTGAAAAAGTGACTGATAGTAATGTAAAACAACCAATTTTACCAGCTATTTCAAAAGACAAAATTGGTGAAGATGAGCAAAAATAAGAGAAATCGCTAGTGCATTTACATGCCTAGCGGTTTTTTTGTATCTTTTGAAAACCCCTTGCTATGCGAGGGGTTCCAAATGGATAATAAAAGTTTAGTAAACGTGTGTCAGTTTAACAAAACTGTCGATTGGTAAAAGGGGATATTTTTGTTACATACAATGTTAACAAAAGCTAATATTTATTTAGAATGGAAACTGAAAAATGGTTATGAAAACTTCTGTATACAGATACCTAATACCTAAAGATACATAGTTAAGATTATCGTTCTTACATGTATCGTTTATGTTTTTACTATATTTTAAATAATTGATAATGGAATTAGAAACTTTTCAATTTAAAGTGCCGTCAAATAAATGATGTTTTCAATCATTAATTCTCAAGTGCATGCTTTCCTGTCGTACCTTCGAATGGTATACTAAATATCGTGTATTTAAATTGTAATTAGATGAGGAGGGGAATACATATGCGCAAAGCACCGGGAAAAAATCGCGCGACGAGTGTTAAAGCAAAACATCACTCTAATTTAACATTTCGTATGAATGTCCTTTTCTTTGCTATATTTCTCGTATTTTCAATGTTAATTTTTAGACTTGGCTATATGCAAATTGTAAAAGGGGAAGATTATGTACGCGATTTAGAGCGTAAAGAGGAGGTAGCTGTCAATACAAGTGTGCCAAGGGGACGAATGTATGATCGATACGGGCGTATTTTAGTGGATAACCAACCAGAAAACGCTATTACGTATACAAAAATGTCGACGACAAAAACAAAGGACATGGTAGACATAGCCGAAAAGCTGGCACAATTGATTGAGCAGCCAACGAAACGTGTTACATTACGTGACAAACAAGATTTTTGGATGATAAAAAATCATGACGCTGCCTATGCAAAAGTAACAGATAAAGAAAAAAAGAAAATTAGGGCACAGGAAAATGTAACGGAAAGTCAAATCAATGCACAAATAGATAAACTTGTTCGTGAACGAATTACAAACGAAGAATTATTACAATTGACAGATAAGGACTTAGAAGTACTAGCAATCTATCGAGAGATGGCATCAGGATACAATTTATCACCGCAAATTATTAAGAGTGAAAATGTATCTGCCGATGAATTTGCGCGTGTCTCTGAGCGTTTGACTCAATTACCGGGCGTTAACACAACAACTGACTGGAAGCGTTTGAAATTATCTTCACTCGCTATTTTAGGACGCACAACAGTACCAGCAAAAGGGATTCCAAAAGAAAAGCTGAATTATTATTTAGCTCGTGATTATTCACGAAATGACCGCGTTGGTGAAAGTTATATTGAAGCGCAATATGAAGATTTACTGCAAGGGCAAAAATCAGTTGTTAAAAATATTACGAATAAAAAAGGGCAGGTAGTCGATACCATTACAACTTATGAAGGCGAGCCTGGTAAAGATTTAGTCTTAACACTAGATAGCGAGTTAACGGCTGCAACTGAAAAAATTGTTGAGGAAGAGTTGCTAAAATTAAAATCACAGGGGGGTTCCCGTTTACTTGATCGTGCCTTTTTAGTAATGATGGACCCAAATACAGGTGATATTTTATCAATGGTTGGTAAGAAAATCGAAAAAAATCCTGAAACAGGGAAAAATGAAGTCGTCGATTTTTCTTATGGAACCTTCACAACAGCTTATGAGTCTGGATCAGCAGTTAAAGCAGCAACATTACTAACTGGGTATAAATTGGGAGTCATTCAGCCAAGTACTATATTTGGGGATGAACCGATTCAATTACTGAATACTAAAAAGAAATCTTCTATTTTTAACCGTAGTGGCTATATTACAATGGATGGTTTAAGAGCATTGGAGCAATCTTCTAACGTTTATATGTTTAAAACAGCTTTGCTTATTAATGGAACACCATATAGCTATGGGATGCCACTTCGATTAAAAGACGATACATTCCCTAAAATGCGTAATTCTTATGCACAATTCGGGTTAGGTGTAAATACAGGGATTGATTTACCAAATGAATTTAATGGGGTACAAGGTCCGACTGGTCCAACCTATGGGGGTAAAGCACTCGACTTAGCGATTGGGCAGTATGATACGTATACACCGTTACAATTGGCGCAATATATCTCGACAATCGCAAATGGTGGCTATCGCATTCAGCCACATGTTGTGAAAGAGGTACATGAGCCATCAAAAGATGGGCAATCGCTAGGCCAATTAGTAACAGAAATAGGACCAACAATTTTAAATCATATTGAGAATTCATCAGATGAAATTAACTATGTAAAACAAGGGCTACGACGTGTTTATACGGGCGCAAATGGTACAGCAAAAAGACAATTTGCAAATGCACCGTATACAGCAGCGGGGAAAACGGGGACAGCAGAGGTAGTTTATTATGGACCATTACGTGATTATTATGGTACAAGTACGATTAACTTAACACATGTTGGCTTTGCACCGTTTGATAATCCTGAAATTGCCTACGCAGTTGTTATTCCATGGGCAACGACCTACACGACTCAGCATTTATCAAATAATAATGAGATAGCTCGTCGTGCTGTCGATAAATATTTTGAGTTAAAAGCAAAATATAACACTGAAAAAGTGACTGATAGTAATGTAAAACAACCAATTTTACCGGCTATTTCAAAAGACAAGATTGGTGAAGATGAGCAAAAATAAGAGAAACCGCTAGTGCATTTACATGCCTAGCGGTTTTTTTACAGTTTTAGAGTATTATTGACTACCCGCGAAAAAAACACGGTATGAAAGACCACCATTTTCATACCGTGTTTTATTTATTTTTATATAAAAGGCTTATTGTACAGATAATTGTTGAATAGCTAATTCAAATTGTTGTTTCGGCTTTAATCCATAAAGCTCTATATTATTACAGAAATAAGTCTCTACCATAAAATCAACAGCTTCCTGTAGAGTATATTCACGATGTTCCATAATAAGTGTTAAATACGTTTTAAAGTAATCGGTATTTTGTACTTTTGTATGTTTAATCACAAAGTCAAACTCCTCTTAGATTATTTCCTGACACAATTGCTTATTATAGCATCTTTCCAAAAGGAAGCAAGTTTATCTGATGATTAAAGGAAAACGGCTATCTGACCTGCATCGGTAAAAACGCCATGGCGTGGGGCATTATCGAAATGGCCTAGGCACAATTCAAAATCTGGACGCATTGTTAACTTGGCAACAGCTACAATTGTAAATGCATATTTACAATCATTTACAAAGCATTACATTCCTTTACGTCTCTTTTACGAACTGTTTATACGACTTCAACATTTAGTCATTATAGTAAAGATTGTAAGACAAATAACTATAAAAATGTTAGTGACGGAGGCAAATGAGATGAAAAAGTGGAAGTACTTAACGATGACAGCGGTAATGGGGTCAGCATTAATGCTTGGGGCGTGTGGTAATGACTCTGCACAAAATGGTAACAATGCAGAAACAAACGCACCAGCGAGCTCAGGACAAGACGCTGCAGACAAAAAACTGCAAGGGGCTGTAGCTGGGGATGGTTCATCAACAGTCGCACCAATTATTGAAGCAGTTGTTGAAGAATATGCAGGGACTCAACCGAATGTCAAAGTATCGGTAGGTGTTTCTGGTACTGGTGGTGGCTTTGAAAAATTCATCGCAGGTGAGACAGACTTTTCAAATGCATCTCGTCATGTAAAGGATGAAGAGAAAGCAAAACTAGAGAAAGCAGGAATTGCTTTTACAGAGCTTCCTTTAGCATATGATGGCATATCAATTGTCGTGAATCCTGAAAATGATTGGGCGAAGGATTTAACTGTTGAGCAATTAAAGAAAATCTGGGTGGAAGATGGTAAAGCTAAAAAATGGTCTGATATAGATCCATCTTGGCCAGATGAAAAGATCGTGTACTATTCACCAGGCACTGATTCAGGAACGTACGATTACTTTGATGAAACGATTTTAGACGGTGCTGATCTAGCAAAATCAGCAACATTATCAGAGGATGATAACATGCTAGTTCAAGGTGTAGCGGGTGACAAAAACGCAATCGGCTTCTTTGGCTACGCTTATTACCTAGAAAATAAAGATAAATTAGGGCTTATAAAAGTAAATGGCGTCGAGCCAACAAATAAAACAATTGAATCTGGTGAATACGCACCGCTTTCACGACCACTATTTGTATATGTGAAAAATAGTGCTATGAAAGAAAGCGAAGCGGCATATGACTTTATCAGATATACACTTGAACACGCAGGAGATATGGCAGAAGCAGTAGGTTATGTCAGTCTACCAGAAGATAAATATAGTGAGGCTTTAAAAACTTTAGAAGGCTTAAAATAAGTAGACATGCATAGAGGGAAAGAGATGTATGCTCTTTCCCTCTCTTATTTGAAAGGAGCACCCAATGGTTTCTCAAAAAGAAAACAAGACATCATCTGTGCAGCAATTAATTGCAAATTCGCGCAATAAAAAAACAAAGAAAATAGTGGAAAAAGCAATGCCAGCCCTATTATTTTCTGCGGCACTTATCTCTATATTGACGACATTTGGCATTGTTTTCACCCTTATTTTTGAAACGTTTGAATTCTTTAAACGTGTTTCGATTACGGATTTCCTATTTGGTACACAGTGGCTACCGTTTTCAGGGAAGGAACCATTATTTGGGGTTTTACCTTTAATAGCTGGAACATTGAAAGTCACACTTATTGCAGTTGTTGTAGCAGTACCATTTGGCATTGCTTCTGCAATCTATTTAAGTGAATATGCAAGCGAAAAAGTAAGACGTACGGTTAAGCCTATTTTAGAGGTGTTAGCAGGTGTACCAACGATTGTTTATGGCTTTTTTGCATTAACATTTGTAACGCCGATGTTACAGCAAATCATTCCAGGGCTGAAACTTTTTAATGCACTTAGTCCGGGGATTGTTGTAGGCATTATGATTCTACCAATGATAACGTCACTTTCTGAGGATGCGATGTCATCTGTCCCGAACAGTATGCGTGAAGGAGCGCTAGCTCTTGGAGCAACAAAGTTTGAAGTAGCTATAAAAGTAGTATTACCAGCTGCATTATCAGGCATTATTGCTTCAGTTGTCCTCGCTATTTCCCGGGCAATTGGTGAAACGATGATCGTATCACTTGCGGGTGGATCTACACCTAAATTCGATTTAGATGTGACAGACTCGATTCAAACGATGACTGCGTATATAGTACAAGTTGCAACAGGTGATGCTGGCTATGGTACGACAATTTATTATTCGATTTATTCAGTAGGATTCACATTATTTATCTTTACTTTAGTGATGAATTTACTTGCTCAATATATTTCGAAACGTTTTAGGGAGGTTTACTAGCATGCGCTATATTGATGACACGGTCGTCATGAAACGAATGACAAAGCGTATTACATTCAATAAAGTTTGGAAGTTCTTCTTCTTCTTAGCAACGACCTTTGCATTAGTGACACTAGCTATTTTGCTTTATCGTATAGTAACACAAGGTGTCGACTATTTATCAATTGATTTTTTAACAAATTTTGCTTCGCGTTTTGCAGACAAAGCGGGCATTAAGGCAGCTTTAATTGGTTCACTTTGGCTGATGGCAGTTGTTGCGCCAGTGTCGATTATTATAGGTGTAGGAACTGCGATCTATTTAGAGGAATATGCAAAGAAAAATAGACTAAACGACTTTATTCGTATGAATATTTCCAACTTAGCAGGTGTACCGTCCATTGTTTTTGGTTTACTTGGGTTAACGATTTTTGTTCGAATGTTGGGACTAGGGAAAAGTGTGTTAGCAGCCGGTTTAACAATGAGTTTATTAATTTTACCAGTGATTATTGTTGCGGCGCAGGAGGCTATTCGTGCAGTACCGAATGAACAGCGCGAAGCTTCTTACGGTATGGGCGCGACAAAATGGCAAACGATATTGCATGTTGTGCTACCAGCAGCTATTCCTGGAATTTTAACAGGAAGTATATTAGCAATGTCTCGTGCGATTGGTGAAACAGCACCGCTTGTTGTTATTGGAATCCCTGTTATTTTACAGTTTTTACCTAATGGTTTGTTAAGCCAATTCACAGCTTTACCAATGCAAATTTACGATTGGGCAAAACGTCCGCAAGAGGCATTTCAATATGTAGCGGCAGCGGGTATTTTAGTTCTTATGACAGTGCTTTTACTGATGAACTCTATTGCCATCTTTATTCGAAATAAATTCCAAAAACGTTATTAATGAGGTGACCTTATGGTACTGGAAATAAAAGAGGAAAATTCAATTGTAAAATCGATTCATACGGCGATTAAGCCATCGACTGATGTTGCTAAAAAAGTAGTATATGATACACGGAATTTAAATTTATGGTACGGTGATCATCATGGTTTAAAAGACATCAATTTAAGCATCTACGAGAATGAAGTAACAGCTATAATTGGCCCTTCAGGCTGTGGTAAATCTACTTATTTAAAAACTCTAAATAGAATGGTAGAGCTTGTACCGAGTGTTCGAACATCAGGTGAAATAGTATATCGTGAGCGCAATATTTTAGATAAAAGCTATACTGTTGAGGAATTACGCACTCGTGTAGGTATGGTATTCCAAAAGCCAAACCCATTCCCGAAGTCAATTTACGATAATATTGCATATGGCCCACGTATCCATGGCATAAAAAACAAAAAAATTCTTGATGAAATCGTTGAAAAATCATTACGCGGTGCGGCAATATGGGATGAAGTAAAAGATCGTTTAAATCAAAATGCCTATGGTTTATCAGGTGGTCAGCAACAACGAATTTGTATGGCGCGTTGTTTAGCGATTGAACCAGATGTTATTTTAATGGATGAGCCAACATCTGCACTTGATCCGATTTCTACATTAAAAGTTGAGGAACTTGTACAAGAGCTGAAAAAAGATTATTCAATTATTATCGTGACACATAATATGCAACAAGCGGCACGAATTTCTGATCGAACAGCATTTTTCCTAAATGGAGAGGTCGTTGAGTACGATAAAACAGACGTTATCTTCCAAACACCAGCAGATCAACGTACTGAAGATTATATTTCAGGTCGTTTCGGTTAAGGAGGAGATTAGATGGTAGTACGTGAACGTTTCGAACAGGAATTAAAAGAAGTCCAAGAACAATTTATCGAGATAGCCAATAGTAGCATCAACGCTCTTAAAATAGCATTTGAAGCATTATTAAAGCAAGATTTAGAGACATCTTTGAAGATTCTTGAGGACGATTTAATCATCAATCGTCTTGAAGAAGAAATCAATGACCGTGTTATTTTAATGATTGCTAAGCAGCAGCCTGTAGCTACTGATTTACGTCGTCTCATGGTGCTAATCAAAGCAGCATCTGATATGGAGAGAGTAGGGGACTATGCAGTGAATATTGCAAAAGAGACGATTCGTATTGGCAAAGAGCCGCTTATCTTTCCTACAACAAATTTGCAAACGATGTGTAATAAGACTGTAGAAATGCTAGAAAGTATTATTAAAGCTTTTACAGAAGAAGATACTGTTCATGCCAAGGAAATTGCTGAACTAGATGATTACGTCGATGATTTATATGGAGCAACAATCACGCTATTGCTACGCGCCGGAGCTGAAAATCCAGCACATATTTCTCAAATCACACATTTAACCTTTGTTTGCCGATATTTAGAGCGCTCAGCTGATCATGCAACAAATATTGCAGAACACTTATTTTATTTAGTCAAAGGTAAACATTATGAATTAAATAATTAGTAACAGAAGAGCCAATTATAGGCTCTTTTTAGTTTGTCGACATAAGAATAAAGTGTATCAATAAACAAAGGTTGATTTTCACTCCGAGTTGGCGCTTTCCGCTGGCTTGGCCTCAATCTCCTCGTCACTTCGTTCCTGCGGGGCTTTCAGCTCAAGCTCATGCCACTCTCCGTGAAAAATCAACAGTTCCAATCGACAGTATGAGTAAATATAAAACTTTATTCATTAGGAGTAACGTTAGGAGTAACGTTTGTTTTGCAGTCTGATAAGAGCCAATTATAGGCTCGTTTTTTCATAGTGTTGAAAAACAAACGCTTAAGGATTTGTAAATATGGCATAGGGTGATTCCGTGCTACTAATTCTCCTGTGAGTCAGTGTCGAACCCTTTGTTAACACTCCACTTTTGCACATGTCTTTTGATGCTTCATTTTCGCACATAAAAAGACCCTGGAACGAGCGTAGCGAGTGAAGCGCCCCAGGAAAGCGCTTAGTCGGAACGTAAATCAACCCCTCGCCTTGCTGAAAAGCCGTATTGTAATAATACTAAGTAACAGCAACATTTTATTAAAAATAGCGTCAAAATATTGCAAGCGTTATTGTATTGTCAAAAAATTATTTTGGTTATACTATAGACATTATCCGAAAAATTGTGCTGAGGAGGTGCTGCTTGTGAAAGACGCTGTAGAATCACTCTTAGAGAAATTTGATCTGGAATTCACGTCAGAACAATGTGACTTTTTTCGTTTTCTATATGAAAACTTACATCTTGAGGAATTAAGTAACATCGAACAACATTTTTTTATAGATTTTTTTTACAAGAGTGAAACATTGCGAAATATGGCAGCATTTGCACTTGGATTGGCAGATATCATGCATGAAATTTGTGAAAATATACCAGCTGTTGAGCAAGCCGAACGATTGGCCAATGGAAAAGAGCAGCGCTTGTATTATGAGCGAAAGTGGCAGATAGCTAGGCGTCGAAAGCTTCATCGTCAAACAATAAAAAAAGGAAATATTCTATATGTTCCGTTTGATGAATATAAAAAAGAAACAGGTCCAATTATTATCTGCCTTGAGCAAACAACTGGTATGGCGGCATATTCTGAGCTTTGTAAAAGCATAATTTTACCGTTATTTATGAGCGCGCATCGTGAACGTCGAGATTTATATATCGTTCCATATGACTGTCAAGTTCATGTACATTTTCGATTTGAAGACGGGCATTTAAATTTATCCGATTTTAAGGATTTTATTGATTATAGAGCAAAGGGAGAAGCGGAGGTACTGCCTGTGCTCCATTTTGTAAAGGGCTTGCTCCAAGAAAATCAACATTGTACAGAAGCAGATATTATTATTTTTACAGAAGGTACTCCTATTGATGGGCAGCATCTTGTTGGGAAGCAAGCAAAGGCTGTACTTGAGGAAATGAAGCGTAAGTACCATGCTGAATTTTCGGTCATCGTTATGCATGAACATAATTTTAATGAGCAGCAATTTTGGTTTGCTAATAAGGCTTTTTTTGCGGATGATGCAATTCAATAAAAACGGAGCTGATCGTCATTGTTGATCGGCTCCTTTTCTGTGAATATACATAGTAGTTAGAGGAGAATGAAATTTGAATTCATTGAAATGGTTATTACCTAATATTTCAACCCCAACGTGGATGGAAATTATTATTGCCGTTGCACTTTGTGTAATTGGTTGGCTTTTTCAACAGTTTGTTATAAAGAAAATTATTAATCGTACTGTTACATTTTTGAGAAATCGTCAGCGTTACTTTCAGGGAACAGTACTCGCACAATTTAATAAAGCAATTCGCTATGCTTTTATGTCTGCCGTTATTGTACTCAGCTTATCAATTTTATTAGACATCTTTTTATTTACACATGTAGCAACTAAAAACTTTGTATGGTCTATTATGGTCTTTTTTGCGTTCAAAGGCGTATACGATGTTTTAAATTATTATACAAAGCAGCCACTACCGTTGAATAACGATGAGGAACCAAATGTTCTGTTACCTTTTTTTCTTCGTATAGGAAAAGTGCTCATTATGATATTGGCAATGTTTACGATTGCTTCTTTCTGGGATTTTAATTTGAATGGCTTTTTTACCGGGATTGGCTTAACTGGTGTCGCGATTGCTTTTGGTATTCGAGATACACTAGCACATGTTTTTGGTGGGATGTCAGTCGCATTAGATAACCCATTTCAAATTGGCGATTGGATAGCAACGGAGGACCAAAAAATTGAAGGAACTATCGAAGATATTAATCTTCGGAGTACTTTAATTCAAACGGGGGATAAAGGTCTAGTTTATGTACCTAACTCTTATTTGGTAAATCGACCAATCTATAATTTATCGAGACGAGAAAAACGAAAATGTGAGCAATTTTTATTTGTAGCTGCTGAAAATGAAGAGGAAAAACTACGAAGTGCTTTAAGTACCATTCAAATGGAAATTTATTTGCATGCTCAAACAGAAAAAGAAATGATTCATGTATTTATAGATGAGTTTTATCCAACCTCGTATCGTGTCCTTGTACGTTTCTATGTAACAACAAATGATACGGCGGAGATGCTAAACGTGCGACAAGATATTTTATTTGCTATACGTCAAATCTTTCAAGAACTAAATATTATACTAGCAAATCCAGCTGAAGATGAATGGCTTCGTAATAAAAAAATAAATTGAATTGTTAGTTTTTTTATTTTACAATGAATACATGTTATCAGCTTTGATGAAGAGTAGTAACTATTATTATTTGTTATAGAGAGCTAGTGCATGGTGGAAACTAGTACAAATAAATAGTGAATGGACTTCGGAGCTCTAATCCTGAATAAAGTATGGATTAGCGTCTGCCTACGTTACAGGGTATAGAGTGGGTCTTTTAACTCTTTCAGCGAGTATTGAAACGTCAGCTGAATATAATTATGCTGGGGCATAATTAATGAAGACCAATGAAGGTGGCACCACGGCTTTTCCGTCCTTTTGTGATGGGAAGGCCTTTTTATTTGTTTTGGCGGAATGAATAGTGTTTTACACAGTTTCAAATTCCGGACGCAATGTTTATAGAAGCGAAAGCTAACGAAGCGGTAGCGTCCATTACGCCGAAGCATAATTGATCATTTTTGGTGTAGAAGAGCAGAGCAAAGAAGAGGAGAGAAAGAGTATGACAGTTGAGCTTAGAAAGTTTGCCATGAAGGTATTACAGGGTGATATGATGACGCCAATTTCCGTTTATCAATCACTTGAAGGGGAGCATAAGATGCTTTTCGAATCGTCTGCCAAGCATGAAGAAAGTGGGCGTTACTCATTTATTGCCGTCAACCCAATTGCAGAACTGATTGGAGATAAGAATGGTTATTCTTTTTCCAAAGGTGGAGAAACAGAAAAATCGAGTGCCAATGTATTCGTAAAATTACAGCGAGTTATGCCATTTCATAAGGCGCAGTACCCGTTTGCCTTCTTCGGGGGAGCAATCGGTTTCTTTGGTTACGAAACAGCATTTTATACAGAGAAAATAGGCGAATACTTACAGGATGATTTAGAAATGCCGGATGTCCATATATTTTTCTATGATACATTCATTGTTTTTGATCATTTAAAGCAAGAGATTACACTAGCAGCAATCGATTTATTTGATGAAGGGCGTTCTCTTGAAGCGATGGAATTGGCTATTTCTATGATGAAGAAGCAGCTTTATGCTGGAACAACATTTGACGACACGACGTTTGGAAAGCTAGATTTCAGACCAATGATCGCCAAAGAAAATTTTGTAGCACTGGTTGAACGTGCAAAACAGCATATTCGTAAGGGTGATATTTTTCAGATTGTTTTATCACAACGCTTCACTTCACCATATACAGGTAATCCTTTTGCTTTATATCGTCAATTACGTACTTCTAACCCTTCACCATATATGTTCTATATGGATTTCGGTACGTATACCATTTTAGGAACATCTCCCGAAAGTCTCGTTAAGGTGAATGATCGAAAGGTAACGACCAATCCTATTGCTGGTACGAAGCCAAGGGGTAAAACAGTGGTGCAGGATAACGCGATTGCGGAAGGTCTCTTAAATGATGAAAAAGAAATCGCTGAACATCGTATGCTGGTGGATTTAGGGCGAAATGATCTTGGACGTATTGCCAAAGTGGGTTCAGTGAAGTTGATGAAATATATGAATATTGAGCGATATAAACATGTTATGCATATTGTATCAGAGGTTGTCGGAGAATTACATGATGATGTACATGTTTTGGATGTTCTTCGAGCTTGCTTACCTGCTGGTACAGTATCAGGTGCGCCGAAAATCCGCGCTATGCAACTTATCAATGAGCTCGAGCCTGTGAAGCGTGGTGTCTATGCAGGTGCAGTAGGCTATATTTCTGCTACAGGTGATATGGATTTAGCTCTAGCCATTCGAACAATGATCATAAAGGATCATCGTGCCCATGTGCAGGCAGGTGCTGGTATTGTTTACGATTCAGTGCCCTTGTCTGAATACGAAGAAACGTTAAATAAAGCTCGAGCGTTATTGGAGGTGAAAAAATGATTTTACTGATCGATAACTATGATTCATTCACATATAATTTATTTCAGCAAATACGAATGCTTGGGAAAAATGTAAAAGTAGTACGGAATGATGAAATAACAATTGAAGACATTCAGAAAATACAACCTGAAGCCATTATTTTATCGCCCGGTCCAGGTACGCCAATTGATGCAGGAATAACAGTGGATGTTATCAAAGAGCTTTATACGAAGTTTCCGATTTTGGGCATTTGTCTTGGACACCAATCGATAGGGCAGGCATTTGGAGGAAACATTGTTCAAGCTAAAACTATAATGCATGGAAAATTATCGCCTATTCAATATGAAAAAACAGGCTTATTTGCTCAGTTAGACGGTAAAATCGAAGTAATGCGTTATCATTCTCTCGTCATTGAGCAAAGCACGTTACATGAGGATTTTAATATTTTAGCAAAGTCCAGTGATGATAGTGAAATTATGGCAATTCAGCATAAGGAGTACCCACTCTTTGGGCTGCAATTTCATCCAGAATCCATTGGGACAAAAGAGGGCAGTATCATGATGCGAGCTTTCATCGAACATATTTCATAAACGAAACAAAAGAGGCTGTCATCGAAAATCAGTAGTTGTGATTTTTGATGACAGCCATCTTTACTAATGGAATCGTACTATTATTGCTTTTTCCCTGTAATTAATTTTGCAATTTCCTCTAAAGACATCGAAGAATTGACTTCGTAAGAGCCAATCTGTAAGCTTCGTGCGTATTTAGGGTTAGCAAGTAGCAGTTCCATTTCAACACTATTGTCGATAATGCCACCATCTTCAAGCTTTTGAGCCACGATATATGGTGTAATACCACTGTAAATTTGGAGTGACATAGTTGTATCTTTTGCCGGTGCATCTGCCGATTTATGATTTTCATTAGTCGTTGTTTTAGGAGTATCTGTCTTCTGATTAGTTTCCTTTGAAGCTTGCTTTGCTTGTGCCTTTAATAATGCAATTTCTTTATTTGCCTGGTCGAGCTTTTTTTGTAACTCCTCAACATTTTCTGTATTTGGGGAAGCTTTAGTTGGAAGACCGATATTGAAATCGAAACGCGCCGCTAAAGCTAGCAAAGCTCCGACAAGAAAAAGCGCAATACCAAATGCACGGATAGCGGACATTTTCATGAATTACCGACCTCCGTTTGCAATTACTTGGCGGACTTGCTCTTCAGTTAAATTTGAACGAATACTGATATCTGCTATAGAAAGACCCTGCTTATTTAGTTCAAGCACCTGACTTACAATGATTTGATGTATAGGTTTCGTTTTTGGAGCAGCCTGTTGAACAGCTTGCATAACTTGTTGAACCTTTGGGTTTGGTATCGCGTTATTTTGCACTGACGGTGATTTAACCTGGAACTCTGGCTCTAATAACAGTTCTTCCTCAACAATTTTCAGACGACGTTTTAAATTATTTGTTTCTTGAAAAATAGAGATGGATAGCTCCTCTACATCTTGTTCGACCTTTTTCGCGCTATTTTTGAAAAAGAACGAAGTAATAATTAGGAGAATCCCTACAATCATAAGTATGATGGATAAATCCAATAGTTTCACCTCATTAAGTATGTAATTATAAGGTATTTTACCATATGCAAACTTAATATGAAATGAAGCTAGATTTTTTTTTATTTTATGTTATAATAGGTTAGTCGTATAAATCATGCTCAAAATTTAAATTCTTGATATAGAGTGGGAGGGTTAATAATGCGCGTAAACATTACTTTAGCTTGCACAGATTGCGGCGAACGTAACTACATTTCTAAAAAGAACAAGCGTAACAATCCAGAGCGTCTTGAACTTAAAAAATATTGCTCTCGCGAGAAGAAATACACTCTTCACCGTGAAACTAAGTAATCGCTCATTAAGCCAAAACCACTTGTGGTTTTGGCTTTCTACATTTTAGGAGGTAGCTTAGCATGGATAAAACAACTTTGCGGAACGAGGTAAAGGAAGCACTTGCAAAAATTAGCGAAGTAGCTTACCGCGATCAATCAAATGCTGTAGTTAAAAAAGTGCTACAGGAACCATATATAATAGAAGCAACTACAATTGGCATTACTATTTCCAATAAGCCAGAAGTCGACACAATTCAATTAATTGAAGAACTATGGCAACTTGGTAAAAAAGTCGCTGTGCCTAAATGCAACTCAAAAACAAGAGAAATGTTATTTTACGCCATTGACTCGTTTGCCCAGCTAGAAACTGTGTATATGCATTTGCGTGAGCCAATTCCAGAGAAGTGTGAGTTTGTTGACGCAAATGAAATGGACGTCATACTTGTTCCAGGAGTTGTTTTTGATAAGTTCGGCTATCGTATAGGCTATGGCGGTGGTTATTATGATCGCTATGTATTAAACTATACAAAGGGTAAGCTCATGTCTTTGTTATTTAATGAGCAGCTATATGAACGTGTACCTACAGAAGCACACGATTGCCCAGTAGATATCATTGTGACACCGACAAAACGTCTTGACTGTGTAACACAACGAGGAGCGAACGAAAATGGATAAAATGTTAGATATTTATGAATTATTAAAAACATATGGTACTTATATTTACACACGAGATCCCATTGGTGATTTGATGTTAATGGAGGATGAAATTCGTGAGTTGTATAAAGCGAATGTACTAGATATTAAAGATTACCAAATGGCATTATTACTAATTCGACAAGAAACAACAAAGCTTCGCATGAAAGAAAAAAATAAGTAATGTTTTAAATATAATTCATTTGTGGTATTGTAAAGATAATGTAACATGTATGTAATATTCTTAAAAAACAGTGGTTTTCCACTGTTTTTATGATTTACGAAACTTTTTACAAACGAAAACGTATATATTACTATCCGGCCCATTTACGAACAAGGGGCACAGTTTTTCCCAAAATATATCTATTGATTATCTGTAAAAAATGGATTAAGATATATTTTGTTTCAGTAACAAATTGTTAAAAATATTATTTTTTTGTAAGAAAGTAGGGAGGATGTTAGGGATGAAATCAATAAAGTGGCCTAAACATTCATTTATGATACTAGCAATTGTAGCAACTTGGATAAAAACGGTCATTGTTTATCACACAAGCTTTGAGATGAAAATCGAAAATGCGATGCAACAATTTATTTTGTTTATTAATCCATTAAGCTTCGTGCTATTTGCTTATGGTATATCGTTATTCTTTAAATCGCCAAAAGTTAAAAGTCGTTATATAATAACTATCAGTGTTATTTTGTCGATCGTCTTATACGGGAATGTTGCGTTCTATCGCTTCTACAACGACTTTATTACGTTACCAGTATTATTCCAAACAAATAATTTTGGTGATTTAGGAACTTCAGTAGCAGCGATTGTTAGCCCTTGGGATTTATTATATTTCGTTGACGTACTTATTCTTATTTTAGCTAATAAATATTTGCCTATGATGAAAGATGCAGTAAAGGTAAACGTAGAATTCCGTCGCGCGTACTTCGTATTAGCGATTGCTGTGTCGTTCTTAAACTTAGGATTAGCTGAAACAGAGCGTCCACAATTGTTAACACGTAGCTTTGATCGTGAATTACTTGTAAAAAACATCGGTACTTATAACTACCATTTATATGACATTTATATTCAATCAAAATCTTCTGCTCAACGTGCATTAGCGGATGGCAGTGAATTAGTAGAAGTGAACAACTATATTCGTTCTAATCAAGCAGCAGTCAACCCTGAAATGTTTGGTAAATACAAGGGGCGTAATTTGATTGTTGTATCAATGGAGTCTTTACAGAACTTTGTGATTAATAACCAAATGGATGGTCATGAAATTACACCATTCTTAAACTCTTTAACAAAAGATAAAGATACGTATTATTTCAGTAATTTCTATCACCAAACTGGATTAGGGAAAACTTCTGACTCAGAGTTTATTGTAGAAAACTCATTGTTCGGCTTAGGTCGTGGTGCGGTATTCTTCACACATGGTGGAAATACGTATAACTCAATGGCTGAGCGTCTTGGTGATAATGGCTACTTTACAAATGTCATGCATCCGAATAATAAATCATTCTGGAACCGTGACATAATGTATCAATCATTACACATTAATAAATTCTATGACATAGATTCATATAAGATTGGTGAAGGGCAAGCTGTTAACTGGGGTATGAAAGATATCCCATTCGTAGAGCAATCTGCAGCATTAATGAAAGATATGCCACAGCCGTTTTATTCTCGACTAATTACTTTAACGAACCATTATCCATTCACATTGGATCCAGAAGACGTAATGATTCCTGAATACACTTCAAACTCAGGTACATTAAATCGTTATTTCCAAACAGTTCGTTATATGGATGAAGCACTTAAAGACTTCTTCCAAAGTTTAAAAGATCAAGGTGTATATGATAACTCTATTATTGTAATGTATGGTGACCATTACGGTATTTCAGAAAACCACAACAAAGCGATGGCTCAATATTTAGGAAAAGATAGCATTACACCATTTGATAATGCAATGCTACAAGAAGTACCTTTATTTATCCATATTCCTGAATCAGGTGATGGTAAAGAAATGACAGAGATTGCTGGACAAATGGATTTACGTCCAACAATTCTACACCTTCTTGGCGTTGAAACTTCAAAAGATATGCAACTTGGTGCAGACCTATTCTCACCAGAACATGAAGACTTTATTGTTTTCCGCGATGGTCGTTTTGTAACTGATAAATATTTATATGCTGGTGAAGCTTGTTATGACAAAGCAACTGGTGAAGAAATTGATGGTGAGCCATGTCAGCCATACGCTGATCGAGCTACGAAAGAACTTGAAAATTCGGATGCCATCATTAACGGTGATTTACTCCGCTTCTATGACCAAAAGACAGGTAATTTGAAGCAAGGTGCAGCCAAGTAACAACAATTGAGATCTCATTTAATGAGATCTCTTTTTTTGCTTTATATCAAATGCTGAGGTGAGGCATAATGGTCAATTTTTATTAGCAGAAGTGATGAGGTATTTACATCCATATTATAGGTGTTGCAACAAGTGGTAACCCATTACCATAGCGTGAGGTTGATTTCCGTTCCGACTGGGTGTTTTCCTGCGTCCGTTGAGACGTCTTCCTTTAGGGTCTCTGGTTATGCAAAAGCGCAGTAGCGGTAGCGACACGCTAGTGGTTACGAAGACGTTATCACAGGACTTGATGCACAATCTTTGTTGATGAGCGCAAATGGTAAAACCCTTTTTGTACATAAATAGGGGAATGTAACTATTTTTATGTATACTATCAAATTGAAATATAACGTTCAGGCAGCCGAAATAAACAACTTGGAGGAAAGTGGTTATTATCGTTTAAGGGAGGCTGAAGTAAAAACGATAGAAAAAGAGCAGCCTCGAATGGAGGCTGCTCTTTTTTCTGTCTAAATTTTAGTGTAATTTTGGTGGGTATCCGCTATTAATAAGAGTCATAATTACGAACCAACCGAATACTGCAGCACTTAATAAGTTGAAAACAACACTTAAAAGATTCTTTTCTTTAAGTGCTTGGAATGTACCAACTACAGCTAAAATAGCAACTAGACCAAAAATAACCATTAATAAGTTCATTAGAAATTGACACTCCTTTCGACATCAGAAAATGAATGTCGTAAACAATATTCCTCCTTAATTGTAAACGTTCTACCTGTTTTTGTCGAGAACTAATATAGACTAAACTATGAACATTTATCGTCAAATTGTGGCAAAGGCTGTATAATTGAAATAGAGGTGATAACAATGATAAACGTACGAAGTTATTCTCTTGGACCTGTCCAAACGAATTGTTATATCGTATCGAATAAAAATAAGGAATGCTTAATATTTGACCCAGGAGAAGAAGCAGATCGAATCATCAAGGCTATTCGCAGTAACAATCTTAAACCACTAGCCATCTTTTTAACACATGCACATTTCGACCATATCGGTGCAGTGGACGCTGTCCGCGAGGCTTTTAATGTTCCAGTATGGATTCATGAAAAAGAAGTAAACTGGTTAGGAGATCCAACAAAAAATGGTTCTAGTAAATACGCAGCATTACCAGAGTATATTGTCGGTGCCCCAGCTGAAGAAAATATTATTAAAAAAGAACAGCTATTTGAAATAAGTGATTTTTATTTTAAAGCAACTTTTACACCAGGACATTCACCAGGTAGTATTTCATATATATTTGAAAATGATGGCTTCGCTATTGTTGGTGATACACTATTTGAACAAGGTGTAGGTCGTACAGATTTACTTGGAGGCTCGACAAAAGTATTACTTACATCCATTCATGATAAGCTATTGACACTTCCTGAGGATACTATTATCTATCCTGGTCATGGGAACTATACAACGGTCGGTGCAGAAATGGAGACAAATCCTTTCTTGAATGGTTTTTAAGGTTTGGCGATAATTAAAAATGGTTCATCACCATAGCGAGGGTTGATTTCCCGTTCCGGCTGGGGCTTAGTTGCTGACGCTACGCTTTCGCACAGAGCAAAGCTTCCTAGGGGGCGTCCGATGAGCCGCTTCACTCGCGTTGCTCGATCCAGGGTCTCATCTGTTCTCAAGGAGTCGCCCAGCCTCTACTCCAATCAACTTATATATGGCATAAAACTACATCCTAAGACATTTGGTGATGGACTTAGAAAATTTATACAGTTATACTCATTTATGGTAAAATAAAAATAGGTGATGTAAATGGAATTATTATTGCTATTATCGCTTATTACTGATTTTAGTTATTTAGTACAACATAGTCCATTTATTAAAATATACATTTATACTATTTTTGATAAAATTGCTGTCATTGACGCGAATCTTGACGTATCAATTGATTTAACTGTCAATGTCAATTTCGAAAGTAGAATTTATCCTTCTCACATGTTTCTTAATAAATGGTTGAGAAAAGTAATTTACAGTAAATCAGATAATGACGAAGAATTAGTGTCCCTTTTATAAGAAAAATTATTATAAAAGGGGAGAAATTAATTAATGTTTGAATTTATAACACAACCACTGACAAATTTGCTAGATACTTTCTTTAATTTTACGGGGAGCTATGTAATTGCCTTAGTAATTTTAACAGTGCTAATACGCTTAATTTTGATGTATCCAAATTATAAATCTTTTAAATCCTAACTAACGGTTACACAAAAGTCGCTAGGTAATAAGGAAAAATTAAGAGAGCTACAATCAAACTTAAGCAAGGCTAAAACAGACGAAGAACGTAAAGAATATCAGTTGCAAATCTCTCAAATAATGATGGAAAACTTTTCAGGTATGAAAACAGGTTGTTTAACAGCGTTGATTCAATTTCCAATTTTAAGCGGACTGTATTATACCATTACAAAAAGTAATGCTATCCAGCATGAGAATTTCTTCTGGTTTAATCTAGGGTCTGCAGATATTTTTATGACAATTATCGCAGGTTTAACGATGATGATTCAAATTTATATGTCAGTTAAGCTATCTGATAATAGCCATCCGCAAATGAAAATAATGATTTTTATGATGCCGTTGATAATTGTCATTTCTTCAATTTTCATGCCATCAGCCATCCCATTTTATTGGACTATTTCATCTTTGTGGGTGATTTTACAGAGCTTTGTGTTTAATAAATTAAAGCCTAAATTAACTTTATAAATGGAAAAAATCCCCCTAGTATTTTGTAGGATAGATAGAAAAACCATAATCTATCCTATTTAATGCAAAGGGGGATTTTACTATGTTTTCATAAATGATTCATCTATAATTTCTGCATCTGATGAATAAATTTACATAAAAAAAGCATGTCTCATACTCAATGAGACACGCGTTTTTCTTTGTATTAATGACCGCCACCAGGTACGTGAATAAATGTTGTATAGTACGTGAAGCCAGCAAAGAATACAGTTAAATATGCTCCGAAAATGTACATGTACATACGTTCTGAAAGGTTTAAGAAGCCTAATAATAAGAATAAACCTGTATTACCTACGAATAATAGCGATACTTCGTTCATACCACCAAGGTAGAACATGACTGCAAAAATACCTGTCCAGAATGCCATAACTTTATACATATTATCCATGAAGATTTCCCCTCCTTTTGCCCACGACACAATAATCTCATACTCATTATAAATGATATGAAAGGTATCTGTAAACTGGAACTTCTTCTTCTTTGTGACAAACAATTGGATATTTAAAAATTAACTATCAATTTCTGTCACGTTTATTTCATACTTACATAAATCACAATTATGTATCATGCTATCAATTTGTACAAATTCATTGCTTGCATATAACGCATCAACCTGTCCCTTTAAATAGGATTCATGTAAAGAACAAACAATTTCTGAATGACTAGAAAGCTGCTCATGGAATGGACAATTAAAAATGGAGAAAGTCACACTTTTACCATGCTCTGTTTGTTGTACATGAGGAGTATAGCCAATTAATGCTGCATTGTCAGTTAATAGTTGGAGCTTTTGTTCGAAGGAAAGGGTATTATTTAATTGTAACTCAGCATTTACATAATTTTTCATTTGTTGGTAGCCGTCTTGGTAGCTTATTTCCTGGCATTTTTCTAATGCAGATGGTCCAAATTCTTGAATTAATTGGATTGTCCATTTTAATAATCGATCTTCATCACGTCTCGGGAACGTTAATGATACACCTTTATCTGAGGCCTTATAAACACGCCCGGGTCTACCACCTTTCCCAGTTTTGGCAAAATCAGCTGTAATGATATTTATTTCTGAGAGTTTTGTTAAATGTAGCCGCGCAACATTTGGATGGATGCCAAATTTATCAGCGATATTTTGGACCGTTACAGTTTTCTTCTCTTGCAGTATGTACTCATAAATAGAATATCTAGTTTCATCGGCCAATGTACTAGTAATTTTTAATGGATTGATCATTTGCTTCACCTCTATGTATTTTTTGAATTTTTAGCTGTTCTACCAAGTGTAGGAAAAAAATCATGTTAATTCTATTATATTGCATTATTGAAAAAGATACAGTTCCTTTAGTCATAAATATTAACTTTTTCATAAGATTATGTTCGTAGTTAGTGGAAATTTGTATGTTATCCACATTTTTATAGCAAAAAACATGTTTGACAGGAAAATTTATATCAAATTTTTATTTTAAGAAAAGGGCTTTTCACTTAACAGCTTCCTATCTATACTAGGGAATAACGAATAGAGCGGTCATATTCGAGTGAACCAGAAGAGGGGTGCGAATATGCAAAATTTTGAAACGGTTGTTGAGCAAAAATGTGAGCAACTTTTATTAAAGGCCTATCATTTCGGTGCATCAGATTTATTATTAGTTCCAGAACGTGAACAATATCGTATATATTTTCGAAAATATGATAAGCTGCTCCAAGCTGGTGAATTACCGAACGAGCTTGCAGAGCGAATGATTTCCTATTATAAATTTTTAGCGGCATTAGATATTAGCGAGCGACGCAAACCCCAAAGCGGCTCCTTCCAAAAAGCTATGGAACAAGATCAATATGCCTTTCGTGTTTCTACACTTCCCTCAGTATTTTTAAAAGAAAGCTTAATTGTCCGATTGTTTCTACAAAATCATGCATTCCCACTTACTTCCTTATCCTATTCCAAATATGTAGCAGAAATGTTAATGGAACTAGTGAAACATCAACAAGGACTTTTATGTTTCACAGGTGCAACGGGCTCTGGTAAATCAACATCCTTATATTCTTTAATCCATTACTGTTCGACAGAACTAAATCGACATGTCATTTCATTGGAGGACCCTGTAGAAAATAACCAAGCTAACCTTTTGCAGATTCAAGTAAACGAACGAGCTGGCGTTACATACGCTACAGGACTAAAGGCTATTTTACGCCACTCACCTGACGTCATTATGATAGGTGAAATACGTGATAAAGAGACTGCGAAAATCGCAATCGAGGCAGCTTTAACAGGTCATTTAGTGGTTTCGACAATTCATGCGAAAGATTCGATAAACTGCCTTTATCGATTTATTGACTTAGGCGTTTCAGTGGAAGAACTTCGTCAAACTGTGGTGGGTATTGTTGCTCAAACACTTTTCCAATCACCAATAGTTCAGGAAGAACGCCGTGCATTGTTTGAAATATTAAGCGATGTTCATCTTCAAATGGCTATCAAAGCAATTATGCAAAAAACTAGCTTTGAGTTACCGCATGATTTAACGCTTACAGGGCAAAAAGAACTGATGGAGAATCAAATCTATGCGAATACAAAAGTTTTTTGAAGGAATTCGATTAGATTACAAAAAGGCGACAAAATGGCGAGTAAGGGAGCAAGCTCATTTTTTTAGCCGATTAAGCGTGTTAATGCAGGAAGGTTATTTATTCCCACAAGCTATATCTATTCTATTACCCCATCATATTGAAGCGCATGAAGAAATACAAAAGCTAGTCAATGAAAAACTAAGGCAGGGTGCCGGTGTTTTAGGAGTTTTTGAAGCGTTGCAAATTCCAAAGCAGCATTTAGTAGCTATTACAGTTGCCGAAAACAATGGACATATGATTGAGACCTTAAAAGGTGTGGCAAAGCAAATGGCTTTAAGTGAATCGACGAAGAAAAAATTAATGAAGCTACTCTTATATCCAGTAGTGCTCATTATATTTTTGATGCTGTTGTTTTTAGTGTTTCGCACCATCTTCTTTCCTAATATAGAAAAAATGGTGACAAGTCGAACTACTGGTACAGAGGAGACAAGCATTGCTTTGTCAAAAGTATTATTGCATTTTCCTGATGCTTTAATTGTCGTAGGAATAGCAGTGATTTGTAGTATTTTCTTTTTTCACCTTTATCTCAAACGCCGTCCGATTGCTCACCGGCTAAATATTATCCTGAAAACGCCATTGATTCGGATATATATACGAATGTCTTTGACGAGACAATTTGCTGCTTATTTAGGAAGTCTACTCCAAAGTGGTTTTTCTTTACAGGCAAGTCTACAAATTTTAGAACAACAGCAACTTCAACCGTTTCTACAATATCTGGCACGATGTATAAAGGAGCGTGTTGTTTTTGGTGATACGCTGACACAAGCTGTTCATTTGATGACGGTTTGGCAGATGGATTTCTCAACATTTGTTGAACATGGAGAGCAAAGTGGCTATCTAGGAAAAGAGCTAGTACTGTACAGCGAATTATTGACAGAAAAGCAAGAGCAACTATTGCATAAAATCCTTGCGTTTGTGCAACCTACCTTCTTTATCATTATTGCAATGTGCATAGTTGCTGCATATGTAAGTTTATTATTACCAATATATCATATGATTGAACTAGTATAGGAGGATAATAATGAAACGGATAAAGCAGCAAGCTGGATTTACGTTGATTGAAATGCTCATCGTTTTGCTAATTATTTCGATATTAATTTTAATAACAATCCCTAATGTTACGAAACATTTTGCCACCGTCGATGAGAAGGGCTGTAAAGCGTATATCTCTATGGTGCAAGGCCAGGTAGAGGCGTATCGCGTAGATTTTATGGCTTATCCAACAATTGAAGATCTGGTAGAAAAAGGCTATTTAAAGAAGGATGAAACGACCTGTCCTAATAAAGAAGAGATAATGATCACTAATGATGGAGAGGTACGATTGGCGAAGATTTCTTCTAATAATGGCTCTGGTAACTGATGGATACTATAAAAAGTGAGCGTGGTGTTACATTTGTTGAAATGCTCATTGTATTGTTTATCGTTATGTGTTTATCGGCGATTGTCATAAAGTACTCGGTTAAAGCAGAGGAAACTAGAGAGATTGAGCGATTTTTCACACAAATTCAATTAGATATACAATATATACAAACGTATAGTATGCACAAAAGAGAATACATTTCGATAAAATTTGAGAGCTCATCAAAAAGATATATCATTAAAAAGGATTTTTATACAGAATTATTTGAACGACCTTTTCCAAAAGGGGTTGAGGTCGTACTTTCTTCAGGTTCAATTAACACGATTATATACAATTACAATGGAAACGTCATGACCCCAGGGACTGTTTATTTTAAAACGCCTCAGGGTACTAAAAAGGTTGTGATTACGTTAGGACGAGGGAGATCGAGAGTTGAATGAATCTGGCTATTCATTTGTAGAAACGATTTTATCAATAGTCATTGTTATGTTATTATGCACGACATTAATACCGATCAGCTACATGATGAAGTCGACTCTTTATAACAAGAAGTTAGAAGTTATCGCAGCTGAAACCGCCTATGAAGGCTTAAAGCGTTATCGCTATTTACAGCAAACTGAAGGCACTAATACCGTTGAAAATGTAGATTTCCAATGGTCTATGAATGGACAGGGAATTTGTGTAAGTTTTCAAAATACACGGGAATTACGTAAAAAATGTATACAACTGACAGGTGAAGTCGATGAATGAACGTGGCTATACATTATTAGAAGCCTTATTTCAATTAGTTGTTTTTGTGCTTATTGCACACCTTGTTGTGTTCATTATGCTTTGGTTTGTAGAAATGAAAACAACAGTACTATCTGATGAACAATCGAAGTGGGAGGTTTTTGTTTATGATTTGAATATGTATTTAAATGATATTTCTTCATTTACGATTCGACAAGACCAAAAGAGAATAACCTTCCAGAAAGGAGATACTATTCATAATATTGATTGTTATAGCAATTTAATTCGTGAACAAGTAAATGGTGGTCATGTACCAATGCTAATTGATATTAACAAATGTCAGTTCCAATTTGAAAAAAATATGTTAACAGTAGCTGTAGAACTTCCAAGTGGTATCAAAAAGGAGCGAACTTTCTATGTTCCAGTTATTGAAAAGTGACAGAGGGGCTATATTTTTAATCGCAATTGCATTATTATTTTTTGTAACTACTTTTGTTCTTACGTATTGTATGTCTTATGAGATTCAGTTTCGAACATATAATGACCTAGAAAAGCTGAATATTCGAGCTACGATAAATTTATTAGGACAAATTTTGTCAGACAGTGTAGAATCGTAGTTATAAGAAGGTGATTCGAATGCGAAAAATATATTTAGTTGGTTTTATGGGCTCCGGCAAAAGTGCGTTAGGAAGACGTTTAAGCTATTTGTTAAAGATGCCTTATTATGATATGGATCATGAGATCGTTCGGCAGCAGGGAATGACAATTCCACAGATATTTGAAAAATATGGAGAAGTACGTTTTCGAGAAATAGAAACAGAATTTTTGAAAAATTTCCGAGACGAAGCTTGTATTATTTCAACAGGTGGTGGAGTTGCAATCAATGCTGAAAATCGAAAAATAATGAGACGCAGTGGGCTCGTGTTTTTTTTAGATGCGACATTCGAAGATATATACAAACGAATACAGCATGATCCGAACAGACCAATTGTACAGAGTTCAACGAAAGAGGAGCTAGAGAAGCTGTATCATTACAGAAGAAGATTCTATCGTGAAACTGGACATATACAAGTGTTAACAGAGGGCAGAACACTCCGCCAAATTCTTGAGTATTTAGTATTCCAAGTTAAAAGGTTAAAAGGCGAACGTTGATTAAAATAAATGAATCAAACGTTCGTGTTTTGATATAAATTAAAAAATGATTGCCTTTTCAATGCAATTAATGTTAGGATATAGACAAATAAGTAACTAAATGTTCATTGAATACTAAATAGTACCAAGATGAATCTTGGGCGGATGATTGTGCGGGGAGAGCACGTGTAGACGTCACCGAAGGAGCAAATAACAAAATGTTATGAATCTCTCAGGTAAAAGGACTCGTACAAGACGCAACTCTGGAGAGAGCTGTAGTACTACAGCCACCAAAGGGGAAAGCCGGCTGTTTGGCATTGTAGGTATGCGAGCCAGTCTGGTGTAACTTTCAGGTTTAAGGACAGAGAATCCCGAAAAGGGGTTCGTCTGTCTTTTTTTATGTCTAAATGTTTTGCCTAATGTTGTTAGTTTCTATTCCTTAATTGAATGAACAAACAGGGGAAGCATGATTGCACTTATAAAAAGCAGACGAACTACTACCAGTAAAAAATGTAACTACCATTTAAGGGGGCAAAAATAATGACGAATGAATTAAAGCGTACACCTCTATTTGAAGAATATGCAAAGTATGGTGGTAAAACAATCGACTTTGGCGGATGGGAATTACCAGTACAATTCTCTTCTATTAAAGAAGAGCATGATGCAGTTCGTAATCGTGCTGGCTTATTTGATGTATCACATATGGGTGAAATTTTAGTAACTGGACCTAATTCACTAGATTTTTTACAAAATCTTTTGACAAATGATATTTCAAAAATTGCAGTAGGTCAAGCGCAATATAATGCAATGTGCTATGAAGATGGTGGCGTTGTTGATGATTTATTAACGTATAAATTAGCAGACAATCATTATTTATTGTGCGTAAATGCGGCAAATATTGGAAAAGATTATGATTGGATGATGGAAAACCAACATCAATATGATGTAACGATCGACAATCAATCAGATGCTTATGCACAAATTGCCCTTCAAGGTCCATTAGCAGAAGAAGTTCTTCAAACATTAACAGACACTGATTTAAAAACGATTAAATACTTCCGTTTCCAAGCAGATGTTGAAGTTGCTGGTCATAAAGCATTAGTATCCCGTAGTGGTTACACGGGGGAAGATGGTTTTGAATTATACGGCTCTCCAGAAGATATTAAAGCTTTATGGAACGAAATTTTAGAGGCTGGAAAAGACAAAGGCGTTATCCCAGCAGGTCTAGGATGCCGTGATACACTTCGTTTCGAAGCAGGTCTTCCATTATACGGTCAAGAGCTATCAGCAACAATTTCACCTCTTGAGGCTGGTATTGGTTTTGCTGTGAAGTTAAATAAAGAGGGCTTTAATGGTCATGATGCATTAGCGGCACAAAAAGAAAATGGGCTGTCACGTAAAATTGTTGGCATTGAAATGATTGATAAAGGAATTCCTCGTCATGGCTACAAAGTGTTTAAGGATGGTCAGGAAATCGGTGAAGTGACAACAGGTACACAGCTTCCTTCCTCTAAACGTAATGTTGGTCACGCATTAATTGACAGCCAATTCGCAACTATCGGAACTGAATTGGAAATCGAAATTCGTGGTAAGCACTTAAAAGTAGTAACAGTTGAAACACCGTTTTACAAGCGTTCAAAATAAAAGTTGAAAAGAGGGACCTACATTTATGAAACATCGTTATTTACCAATGACGGAGCAAGATAAACAAGAAATGTTAGACGTAATCGGTGTATCCTCAGTTGATGAGTTATTTGGGGATATTCCAGAAAAAGTACGTTTTAAAGGCCTATATGATATTAAAGAAGCGAAATCTGAATCAGCTTTATTAAAAGAATTAACGGCAATGGCTGCGAAAAATAAAGATACAAATGCTAACGTATCGTTTTTAGGTGCTGGCGTATACAACCACTACAAACCGGTTATCGTGGATCATGTTATTTCTCGTTCAGAGTTTTACACAGCGTATACTCCATATCAACCTGAAATTTCACAAGGGGAATTACAAGCAATTTTCGAATTCCAAACGATGATTGCAGAGCTTACAGGTATGGATCTTGCAAACTCTTCTATGTACGATGGAGGAACAGCATTAGCGGAAGCAGGTATGCTTGCAGCTGGACATACACGCCGTAAGAAAATTTTAGTATCGGAAACGGTTCACCCTGAGTATCGTGATGTCGTTGCTACATATGCATACGGTCAATCTATTGAAATTGTTACTGTTCCACAAAAAGATGGTGTGACAGATGTAGAAGCTTTAAAGGAATTAATGGATGACAATACGGCAGCTGTTATTGCACAATATCCAAACTTCTTTGGTCAAATAGAGGACTTACAAGTAATTGGCGATATTGCACATGAGGCAAAAAGTTTATTTGTTGTATCTTCAAACCCACTTGCACTAGGAATTTTAACACCACCTGGTAAACTAGGGGCTGATATTTGTGTAGGGGACGCACAGGTCTTCGGTATTTCTGAAGCATTCGGTGGTCCACACTGTGGTTTCTTTGCAGTAACAACGAAGCTAATGCGTAAAGTTCCAGGTCGTCTTGTTGGTGAAACAGTAGACGGTGAAGGACGTCGTGGTTATGTTTTAACATTACAAGCACGTGAACAACATATTCGTCGTGATAAAGCAACATCTAATATTTGTTCGAACCAAGCGCTTCTTGCACTTGCCGCTTCTGTAGCAATGACTGCTCTTGGCAAGCAAGGTGTTCGTGAAATGGCTATGCAAAATATTGCGAAAACTCGCTATGCTAAAAATGCCTTTGAAGCTGCAGGCTTCACAGTAGCATTCCAAGGTGCACACTTTAACGAAATCGTTGTAAAGACAAATAAATGTGTGAAAGAAATTAATAAAGGCTTAATTGAAAAAGGTATCATCGGTGGTTATCCTTTAGGTCAAACATATGACTCTCTTAAAAATCACGTGCTAATCGCTATAACAGAATTACGCACGAAAGAAGAAATTGATGCACTTGTTGCGGAAATGGGGGCTCTTAATGCATAACGAAAATCAATCACTCATTTTTGAAATTTCCAAAGAAGGTCGCGTAGGTTACAGCTTAGAAGCACTTGATGTACCAGAGGCTGATCTCGCAGATTTACTGCCAGCAAACTTAGTACGCGCAGAAGCAGCGGAATTACCAGAAGTATCTGAGCTTGATATTATGCGTCACTATACAGCACTTTCTCGTCGAAACCACGGTGTGGACTCTGGCTTCTACCCTCTTGGTTCTTGTACGATGAAATATAATCCTAAAATTAACGAGGCAGTTGCCCGAATTTCTGGTTTTGCAAATGTTCACCCATTACAGGATGAGTCAACAGTTCAAGGTGCGATGGAGCTTCTTTACGATCTACAAACCTCATTAGTTGAAATTACAGGTATGGATGAAGTGACATTACAACCAGCGGCGGGTGCACATGGTGAATGGACAGCATTAATGATGATCCGTGCCTTCCATGAAGCAAACGATGAAGGTCATCGTAATAAAGTTATCGTTCCTGACTCTGCTCACGGTACAAATCCAGCATCGGCAACTGTTGCAGGCTTTGAAACTATCACTGTTAAATCAGATGAAAATGGTTTAGTAGATATTGAAGATTTACGCAAAGTAGTTGGTTCTGATACAGCTGCATTAATGCTAACAAATCCAAATACACTTGGTCTATTTGAAGAAAACATTATCGAAATGGCAGAACTGATCCACTCTGTTGGCGGTAAAGTATACTATGACGGTGCAAACTTAAACGCAGTTATGAGTAAAGCACGTCCTGGTGATATGGGCTTCGACTGCGTACACTTAAATTTACACAAAACATTTACAGGTCCTCACGGTGGCGGTGGCCCAGGTTCAGGTCCAGTAGGTGTAAAAGCAGATTTAATTCCATTCCTTCCAAAACCAGTTTTAGTAAGAACAGCGGAAGGAACATATCACTTCGATTACGACCGTCCACAATCAATCGGTCGTGTTAAACCTTACTACGGTAACTTTGGTATCAACGTACGCGCATACACTTATATCCGTACAATGGGTCCAGATGGCTTAAAAGCTGTAACAGAATACGCTGTACTAAACGCAAACTACATGATGCGTCGCTTAGAGCCATTCTACGATCTACCATATAACCGTCATTGTAAACATGAATTTGTATTATCAGGTCGTCGTCAAAAGAAACTTGGCGTTCGTACTTTAGATATCGCAAAACGTCTGTTAGACTTTGGCTACCATCCGCCAACAACTTACTTCCCGTTAAATGTGGAAGAGGCGTTAATGATCGAGCCAACAGAAACAGAATCAAAAGAAACATTAGATGCATTCTGCGATATAATGATCCAAATTGCAAAAGAAACAGAAGAAAATCCATCGATCGTACAAGAAGCACCACATACAACAGTCGTGTCTCGCTTAGACGAAACACGCGCTGCTCGTACACCTGTGCTTCGCTACCAAAAAGCATAATTAACTGCCATAAGGCGTCCAATGAGTATTTAAGTACTTGTTGGACGTTTTTTCTATTCTTTTTTTGATAGTAAAGTGACGGGTAGGAGACAGAGCGATGGAAAGAAGTGCCGAAGAGAGGGAAAGAAAGTCGAGAGCGACGGAAAGAAGAGCCGAAGAGACGGAAAGAAAGGCCAAAGCGACGGAAAGAAATTAGAGTGACGGAAAGAAAGGCCAAAGCGACGGAAAGAAATTAGAGTGACGGAAAGAATGGTCCAAGCGACGGAAAGAAAGTCGAGAGCGACGGAAAGAAGGGCCAAAGCGACGGAAAGAAATTAGAGCAACGGAAAGAAGAGCCGAAGAGACGGAAAGAATGATCCAAGCGACGGAAAGAAAATCGAGAGTGACGGAAAGAAGAGCCAATGTGACGGAAAGAAGAGCCAATGTGACGGAAAGAAGTTAGAGCGACGGAAAGAAGGGCCAAGACGACGGAAAGAAATTAGAGTGACGGAAAGAAGGGCCGAAGAGACGGAAAGAATGGTCCAAGCGACGGAAAGAAAATCGAGAGCAACGGATAGAACCATCAAAAAGATGGATAGAACCAGCAAAGTGGCAGGAAAAAAGAACGCAACGGCTTCACATTGTGCCTACCCCCACTATTCGATGTAAATCTACTAAAAGATAACTATTTAATAAAAGGGTGTATATTGATATACTTACATTAATTTGTATTTTAGTTAAAATAACGGATTGTCATCAAACGTTGTGGATGCCTTCGTGACCAACTTCGTGCTGTTGCGCTGCTGCGTCGCAATCGCGCAGAAAAACCCTGTAGCCACAGCCGCGTCGCAATCGCACAGAAAACCCTGTAGCCACAGCCGCGTCGCAATCGCGCAGAAAAACCCTGTAGCCACTGCCGCGTCGCTATAGCGCGGATAAAACCTTTGCGGGTCGCTACGTTAGCACTACGCTTTCGTGCAAAAAACATCTGTTGGTCCGAGACCTTGCAGTGAAGCGAAGTGGTATATCGGAAGCCCCTAGTCGGAACAGAAATCAACCACACGTTATGATGATAAGGCTAAAACAATATATTTCGTATTAAAAATGTAATAAATTGTTCATAATTCAAATGTTGAAAGGGATGATTGAACGAAAATGCAAGCGACTGAAGTTGAATTGGGCTTACCGGCAAATAGCGTTTTGAACGATACATATAAAATAAAAGAAGTTATTGCTAGTAGTAAATTGTCCTTTGTTTATAGTGCAGAAAATACTTATGAAGGGAATCAGGTAATTATTAAGGAGTTCTTCCCGAATGACATTGCTTTACGGGATTTGGATAATAAAACAGTCGTTAATCGTTTGCCTTCAACAAAGGAGAAATTCGGGAGTTTAAAAGCTATTTTTCTAAATGAAGCGTTAATTATGCAGCAAATAAATCATCGTAATTTGGTCAAATATATTGACCACTTTGAAGAAAATGAATCGATTTATATCATTATGGAATATTATGAAGGAATGTTATTGGATCAATATTTAAAGGATTATCCCATTAATGATAGAGTTCATTTATACACTAATATTTTTCTCCCTCTTATTGATGCTTTAAGCTATTTACATAAAAAAGGGATACTCCATCGTGACATTAAACCAAATAATATTTTGATCGATTCTGAAGGTAATCCATATTTACTAGATTTTGGTTCAGCGACTTTTTATAAAACAGGCGACAATTATCAAATATTTACTAGTTCAGGATTTTCTCCTCTTGAGCAATATTCGACTATATCTGAGCAAGGTGTATATACAGATATTTATAGTTTAGCAGCAACATTTTACTATTCTCTGACAAATGTTATTCCACCTAATATATCGCAGCGGTTGATAGAGGATAATATTAAGAATGTAAGAAAATACAATAATAAGGTGAGTACTCTTTTATCTCAAACTATAATGTGGGGGCTGGCCGTGCAAGCGAGGAAGCGATGTTCTTCATTAAAATATATGAAGTTAGTCATTACTATTGAAGATATTGTCAATAGGATAATGAACCATTTTAAGGAAAATAATTCAAATTGACCAATGATTTGGGTGATTTGATTCTATGTTATCATTTTACAGTTAAAGGTAGGTGCTTACGAAGCAGTTTATGGAGTATAAAAAATACGCTATAAGCTGTTTTTTAGTAAAAAAAAACGAATACATACACTGTCTTCGTTAAAATATCATAAATTTCTCAATGCTTATTTTTTACCATACACCCAATTAAATACATTTATTTTACATAATATTCAAATGTAAATATTGACAATAAAATTAGATATTGTATAGTTACTTTGTGATACATAATGTCATCAGTGATGTAGAAGTCGGAGGTAAGAATACAATTCTAGTTTTACTAACTGTAAATTCTTTATCTTTAGTTACCATTTTGTGACTAAAAAGTTAATTTTTATTTGATGCTTACTGATGATTATGCTTACTCGAAATTCGTTACAAAAAGGAGGGATGGCTGTATAATCATACGGCCGACTGAATGGAGATTATTAGTCAAACAAACAGAACCATGCTCTTTGAGGAAATTAATCCTGAAAAAATGGATTTAATTACGCTTGTTGGAGATGTAAAAGGGATTGACAGCCTAAGTGATGAAAAAATCAAAGAAATGAATGAATACCTTCTTGTCAAAAGCTTCGATGAATTTTTAGACAAGTTTTCTCCAACGGTTTACTCATTCTACAATGCTGCGAACCAAAAGGTTATGTATGCATTAAAAAAACCTGAAGGAATTCAAGATGACTGTATTTCTGAAATAGCCATTGACCAAAATAATGATTTTTTAAAAATGCTATTTACACTTATCGATACGAAAAGAAGTCAGGGCATTGCGAACGTTGATTTTAAGTTTGAAAATTTGCTCGATATGATCTCTCCTAAAAAGGTTATGGACGATATTCGACAAGTCCGAAAAGAAATCCATTACCTATATGGTGAATATGACAAATTAGATGAAGACGATCCAAAAAAATTGGATACAGGGGACAAGCTAAACTTGATGTTTGAAGTGGCGAGTCGAAATTACAACAATGTCATGGCGATGCTTCCTTTAGCAATTGAAGATATTAAAACAAGGCTGTTGTTAGGTGTTAATCAAGATGAAGATGAATCTGAAAAATTACAAATTGGGACACTATCTATCGGTGATAATGGTGAATTAAAAATCATTGAGGCACCTCAAAATAATAGCTCAGAACTAATGGTTATTGAAGAAAATAGTAACTATGGTTTGAGCACAGTTTTTGAAGAGGATTATGAGGCGATTACAGAATCACCATCCTCCTATGTTAAAGATTTAGTCGTAAGAACTTTCTCTCCTTTGCCAGCTGTGAAGGCAGAATTTGATGTAGAGACAGAAGTACAAAATTACAATACATACTTAGAATTCTATAAGGATGCTAAGGATGAATTTGTAAAAACAGTGAAGCCATTAGTGGAAAAGCTATTGGGCGTAAAAATGTACTTTGATCAGTATGCAACGAAAAACAAAGGTATGCAGCCCTCGTTACTTGTAACGAACACAAAGTTAGATATGCTCGTTAAAAGTAATAACGTACCACGTTTACGCACGTATTTAAACACGGTTAACTCCAAAAATGACTTTACAGATACAGTATGGTACGGAATTGTCCCTGCACTAGAACTAGAAGCTTCCGGAAAAATGAAAGTAAGTAGAGCTAGATTTAAAGGGAACGATAAGGTTGCCAAGCAAGATGGCAATACAATGGAATCGTTATCCATCCTTCTTGATACAGTGAAAGATTATAAAATACAGATTTTCTTCAACTTCATGGCGGAGGAAGAAACGACATTCAGTGGAATTGCTACTGCAGGTATTGATCGCCTAATCGATAAATGCTCAGTGCTTGTTCGAAAAGATTATAGTGAGTTTGCGATACCATGTTTACCGAACTTCACGATTATTCCTAAAGATAAATCAGGTGTAATCATTGATACAAGAATGCAGACAACAGAAAATGGAGCACGATTATCTAAAGAGAAAGAGGATATTTTAAAGCTTTGGATAGAGGGCGTCTATGTTGGTGCTAGCTATGTAGCAGCAGGTATCGTTTCCGCTTATCAATGTCCAGAATATTTGAAAGACTCATTCAGAAATGTTCAAAGAAATTATCCTGGTGTACGCTTCGATATCGAAGCGGGTGATAACTCACTTAAAGCCGTTACAACAATGGCAAAAGAAATCTCAGGATTTACTAATAACATTAAAGATGCTATTAACAGCAGAAGCTTTGGCTTTGTATTCTCTTCGGAAAATGCGCAGCTGCAAGATAAAGATATTAAACGTATTACTGTGTATAAAGCTAGAAGTCTAGCGATGGAAGAAGATGGATTTGATTCAATCTACAAAACACAAGTGAGTACGTATATTGAGAGAATTTTACGATTCCAATCAGGCGACTTTAAGCACGAAAATATCGTTCGATTCTTTAGTAATAATCCAAGTAGCCAAAAAAGCAAATGGATTCAAGATAAAGGCTATGTAAACTCCATTATTCACGATGGAGATGATATCGGCTACATTATCGATGAAAAAACAAGCACATGTCAGATTGACTTAGTGTTTAACGGTAATGTGAAGAATCTTGAAGTCATGATTACAAAGGCAAGTAGTGCTGTTAAGGCCTAACAAGTTTACACATACACTAAAACATTTTTTAAGTCGTATGTTTAAGATTTTTTCATAAATCTTTTAACATAAATAGAATCCTCCATTAATTGTAAGGTGAAAACATTACATATTTCTCTATGCTTCAAGTATTTTGCATTAGGCATGGAGGAATGTATACAACTAGTTAGACACTTCACCTAAAACGATTTTTTGAGACGATTCAAACAAATTTTAGGAGGTACTGAGAATGGGTTTTGTATTAAAAGTAGAAGGATCAGAAGCAATTGAATTAGGGTTAGATAGCATTATGACTGTTGAGTATGAAACAGATACGCCAAATGATTCTAACGCACGTTCAACAGATGTAGGAGCAACTTTAAAAATAAAAGGTAAAATTCTTACTGCAACAGATGGTGACAATTCTGATGACACGATGAAATTAGGATTATGGTCATTAGTACCAGCTGAAAAAGCTGACTGTTACCGTAAAGTAACGTTAGAAGTTATTTCTGCTGATCAAGTAGTAAGAAAAATTAATTTCCCAAATGCATTCGTTGTTGACTATTCAGAAAAGTATGGTGACACAGAAGGTATTGGTGAATTTTACTTATTCATTAAACAAAAGAAAGACAAAACAGACTTGGCAAAAATCGAAGGCGGCTACGCTGTCTAAGATTGCAGCTTGATAGCTACTCCACATTATCTAAGGGACTTTCATAGTTCCTTAGATAATTTTGAATAATCCTAATACTGGGGATGAAAAACATGAAAACGCATTATGAAACTTTAGGTGTCAGTAGAGGTGCTACACCCGAACAAATAAAACTCGCTTATCGAAAACTATCAAAAAAACATCATCCAGACGTGAGCGGTGGAAACAAAGAATCTGAAAAGATTTTTTTAGCAGTGACAGAGGCATACAAAGTACTAAAGGATCAGGCTTCAAGAGAAGCATACGATGCTCAACTAGATGGCGCTAGTCAAAGTTGGCGTAATGGACAGACGTATGAAAAACAGTCTACACGCCAACAGTCTACTGAAAAAAAGCCAGATTTTAATATGAACAATATTGAAAAGAATTTTGAGCATTTTTTTGGTTTTAATCCTAAAACAAAGGAAACGGGAGCAACTCTTAATAAGAATGCAAAGAAGAATCCACTAGATACAACTGATTTATTTGAACGTTTTTTTAACAAGTAAAACGAAGCCATAGCTAGTATGAAGGAGTGTGATACCATGTATGGTCAAAATTCAATGGATGCATACACTGAAAAAGCAAAGAAACAAATGATTATAAAAGTTATGGATATCATTATTGTCATAATCGCCTTCTTTTTCATTCTTTACGTATTTGTCATGAATCAGGATTTTATGTTGAAAACAATTATTGGACTTATGTTGGTCATACTAGCAATTGTTTATGGCTCTGTTAAGTATGAAGCAAGAGATAAAAATGACGGTGTGACAAACAAGAAAATTCGAAAATTAGTTCTCCTCAATGATCGAGGAGCTGAAATAGATGAATGGGAGATAGATGACCAAACATCATTACTTATTGGGAAAAGTTCAGCTGACAATAAGGCAGATATCAATTTAAGCGGTACAGAATATGAATCGCTTATCAACTATGAACATGCCGTATTAAACAATGTTTCTGGCGTATGGTACATAGAGGATATTGATTCAGTAAATGGTGTTGGGATAAAAAAAGCTCATAAGCGCGTTAAAAATAGAATACAACACGAAAGCCCTTACCCAATCGGTAATGGAGACATGATATACATAGCAAATACGCGAATTTTAGTGAAATAGAGACAAGTAAATTCGTAACATAGACGGGGGATAGCGAAAATGAGTTTGATTAGATGTACGAATGGTCACATGTTTAGTTCAAGAAGACATAGAAATGTTTGTCCATATTGCAATGTAATGGTGGAACAGGAGCAAAGACCAAGCGGCCAACAAGTAGCTGTAGCTGAGGTAGATGATAAAACTATGCCATATCTCGGAGAAATGGATGGCATTGATCCGGTAACGGGATGGTTAGTTTGTATTGAAGGGCCTCAAATGGGTCGAGACTATCGGATTTTATCGGAAAAAAACTTTATTGGTAGAGCAGAGGATATGCACATTCGCATTGTTGGAGATAATTCAATCTCTCAGCGTAACCATGCAGTCATTGTTTATGATCCTAAAAAAAGAAACTTTTATCTACTTCCAGGAGATGCATCAGGCTTAGCTTATCTTAATAATGAAGCGGTTTATACGCCAACAGAACTCGCTGCGTATGATGTTATTCAGTTAGGCAGAAGTATGTTTCTTTTTATTCCCTTATGTGGTGTTCATTTTGAATGGGAAAACAACAACAGTGAGGAATGATGACAAATGGATCCGAAACTACTGCCTTACATAATTTCGCTTATTTTTATCGTTGTACTCGTTGCCTTATTAATCATCCGAAACATGCTTGCGCAACAAAATGAAAAAAATAAAATAGAAATCGGAAATGGACAAACAATTGGCAGACGTGATGAGCAAGATGATTATTTCTCTACAGCTGAAACGAATGATGGGACAATTGCTGTCCTAGCAGATGGTATCAGTGGTTTAGCCAACGGTAGGATGGCAAGCACAGTTGCCGTCAATACATTTATAGAAGAATTCAAAAAGCTTAGCGGTCTAAATACGCTAGAAAAATTTTTTAAGGAGGCTGCTTTTGCAAGTAATCATATGATTGTCGAAAATTTAAATGGCTCGAATGGTGGTACTACATTAGTGGCAGCCGTTATTGATGATAACGGATTTCTTCACTGGGGAGCCGTTGGAGATAGTGTCATAACCATTTTTCGAAATGGAGAATTTAAGGCAATCAATCAAAAGCATATTTTTGAATCAGTGTTAACTGAGCGATATATATCTGGTGAAATATCTCAGCTTGAGGTGCAGGAAAATCCTTTGAAAAAGAGACTTATCAATTATTTAGGGTATGAAGGCTTTAAAAATATGGATATAGGGAATAGTCCGATTCAGCTAAATAGAGGGGACAAGGTATGTCTATTTAGTGATGGAGTCTATGATACTTTAACAGAGGTTGAAATGGAGAAAATTCTTTCTCAGCAAGCGACTCCCTATGATATTGCTCAAGACATTATTAAAGCCGTTGAACAAAAACGCTTAAAAAATCAAGATAATGCAACCATCGTTATTCTAGAAAAAACATGGTAATCATTTTACTTGTCGTCTTTAAATGAGTCAGTAAATAAGGAGGAGTAATCATGAGAAAGGAAAATAGCAACTTTAAAACAAGCTTTTTATCCGAAGCGGGCTCATTTTTGCAAAATAAAGATTACTTTGCCTATACAGAGCTGGACGATGTAGCCTGCTGGGTAGCTATAAAAGGGTTAGATTCTGATCAGGAAATAAGTAGTGCAGAGCTTGCTGTGAAGGCAATTTTAGAAAAATTTATGGAAAAGCCATCCATGTCTAGAAGAAGCATTAAAAAATATTTGAAAAATGCGCAAGACATACTTCAAGCTCAAAGCTTAAGGGTAAGATTGAAGGCTAGTATTGTCATGGTCGTCTCAGATTACTCCAAGATGATTGTGGCAGTTGCCGGAAATTCGAGACTGTATCATTTCCGGAATGGTACTTTATCGTATAAAAGCACGGATCAAAGCTTAGCGCAAGAGATCGTGAATAATAGGAATCGTTCGCTCGATATTAGCCAGCATGAGGAAAGAACCAATTTATTAAATTATCTTGGTAAACCAAAAGATTTTCAGCCTTTTGTTTCTAAGAAAATGAAATTAATGGATGACGATGTACTAGTGCTTTGTACAACTGGCTTTTGGGAAGATGTCAATGAAATTGAAATGGCAGATGCGTTGGAAGAAGCAAAAGAGCCTGAACAATACATTGATTTATTAGAAGAGATACTGTTAAGTAGGCAAAAGAAAGTTGTCAATAATTACACAATCGCAGCTATATTTGCGAACAAGGTTTATCAGGAAACAAATAAGAAAAAAATGAAATACATCAAAATGATTGCAGCTGCATTAGTGCTAGCTTTAGTCGTAGGTGGAGGCACCATTTTTTATCAGGTGAAGCAAGCTAAAAAAATGGCTGAATTAACCGTAGAGATGAAAGATCATGAAAAGAGCGGAAACCAGTATTTTCAAGATGGAACTTATGATAAGGCACTGTTGGAATATAGTGAGGGCAGAAATGCGGCCAAAAAATTGAAGGATCCAATACATAGAAATTTACTAGCTAAAAAATTAAGAGTTACCGATTTGATTATCAATGGAGATAAAGCAGCGGAAGAAGGTAAATTTAACGATGCGCTTGAGCAATATGAAAAGGCTAAAAAAGAAGGAAAGCTTATTAAAGACTTTGGGAAAGGAGTAGTTGAACAAAGAATCGCCAATATGGATACTATTGTACAAATTGCTGAAGCTGTGAAAGATGGAGATTTCCGATTTGATGCAGAGGACTACAATGGGGCTCTTGAAACGTATCAAAAGGCAAGAAAAAAAGCCTTGACAATTGCCTATACGGGCGAACCTGAAATAAAGACAAAAATAGAAGATACAGAGGCTAAAATTGCTGAATTGAAAAAGGCCCAAAAGGAATTAAAGGCAGAAGGCTTAGAAAAAAGCGGAGATCAGAGCTATGCACGCCAAGAGTTTGGGAAAGCGATTGAATATTATACACTTGCACAGGAAATTTATCAGGAGACAGAGCTGCTGTCGAAGGTTTTAGGTCTTGAGCGAAAGGTTATGAATGCCAATGATAAATTGAATCCTCCTCCTCAACCGCAAACTGCTGATAATGCAGCGCCACCTACGAATGAAGGAACAGCTGCCAGTGAGCCATCTAATGCTGAAGTGATGAAAGAGGGAAAATAAATTGATGAAAGAGCTCATGATTGAACGGTTACGCAAAATAGAGGATTTAGAGCAACGTCAACTGCTAAAGGATATTGTCAGTGGCGTTTTTGTAAATTTAATCGATTATCAGGATGACATGAACAACAGGCTCGAGGAGCGCATATTCAACGAAATGGATGATGTTGAGGATAGGTTTGATATTTATGTGACGCTAAGTTCTAAGGAGGATGTTGACCCTATTCATGAATGCTTATTCCCGATGCGGCCAGCTGATTTAGAAAGTAAATCCATCAATATAAAAAAAATACTTGAAGCGTTTAAAAACAAGGAATCTGCAGAACTGTTCACATTATTTCTAGAATGTGATTCCATGCAAATTCAACAGTTACTTGCTGAGCAGCGACTTTTTAGTGGAAAGCTAGTAACGACAGAAGGACAAGTAGAGATAAAGGTCAGCCTTACCCAAAATAAGGACTATTTACAAGAGATGAACAAGCTATATCCGCTTTTCCAAATAAATGGCCTACCATGGAAAACGATTAATCATCCATTCATTTATAAATTTTTTAATGTCAATTTAGAAGATTGCCCACCTTTAAATGAGGATGCTGAAATTACTGAAATAATCGTTGATTTAGAAGAGTATGAGGACAAAAAACGCTTAAATATGGTTCCACTATGGAATATTGAACGTCATGAGGTCAAAAATGTCGGTTTTCCCATCCCTGCAATCGATAAGGTGAATTATGAGCATGTCCTTTCCATACGTAAAATCGGCAACGAGCATGGCTATCTTGTAGAGGCCGATGAGGATAATGTTCGTTACGTTAAACGTTCAGACAATGAATTAACAATAGTCTCACCCCGCGATAAGTCGGGGGTTTGGCAGTTAATAAAAATTGCAAAAATGGCAGATGAGAAAATCGGTAAATTACATTACGAGCTTGTATCAAATAGAAGAATTGAGCATTTTATACACAAATTTGCTAACAAGTATACGGCTACTGTTAAAACGAAGGGCGAAATTACGCGTATGATTAATTCCTTCGAGGCTGCTAACAGCTTTGAGCTTGTAGATATCGAAATAGTGGACGCCTATTCTGGAACAAGCTTTACTCATTCTGCGAACACTTTCTTAACGGAAATGATAGGAGAAAATAATCATAAAAAAACGATGCTACTAAAGTTTAAGGCGAATGAGGAGAGAAACTTTATTGCAAACGATATTTTAAGCTTCCTCGTATCAGAAGTGCAACGACATTTCTTCGAATATGAATGTGTAGGTGTTTGGCTATGAACTATATTTGGGATTTGCTTATTAAAGCTGAGGATGAAGGCCTTTCTAACAAGGATATATATTTTCATCTTGCCGAAGCCTATTCACCTTATATGGAACTTAGTCCACAACTATTAAATGCACAGTATGTTGAACAGCATGTTGAAGTAAATCCGTATTATCGTTATTACGGAATTTTTAATGGTCTCTTCCATCCAGATAATTTTTCAGATTTAGAGTTTAGAAAGTATCTTTTAGATACCGTATTGCATTTTTTAGCTGAAATTGATCGTATGCAAGGCATGAATAAAAGAGAGTTCTATATTCGTTTTATTTTAAGAGAAATCGAAGCCAATGTATTTGGAAAATTGGTACGCGACAATATGCATGCCTTTACGAAAAAGGAGCAAGAAATAGTAGCACTAAATATGCTAAGGCTTTATCAGACAGGTGAAGAAATTTACTTATTAAAGGATACGCTGAAAAGGCTCTTTAAAAATTGCATGATTTATGTGAAATCGGAGGAGCAGGATGAGCTGCTTTTATACATCCATCAAAAGCAGACAGAACAGAATGAGCAAAAGGTACGGATTGTTCAAGAAATTTTCCTGCCAATAGGCTTTCATATGGAGGTTTATTGGCAATATCACTTCGGCATTATTGATGCAGAGGAAACAATGAAGCTAGATCGAATAGCTCTTTACTAAATAGGGCAGAGGAGGTATTCCAATGACAACTAACTATTCATATAAGCTGTATGCCAATAAGCGTAATACAGAAAAGAAATATATGACCTATACACGAGTAGAATTAATGGAAATGACAACCTTCCAGCTTAGAAATATTTGCTATAAGGAAAAGCTTGTGACTGGGCTTATTAATACACTGACAAGAGATGAGTTAATCGACAAGATTTTAAGATATCGTGGCTCTGAAGAAAACCCTCTTATTAGAGAAAAAAAGGATGGTGGCTTTGAACGAGTAGAAGCGGCCATGCAAGAGTATTTAAAAACACCGATGTCTGACAATGGTGACATTAAAATTCCTGCCAAAATGAGCTTATATAGTGGGATGAAGATCGATAAACCCGATCAGTATTTCGTAGAAACAGGCGGTTTTCTTGTTGAATCCAATGTACTACTAGTCAATGAGCAGCTAGATCTTTGCGGCATTCTTCATATCCTTAAAGACGACGAAGTCCCAAATCAATATTATTTCGCAGCTGATCAAGCAATCGGTATTCGGAAGACAAATAATAAAAACTACAGCTTTATTTTTTTAAGAAAGCAAGATTCCGAGTATATCTTTAAGACTTACTATCAGGAAACCCCACTTCCGCCAACAAATCTTCATTACTATAAGGTGCCAATACCAGATTTAGAAATAAAACAGCTGGAAACAACCAATGCTATTCTTGCCATTGATTTTGGAACAACAAATACAACGGCTGGTGTCTATTTAGAGAGTGATTATGTGTCCTCTCCTTGTAGTCATGATTTATTAAATAATAGAATTCAGCTAAATAGCATTAATTTTGTACAATTTCCAGATCCACTTCATCAAAATGAATGGATTGAAGTAGTGCCGACAGTCATGACTGTTGCAGATTGCTCCAATGCAGATCAAGTAGGCTATCACTATGGTTATGAAGCGTTAAAAATGATGAAAAAAAATAGCTATACATCATTGGCTACGAAATTCCAAGGTATTAAACGCTGGGTAAGTAATTATGCCAAGCTGGAAGAGGTGATGGATGCTACCGGGAATACGGCACTTGTTCCACGGAGCCAAATTATAAGAGAGTTTATGCTTTATATTATCCGAATGGCGGAGCATCAATTTAAATGTCGCTTCAAGCATTTACATATCTCCAGTCCTGTTAAGCTGAAAACACAATTTTTAGATATGTTTCGTGCGATTTTGCCTGAATATCAAATTGAAATTGAGCATGCCCTCGATGAAGGAATGTCTGTTCTTTATAATACGATTGCCAATCAAATAGAGAATAATAGTTTTCTCGATGGCAAGGAATATAAAGCACTCGTGATCGATTGTGGTGGCGGAACAACAGACCTTTCTTCCTGTAAGTTTCGCATAGAGGACGGACATATTTCTTACAAAATTGATATTCATACTACCTATGAAAATGGAGATACGAATTTTGGAGGCAACAATATTACCTATCGTATTTTCCAATTTATGAAAATCGTCTTTGCGAATTATTATAGTCGAGGAAAAAATGATTATGATATCGATGCATTAATCGATATTCCAGGTAAGGATATTTATCGATATGTAGACGACCATGGTGTGGAAGCAGTGTACGAGCAATTCGAAAAAGCCTTTGTAGATGCCGAAAATATTATCCCTACACGTTTTAAGGAATATGAAAATCGCACACGTGATGAATACCTACGTGTCCGCAATAATTACTATTTCTTATGGGAAATGGCAGAAGAGATGAAGAAGGAATTTTTCCGTAAAACAGGTATATTAAGAAGTCGTTTTTATGCGGATAGTGATATGCAGCACGATAGTGATTTAAATGTCACAGCAGTAGATCGCTGGTGCCTGTCGTTAGTAGAAAACAATCAATTTAAAGAAGTTTATGACTTCCCAAATGTCTTTTTCAACATTAAAGAAATCAATCATCTCATAAAGGCGGATATTTATGATATCGTGCGAGAGTTTTTAGAGGAATTTTATGAGAGTGGCATACTGAGTGACTATTCCATCATTAAATTAACGGGACAATCCTGTAAAATAGACGCATTTCGCGAGGCTTTAAAGGAATTTGTACCAGGACGCAGCATTGAATTTAGACAAAAGGCTGAAAACATTGGGAAAGTTCCAGAATTAAAGCTTGCTTGTTTAAGGGGAGCACTTCGTTATTTAAATGCCAAAAAAATCGGCATGATCGAAACAGAAGTGACGAATCATGCGCCAGTTGTCCCTTATGCTGTCAGTGCCTTTACACATAATCGTCAGGAAAAATTGCTGATTAGTAGCTTAGAAAGACTGAATCAAATTCACGGTACGATTTCTCGCCCATGGGGTGTAAAAGAAGTTGAGTTTTTCCTAACGGGTAGCGACAATCACACATCGTATAAATACACGTACTTTAATCGTCAGGAGGATTATGTACCTGTTCTTTATGAGAATATCGCGATGCATTATCAAGATAAAATTCCGCAGGACGAGACGGACTCCATCACAAATGGAGAAGTGAAGTTCTTCGTCTTTGCAGGCGAAGATCATTGGGGTTTCCATGTAGTTCCTGTAGCAAGGAAAGACGAGCAGCTGTTTATCGGTAGCAAGGAATTCTTTGCCTTTGAGACCGATTTGTCTGAGCTAGATTTCTTTGATGGATTAAAGTAAAGCAGCCTCCGGCGGATGTCATGGAATTGGAAAGGCGTTTTTTGTGTAAACACAAAGCCGATTCCGGACGCATTGTTTATCTGCGTGACAACGGTAAATGTATTCTGTAGCGAAAGCAAAGCGTCAGCTACAAATGTTTTCTGCGCGAAAGCAAAGCGACAACGGCAATGACGCCGAGGCATAATTGATCAGTGAAAAACAAGAAAAGAGGTGGGTGACAGCTTGTTTGCCAATCAATATCCACATTTTCAAAAAGGCCGAATTTTAAAGCGAGAAATGCTAGAAAATTTACGAGATTACCCAAGAGAATTTTTAGATTTATATTTCCAAGATTATTCGAATGGCATTATTTCCGGTGCCAGAATTATTGTAGCAGATACAGGCCTCATCATTACAAAAGGCATTATCAAGCATAATGGAAAGCTCTATATGTTGCATAGTAGCTATGAGCTTCCTTATGAAGCAACAGGAAGTGAAACGATTTTAAAAGTACGATTTGCTGAAGAAGTGAATGAATTAGATTTTAGAAACCTTACGACAGAGATTGTGCTAGATGATTCGCTAGAGCTTGCACATAATGAGCTAGAGTTAGCGCGCTTTAAATTAAAATCGGGTGCCAAACTGCGTTCAGAGTATATTGATTTTCTTGATTTTGCGACAGAATACAATACGGTCAATTATCTTCACTGCCAGTATGCAGGTTTTCAAAAAAGCACATATCATCCAATCATTTTGCACTATTTTGCACGAGAGCTGTTAAAAAATCGGCCAGTGAATCCGTATGATATAGCCTTTGCTTTAGAGTGCTTAAATCAAGAGCGCGTTCAACGAGAAGCAATTGATTTCTATATTTGCAATCGGCTAGAGCTTGATTACCAAACATTTTCTAATAGTCAAATTCATAAATACTTGAACCGTATTTTATTAGAATCAAAACGCGGTGGTCGTATGACAGGGCACAGTCAAGGGCGACCTAAGCGCATGATTGTTGACTAGCTACTGGTCTGCTGATAAAAAACGTTCAAGAAACGGAAGGTGAATGGGTTGAAATTTTTAGATGAAAAAATTATTGCTCTTAGAAATGAAATGCGAGAGCAAGAACAACATGAATTAGCTCAAAAGCAAGCTGCTTTGAATCCTCCTGAGGAGCCTTTACAGGAGGAACAGTCTGAGCTACAAGCAATTGACCTTTACCAGGATTTTGTCAATATAGATGAGCAGGAAGTGCCGGTCATTGATCAGCGTGTGATGGATGGGAAAATTTCGTTCCGAATGCCGAAGCTCTTTTCAATCATGCCAGCTGAGTTAGCCTCATTAAAATACCCGTCAGAGCGAAGACCAAATATTATTTATACGGATGAATCATCTACTATCAATTTAGCCTTCAACAAGACATCACATTCCTTACCTGATGAAGGTGTAGCTGAGTTTCAGGAAAATATGATTGACGTTCTTGAGCAAGCTCAGCCTGCAGCACAATGGTTTGATACAGATGTGATCAAAATAGATGACAAAACAGTTGGCTTTATTGAGGTCATGACACCTGCTATTGATGGCGAGATTTTTAATTTAATGTTCTTTGTATCGATTGATGAGAAAGCACTTATTGGTACGTTCAATTGTACGGAGGAGGATACTGAGACTTGGCGTCCTATCGCTAGAGCGATGATGGAAACGATGCAATTCGCTTCTAACGGAAGGGGAGGCGTATTACGATGAGTGGATTAGTAACTGCCTATCACAATATACAAATATTGCCATTCAAGCTAGCGAGCATTCAAGAGCTAACACTCACAAAGAAAATGAATGAGCACACAACTTTACACTTCACGGGCATTGTACCTGAGGAAGTTCGAGATCAGTACGTGGAAATGACAGAGGTTTATTCATCCATCGAAGTGAATCAACTCGATCATTTAGGTGCACCTACCCCTTTATTTAACGGGGTTATATTAGGCGTCAAGATACATGCGGTTAGAGGGATATACTACATGGAAGTCGAAGCTGCCTCCAACACCTACTTCCTTGATATTCAGAAGAAAAATCGCTCCTATCAAGATAAAGAGCTAACCTATTCATCTCTATTCAAGCTCATGAGTCCTTATTATCCTGGTCTCGATGTCATCGATGAGGCTACTAAGGGAGGGAAATTAGGCAAGTTTACTCTACAGTACCGAGAAACCGATTGGGAATTTTTAAAACGTCTTGCCTCCCGCTATAACACTGGACTAGTTCCTGCTGCTACTTTTGATAAGCCAAAGTTCCATTTTGGTGTCCCTGTTGGTCATGCAAAAGGAAAGCTAGAAGACTATCATTATACGACAAGAAAAAAACTAGCAGATTATCTTCTCTATACATATAACGGTAATCAAGGTATGGGAGAGCATGACTTTTTATACTATGAAGTAGAAACCGATAAGGTACTTGCTATAGGAGACTACGTAACATTTCATGAGCAAACACTCTATGTTTGTGAGGCCTCTACGTCGATGAAGGATGGCTTACTTAAGCATTGTTATACACTTTCAACGAAGAATGGTATGAACAAGAGTGAAATATTCAACGATGAAATTTCTGGTGTCTCTATTGAAGGTAAAGTGTTGGAAGTTGCCAAGGATCATATTAAAGTCCATCTAACTATTGATGAAAAACAGGATAAAGGTAAAGCGCATTGGTTCCTTTATGCAACACCTTACACAGCTGAGGGGCATAGTGGCTGGTATTGTATGCCTGAAATGAACGACTTTGTTCATGTGTATTTCCCTTCGCATCGAGAAGAAGAGGGAATTGCTAGCAGCTCGATTCGAAAAAATTTAAACAGTACCGCGACTAATAAGCTAGATGATCCTTCGACGAAATATTATAGAACAGCCTTTGGCAAAGAAATTAAGATGAGCCCAACAGAAATTGTCATTACAGCACAGGATAACGATATTTTTATCCGTTTAAATGAAGCGAGCGGTATTGAAATTTTTAGTAAAAAGGAAATTAAGCTTATTTCCGAGGCAGACATTTCAGTCAATGCAAGCAAGAAAATTCTGTTGTCTGCAGAGGAGGAAATTTCATTAAAATGCAAAGAAAGTAAAATAACGATGGATGGCAGTGTGCAAATTTTCGGGAAAGAAGTAAAGGCCAATTAGAAAGAAGGAGACACAGATGCAAGCAGAGGGAGTTTTACAGCATTTTTATGAAACGGAAGTAGAGAAAAGACGGTTGACCCATCTCTTAGCATTAGAGGATTTTTTCCAATCCTCAAAGGATGAGCTTGCTGAAGAATTTAGGGAATCCTTCCAAATCATTTGTCAGCAGCTACAGCAGCAACAATCCCTTCAACAGAAAGGACCAATTGGACATATTACGTTTTCCATGCTGCGCACAGAACTACTGGAAGGACGCCATCACTATCTAGTAGAGGGGACAGATGAGGATTGGTTCTTTGACGTCCGACCTATTTTAACGACCTATGATGCAAGCTGGGCTCTAAGCTTTTTAGAGCAATTCGTTGAAGAATTATATGTATACAGCAAAACGTTCATGGGAGCTATTTCCCAAGCGGATATTGAGCACATCAAGCTAAAGGAAGCGACTCATTTTCATCAATATGTTATTAGCCTTGCTAGATATGCATTACCAGTCATTATTAGATGTCCAGAATATTTAGCACTTGATCGGGATGATGCTGTAGAAATTCGTATAGGCGAATTTATGGACGTCAATGAAGTTGTCTATAGTGAGGACTTCTCCTCGAAGGATATTGAAGAAATCAAAGCTTGGCTGGCTCAAAAATTAGAGGATGAATATTCGTATGAAGTATTTAGCAAATTAAATCTAGCTGGTGGCAACTATGAAAACTTAGATATTCGATATGCCTTTTTCCAGAAAACGAATTTAGCACAGAGCCAAATGCGTAATTGCTTACTCATTGGCGCCAATCTTAGGAATAGTAAACTAATGGACGTTGATTTAAGCTTCAGCACGATTCATGAGGCTGATTTTAGCAATAGTCAATTGCAAGGTGCTAACTTCCAACAAACTCAGGGAGCAAGCGGACTAACTAATCGACAGAAGTGGGAAATGCCAGGCTATCTCCCAGTGAACTTTACTGGTGCTAATTTAGAGGGTGCTGATTTTGAGCTAGCTAATTTACGAGGTGCTTGCTTTATCGGGGCTAACGTCAAGAATGCTTATTTTGAAGGAGCTAATTTAGAAAAAGCTGTGTTCTCGAAGGAAGCACGGGAGCATCTAAAGCTAGATCCATTCCAAATAGCGAGTGTCATTTGGAAATAGATGTCGTGAAAAAGGAGAAACAAGATGAACTATTTTATTCTATCTCAGGATGAGCGTATCTCGAATGCTGTAGAACCAGTTGGACTATCAAAAATTATTAAAAAAGAACTATTAACAGTGGAAAGAATGGAGGAGCTAGAGGAGCTAGATCGTCAATTTCCTGTATTAGATAAAAGTGAAAATGACTATATCGATTTTATCGAAAAGCCAATTGCTCTTTTAGCTGATCCAGTAAAGCAGCTAGTAGAAAAATATGAGCCACGCCTACCGTTTAAACCAGTTGTTCTCGTAGATATGCCGAAATTAAAACAGACGTTATATTGGCTTTCCATTCCTCCAAAAGTGGCCTGTCTTTCAGCACAAACCGAATTTCATCTAGATGGAACGCTAAAAAAGCTCGTTATTGATGAGACTTTAGCCGCACCATACACTTTCTTTCAAATTGAAGGGATAAAAGAGGATTATATCATTGTCAATATTGAGCTCGCAGAAAGTATATTGCGCCGTTCGTTTCGAGGTATTCGATTACGCAAAGTGCAAACGGAAGGTAAATGGAACGAGCTCCTTCATTCAAGGTAACTAGCGTAGCAAGAAAAACATTATTTATACAGAGTTGTTTGAAGGAGGCAATGATAAGTCGACGAAATCATTAATTAGTTTGTAATTTCGGCATTACCTATTATTTCGTTTTTGAGTATGCAAAAGTGAAGCGATGTGAATGGACGTTTCTTATAGAAAGGGTGATTTCTAATGGCGGATGAAATGCAGACAAAAGGCGATGAGCAGCGCAGTTATGTAGTTGCTGGTGCCCAATTATCTTGCTCACAGGGCGACCAAACAAGCATTTTAAAAATGCCAGTAAGCCATGGCGTTTATACAAAAAACAAGGCACAGATGAACACAATGGATTATAAACCCAATGTCAACATCCAGCCCTTTGGTTTATGTCAAACATTATCAAATCCTACAGTGGCAGCAGCAACAGCGGCTAATAATGGTGTTTTGAAACCGATGCCCTGTACTCCAGTGGTCACGATGCCATGGATTAACGGAAAGTCTGATCAGTTGATTGAGCGTTTTCCCGCACTTACCAATCAATCTACGAATATGTGCCTATATTGCGGGACGATAAAGGTAGAAGATGATGGTCAAGAATAAGCCATCATCCCATGAGGAAAGAAGGGTATTCATGTGAACACGTATGAGGAAGTTATTGGATACGGAGAGCTTGAGCTCGTATCCCCCTATGAGGTTCAAACGTTGCATGATCTCAGCTTGACCCAAACAGTGAATGACCATGCAAGGTTATCAATTACGGGATTTATCCTGGAGGAGAAGAAAGATCGCTGTATGCAGATTGCCAGCAGTTCAGATCAAATAGAGCTCTATGAAAAGCGCAATGGACAGCGTGTACGGCCGCTTTTTAAAGGGCAAGTATCCGAAGTGGCAGTTCGTATGGTGAGAGGCGTGTACCAAATTGAGCTAGAAGCGGTGTCATCTACATTTACCTTGGATTGTAAACGCAAAGCTCGCTCTTTCCAGCATGACAAGATGACGTATAATACTATGCTCAAGCAAGTACTTGCTAACTATCCAGGTGCAGATGTTATTGATACTGCATCGAAATCTACTCCTCTAAAGCAATTTATATTACAATATAGAGAGACTGACTGGCAATTTCTAAAGCGCATGGCCTCTCATTTTCGAACAGTACTCGTACCAGCAGTAGATGCCGATAGACCTAAGCTATGGTTCGGTCTGCCGGAAGGTCGATTAGAAAAACTGTCGGCTACTAGCTATACAATCACCAAGGATCGCTCCAAGTATTTACATACGCTGCAAAATGACATTGAGCGACCAATAGAGGAGCGGGATACAGTATCCTATGTAATCGAGTCCAAAAAAACATTAGCGCTCGGTGACCGTGTCCAGATCCAAAACAAGAAGCTAGTTGTGGCCAAATTCATAGCACGCATGCAACAAGGTGTCCTTACATATGAATATTATTTACTGTCTGAGTCAGGCATTCATCGAGAAAGACTAAACATTCCTTCCCTGTCAGGCATAGCAATTGAGGGTAAGGTAGTAGAGGTCAAGAAGGATCAAGTCCGCTTACACCTATCCATTGATGAGGCACAAAAAAAGGAAGAAGCCACCTGGTTCTCACTTGCTACGCCGTATACAGCAGAAGGACATAGCGGCTTTTACAGCCCACCAGAGGAAGGCGATAGCGTTCACCTTACATTCCCGACGCATCGGGAGGAAGCAGCCGTTGTTCGTCACAGTGTACGAAAGAGCGGCGACTCCAACCCAAAAACAGCCGATCCGAGAATATCCTACTGGGGCACACCAAAAGGCAAGGACATCAAGCTAGACCCACAATCGATGACGTTTACCGCACAGGAAGGCGCTGTTTTCCTAAAGCTTGATCAGGGAAGTGGAGTAGAAGTACATAGTAAGCATCCGCTTACACTAAAAGCCAATGATACAATCACCTTTGCAGGGAAAAGCATTTCCATGAGTGCTACAGAATCCATGCATTTAACCTGTGGCTCCAGCAGTCTCGTTCTTGACGGCAACACCGATATGCAAGGGCAGATTGTGACAATGGAAGGATCGAACAAAGCACCTGTGTCCATGTCCAATGCACCAGAAGACGGAGCAGACCTTGAATCTGCCCTAGACGTCATGGGCAGTATCCCTGTTGGTGGGGGTGGCGCTTAATGGCGAAGAAGGGGAAAAGTAAGAGTATAGGTTTTTTTGGAGCGATAGGCAGCCTCCTTGGCTGTATTCCCGCTGTTAGGAATGTTAAAAAAGCAATAGGAAAGGCCTTCAAAAAGAAAATCAAAAAGGCGAAAAATAAATTAAAATTAAAGAATCTCTTCAAAAAGCTTAAGAAGAAGAGAGGAAAGGTTTTTACAAAGGCCAGGAAGCTTAAAAATAAATTATCCAAGAGAAAATTGTCCAAGATATTTAAAAAGGCTGTAAAAAAAGCAGTACTTGCACAGAAAAAAGCTGATAAAAGGGCTACTACAAAGGGAGGAAAGGCGTCAAAAGCTGCTGTCAAACAAGTCAAAAAGTATGAAAAAACCCAAAATCTTAAACTAGTTTCTATGGGGTTAAATTGTATTCCTATTTTTGGGAATATTAAAGCCTTATATGAAATGGGCACGGGTAAAGACTTAATTACTGGGCAAACTAAACAAACTGGGAAAAAAATCATAGATGAAGCAGAACTGGAGAAATACTTAAAAGACCGACAGTACGTATCAAACGGAAATAGAAATTCAGTGAATGCCGGAGAGCCGATAACAACCTTAGAAGATTTACAAGCAGTAGTGGGTGGAGGGCATTATACATTACCCCAAAGCAAACCTACTATAGTAGAACGTTTTATATTCACCTTGTTGTTTGAAGATATTGCTACTCTTGTTGACCCTAAATCCACAACTGGTGAAAGGATACTAGCAGGACTATCTATGTTGCCTACATCTAAGCCATTTAAAATAGTTGATGCAGGATATGATACATATAAATATTCTAAAAAAACAACGAAAATAATAGAAGATAGTAAAAAAACGTATACAAGTAATAACAAAAAAAATGATGTTCCAAATAATAATAATAAACCAAATAGTAATTCTAAGAAAGAAGATAAGGCTCCAATAGTTGAAGTCACTGAGAAGGATGTCAAAGAACTTGGAGAATATATAAAGAATATTGATAAGGGTACGGATAATGTTGGAAATAAGCCTAAATTACCTCCTTTGGAAAATGGTCCATATATAAAAAATGGCAAACCAAATGGGAGACCAGGACCTACAGGAAAAGTAAAACAAAAATTTGAAAAGGATGTTTATAATAAACAAGTGGACCCTGATGGAGTATTGCGAGACCCTAATACAGGAGTGGTAATTGATTGGAAACCAGGTCAACCAAGAAAAGGTAAGGTGGATTTCGGACACACCACAGGAAATTCTTATAGTAAGATGTTTAACAAGTATAAGAATAGAGAAATTACTTTAGATGAATTAAAAGAATTTCAATCAAATCCGAAAAATTTTAGGTTGGAAGATCCTTCAGCAAATCGAAGTCATGAATATGAATAGGAGTGATAATGTATGACAATTACAAATATTTTTGATGCTGTAAAAGATGGAACATTTAATGATTTTTTAAAATTATATGATGGTGATATTAATCAAATAGATAAATATACACAATTAAATTTGCTGGAGACTGCTGTTGTAAATGATGAGAATCCAGATGAAAAGATAAAAATTATTGATTACTTACTAATGCATGAAATTGATATTAATTTTAAAGATAGCAAAGATAAAAGAAATGCATTACATTTAGTTTTCTTTTGTGTAACAAGAGGGAAAAAAGATTATTTAATGAATATAACAAAAAAATTAGTAGAAGCTGGCATAGATATTAATGCGACTGATAAATATAATTCTATTCCACTTAAATATGCTATTACAGTGAACAAACTTACAACTGAAGATATGAGTAAAATTTATAGATACCTTTTAGAAAAAGGTTCTAAATATGAACAAAAAGATAGTTTTAATAAGTCATGTATTGATTATGCGAATGAATATTCATGGAGGAAAGGTTTTATGGATATAGTGAAGGAGCTTAAGAATGGTAAATAATATTGCATATGGTGGTTTTATTGTATCCAAAAATGTATTAACAGGTATACCTATTAGATATAGTTATAGGGAGGAAAGCCAGATAAGACAGTTAAATGGGTGGAATATACTTTCAGCAGAAGACGATGATGACTATGTAAACAATAGTGAAAATTTTGTTATTGTTAATGCAGATACAATATCTGAAATTGCACCACAAATGATTGAAATATTTGATGCACCTTATGGAACTGATTTGTTCTGGATATACGAAGAAGATGTTAATGTAGGTTTTTATGATTTAACAGATGAACGTGAGGTAAGTATAGAGGAAATTTTATCTAAATAGATATTTATAGAAAGATTATACATTTAAAAAATATATATTAAATGGTTAACTGTAACCCGATAAATGGACATTTAAAAAAGTTGATTTATCGGGTTTTTACGTTTTTATCATAAAAGTAATGATAAGGGTACTAGATATGTTAATAACACAAAGGGATTAGCAGATGATATAGGAAGTAAACTAGGTGGTACTGTTAGCAATGCAAAAGGTAAAGGTTATAAAGTTGAAATACCCAATGGTAAAAAATCTATTACAGTAAGGATCATGGAAGCAGGCTCTGGAGGCCGAAATGAACCATATTATAGAGTTAGTATTGATGGCAAAGGTTCACTTACTCTTGAGTAAAATATCCAATGATAGAAGTCTTACACATATTGATATAACCGATGACGCATTAAAACAGATTGATATAATGATAAAAGCATATAAAGGAAAGTGATAATATGGAGGAAAGATTATCCGATTTACTCAATGAACTGTGGGCTGCAGTTATTGAAAGATATGAATTTGATATCTTGAAAAATACTATTAGTTTTGAGTTGAAAACAATAGATAATGGTTATGAAAATAAGTATAAAATGGTTTTTGAAGGAGTAACGGCATGGTATTTTGTTGAAAATACTGGTGAAGAAAGGCTTAATACAAAAGCTAATATTGAGGAAGATGACTATTTAGAATTAACGTCAATTGACTTTTATGTTGGGGGAATAGGACAAATTAAGCCCTCATCAATAGAAGAGGACTGGGTAAATCAATATTATTCTAATGCTAATTTTGCGTTGGAAATATGGAATGCTTTATTATTAGTTGAAGCAAGAAGCATTGTTATAAATGGGAATAAATATACTGTAAGTTCTTTTTTGGGGGACGGAGTGACGAACGTTCCCCTCTTTATTCATGGCATAGAGATAACCCTTATATGCCCTATATGATGTTTTAACAAATTTTATAGTACGTACAACAACTTTAAAACATATGCCCTATTTAATGTATTCTATCTTATGAAAATAATTATAAAATTATCAGATACCATCATTCTCATTCTCAAATACTTTACCTTCGCTTTCTCCCTGCCTTTTAAATTTTTCGCAACTTTGACGTACATAGAACGATTACTATAGCAAGAGGACTACTCCACCTCGATTAATTCCTGAATGTCGATGTCTAACACTTTGCATACTGTTTCTAATGTTGATAGATAAACCCTGTCCACATTGTCTGAACAAAGATGGCTTATTGTATTTGGACGTAATCCTGTCATACGTGCTAACTCACGTTGTGAAAGGTCACGTTCTTTAAGGATTTCCTTTAGTTTAATTGATATTGGCATGGTAATTCCCTTCCTCTTTTTTATGCTACTTTTACGATACACAATAAATTTGTATCGGTAAAGGGGTTGAATGTATCGCTAAAGCCGCATACAATGGGCTTATATTAAATATAGCGGCTAAGCGTTACACTAATTGAGATTAGCGTAACGGAGGGGGAAAAATCATGAAGGTAATCGGATATATTCGCGTATCGACACAAGGACAAGCAAGGGATGGATATAGCCTTGCTTACCAAGAAGATGAAATCAAAGCATATTGTCAGGCTCAAGGATACACGCTATTGCATTTGTTTAAGGACGAGGGTATTAGTGGGGCTAAAGTTGATGAAGAAGCGTTAGAAGTGGACAGATTAGGTTTTCAGGAGATGTTGGAGTATCTCTCCCACCATGAGGTGGATTATGTTATGACACTTAATACAAGCCGTTTATGGCGGTCAGACATTGTGAAAGTGTTAGTTCATCGAGAAATGAAAAAGTATGGAGTGGACATTCGGAGTATTGAACAACCGCAATACAGTATCCACAAGAAAGACCCTAGCGATTTTTTAATCAATGGCTTAATGGAGTTATTAGACCAATATCAACGGTTAGAAATCTCTTTAAAGCTAGGGAGAGGGCGAAACAAGAAAGCCCAACAGGGCGGCTATGCAGGAGGAAATGTTGCATTAGGCTATAAAGTGAAGAAAGGTCAGAAAAGACTAGTTGTTGATGTAGGACAAGCATTGACCGTTCAAAGAGTGTTTGACTTAAAGGAACAGTATCCTTCATGGTCTTTAACTCAACTAGCGGAACAACTGAATGATGACGGACATCGAACAAAACAAGGAAAGTTATTTACAAAAGTCCAGATCAAACGGATTTTAGATAGAAAAGCCTTTTATAGTGGGTTATACCGCTATGGAGACATAACAGTAATTGGCAAACATCAAGCCATTTTATAACGGTTAACAGATAGAGGATGGATAGGCTTTCGTACCCTTGCGAGTCTAAAGAGACTAACGCTCGACCTAAGGTTGCCGACATTCTCTGTCTTGCTTTTTCCGTTCAATCTAATATAGGGGTGAGGTTTTCTGATGAAACGAGATAAGCATATTTATATAGGGCTAGATTTACACAAGTTCCAACATACAGCGGTAATAGTGGATTGTTGGTTTGAAAAGCTAGGAGAAATGACCTTTCAAAATAAGCCATCCATTTTTCAAAGTTTACTAGAATATGTGAACAGGTTTCTTACAGAAGATTTGACCCCTGTATTTGGATTAGAAGATGTGGGCGGTTACGGAAGGGATTTAGCGTTATTCATAATAGAACAGGGCTATATCGTTAAGTTTGTCAATTCCTCTTTATCCAATTCAGAACGAAACAGCTATGCGATGACACAAAAGAATGATAGTTGGGATGCTCAATGTGTCGCAGATGTTTTAATTCGTAAGTTACCATATTTACCTGACGCTACACCATCGGATATTCATTGGATAATCGCTCAACTTGTAGGCAGAAGAAACGCCTTAGTAAAAGCACAAACAGCTTTGAAGAACCAATTGCATATGCAATTAAACTATTATTATCCAAGTTACAAGGAGTTCTTTTCAGAAGTAGATGGGAAAACAGCTTTAGCCTTTTGGGAAAGTTATCCTTCACCATCTCATTTGGAGGGGGAAACAGTAGAGGACTTAAGAACATTCTTACTAGAAGCGAGTAACAATGCTTGTTCCACTAGAAAGGCAGAGCAAATAATGTCACTCGTTCTAGCTGATGGAGAGGTAAAGCGTGAATACCAAACATCAAGAGACTTTATCATTCAAAGTATTGTTCGAGATATTCTCTTTAAGAAACACGAAATCAAGAAGGTAGATAAAGAGTTAAAGGTTACCATTCAGAAGTTAGGTATGCAGCTTGAAACCATGCCAGGGATTGATACGGTTACTTCATCCGCTTTTATTGCAGAAATCGGTGACATTCATCGGTTCGCAACCTCTGATAAACTCGCAAGATATGCAGGAATAGCACCTATTAAAATGGGTTCGGGCGGTAAGGAAATGATGAAGAAAACAAAACAAGGAAATCGAAAGCTATATGATATCTTTTACAACTTAGCTGTCCAACAAGTCCAAGTATGTAAAGGAAGTAAAATACCTCGTAATCCAGTGTTTTATACCTATTACAATCAGAAGTTGAAAGAAGGAAAAACAAAGTCACAAGCCCTCCTCTGCATTATGAGAAGATTAGTCAGAATTATCTATGGTATGATGAAAAATAAAACGGCATATATCATGCCAGATCAACCAGAAACAAAAGCTAGTTAATCAATATGGGTGGTGGTTGAACAAACTGCCATCCTTTTATAAAGTACATTTTTAGATGTTCCTAAGGGTACGGGTAAAGGTGGTTCAAGTGGTAGCCTTCGAGATTTTAGGGAAGCAAAAGATCAAGATAAGAAACTGATTGACGATGTGTTTAAAAAATATAATGCTGGAAAACGGAAAAATGTCGCTGTTACAAAAGGTGAAATTAACGGTGAAAAGATTGATTTGGAATCAGTAAGTGGAAAAATAGATCCAGCGAATCCTAATCATAAGGATAATTTTAGTAAACCTTCAGAAAACCATTATAAATACAGTGGTTCTGATAAGAATGGCAGGTTAAATGATACAGAGCAGAAAATGATTGAGCATCTTAGGGAAAAGTACAAAGATACTCCAAATGTTAATGGTAATATTGAAATCATCTCTCACAAGGCGATTTGTCAAAGTTGTAATGATATTATTGATCAATTTCAAAAGGATTTCCCAAACATTAATATTACGAGAGTACAAATATTAGATGAGTAAAATATGGAGGAGATTTAGTATGAACTTTTATAAAAGTAGTGATATAGAGGATTTCTTGACATCCTTAGAGAAGGACTCTTATCCAATGAAACCCTGCAGTAAGGATGATATATCAAAATTAGTAGAATTGTCTCCAACTCGAACACTTCCTAAAACTTATTTGGATTTTATGAATAAAGCTGGTAATGGAATTGAATTTTTAGTTGGTACGGATTATTCCATGAAGTACATTTTTGATTTAAAAGAGTGGGCTTTTGAACTTTTGGAGGAAAATAATTTCATAAAAAAACTCACAGATAATCAGTTTATATTTATGATGCATCAAGGATATATGTTCTGGTTTTTTAATTTAAATGATGGGGACGATCCAGCGGTATATTGTTATGATGAAAGTGTAGATTTAGATGATTTTAATAAGGTCAGTGATACTTTATCAGATTTTTTAATCTCCCTATACGATTGATAGAAGAATCTAAATAACATAATGATTTTAACTTGACAATTATTTGATAATTTCAGAAAAGCTTATTCCAACTCGAACGAAAAAAAGGAATAAACTTTTTGTATTTCTGTTATAACTGCTGCAGTTGATATGAAAACGGGAAAGAATCTATAATGGTGTCGGAACAGATTTTTCTTTTAATTTGAATTAATAACTCATGAAGGCAAGCCATCAAGAGATGCTATTTTAATACTAATGTAATAAGAGTGAGAATAGGCGAGATGACATTTTACTTACAAGGACAACTTATGGATGTCATAAGCAACAAACACACGAGAATAAACAAGCTAAAGGGTTTAAACGTTACCCCTTGCCATGTGGTAAAAAAAGATGTCATACTGTCAATACTAAACTAACTTATAAAACTTGCAAATATTAATAAACTTAGAAAATTTATAAACTTAAAGCACTTGATTGTCTGTAACAGGCGACAAGTGCTTTTTTTGCATGTTTATATACGTAAATTGAAAAGAATACGATTATTTAATTAGTGTACTAAGTGTTAAATTTTATACCAGTACTAGCATACAAGGGGAAGAACAGGCGATGGAAATAGCGGTTTCGATAGATAAGAATAGGAGGAAACATGAAAAAATAAAACTATACTTGGAACATCAGTGCTATCCAATGTGGAATTACGATGGGGCGAAAACAAAATAATTCTTTGAGAGTTTATTACCTTGACTGGCTATATGCCTTTCGAGGTTTTTTCTTAACTCAAAGAAGTTTATGGTTAAAAAATAATCTGACATTTGATTCAAGAGCTCATAAAGGCTTGGCCTTCATGGAGTACCATGTAAACAGTGGTGTGAGAATTAGGCGAGATGACATTTTACATGCAGGAGGTAGTTTTATATGGAATAGTGACTAAATAAACGATAAATGCAAAGCTCGTGGCGATAAACAATGATTAATGTGAGAGGGAATGTTTGCTTTATATAGTCAAATATTTTTAAGGTTGTATTTTTACTAGAGACGGTCGTATAATACTCGCTATTCGTTAAAAAGTGTTACGAAAATTACAATTTATGTAACGGGAGGTTGAGAAATTGAACGTTGTTGGGTATATACGAGTCTCGACTCAAGGGCAAGCAAGAGACGGATATAGCTTGAGATATCAAGAAGATGAAATTAAGGCATATTGCAAGGAACAAGGCTTAAACTTGGTACATATTTTTAGAGATGAAGGAATAAGTGGTGCCAAACTGAATGAGGAAGCACTAGAAATAGATAGGGTGGGCTTACAGGAGATGTTGGCTCACCTTTCGTCTGTCCAAATAGGTTATGTGGTTGTACTGAACACAAGCCGATTATGAAGTCAGATATTGTAAAAGTGCTGATACAACGAGAACTAAAAAAATATAGCTGTGATATTAAAAGCATTGAACAACCATTTTACAGTATCTATAAGAAAGACCCCAATGATTTTTTGGTAAACGACTTAATGGAGTTATTAGACCAATACCAACGGCTTGAAAGTGCGCTGAAACTAACGAAGGGAAGAAATAAAAAAGCAAAGGAAGGTGGGTATTTTACAACTTAGCCATAAAGCAAGTACAAGTGGCAAGAGGAAGTAATTGCTAAGGAATCCATATTCCGTGCATTATCAACGGAAACTAAAAGAAGGCAAAACAAAGGACAAGCATTAGTTGTATAATGAGACAGCTTGTAAACATTATATACGCCATGATGAAGCACAAAACAGCCTATGAATTGTTGGTAATAAAGAGGAAGAAGTAGTTTAATAAGATTTAAGATAGATTGTTTTTTATTGATTTCTTAGATGAAGTAATAAAGCGACAAGGGCTAGATAGATTACCTAGAAGATTCAAAGAAAAATGGGTTGATGGTAATTATAAATACGAGATAAGAGCTCACGAAGCTCAAAACTCAATATGGGAAATATGGAAGTATTTATAGAGCGAGGAGACAGAAGCCTAGATAATAGGAAATTTCACCATGAAAGTGCATTAAAGGAATCGCATAAAGATGGGCGGCCGAATCCTTTATTTAATGAAGAGGCTGTAAGAGATACACATATTCAGTTAAATAGATAAGGAAGTGATAATATTGAGTGAACAAAGATTTTTTATGGATGAAAATAAAGTACTTCAAGTAATAACGCGAATCAATGAATATGCTTCTCAAGAGCTATGGATGGATTTTGATGTTGCTTTATCAAACGGATGGGATTTAACAATTATAGGTCGGTTGAATAATACCACAAAGAAGGTTAATATTGAGATTAATTTTGAGCAAGTTCACTTTGTTTCTCTGCCTTTTGGTTGGAAAACAGATACATCATATCCGGTAATTGGATTAGGTACTGAGAAAGAAATAGAGAATTTAACAGATAAATTTGAAGTGAATAAAGGTAATTATATTTTTAAGTTCATTGCTGAAGGTTTCGATAGTGAAAAATATTACTTTGTTGGAGCGAAAAAAATCTCCTGTCTATTCCTTGATAAGCAAACTAATGAGTTAAAATAACATATCAAGTTTAATCTGGAAAATTCGTTGAGCAAAAAGAACAGGGATAGCGAGAAAAGAACGAAAATTGGGCGAGAGAAATTTTAAATGGCAAGGGTAGTAATAAACATGGAATAACTAACAAGAATGACAAAAATCGTGGCGATAAACAAGGATAAAATATATAATTGTTTTGAAATTGTATACAGTTAAAGATATCCTTGAATTTGAATTAATAACTTAGGCAGGCCATCAAAAGATGTTATTATAATACTAATGTAATAAGAGTGAGAATAGGCGAGATGACAATTTATTTACAAGGACTACTTATGATGTCATAACCAACAAACACACGAGATTAAACAAGCTAAAGGGTTTAAACGTTACACTTGCTAACTGATATAAAAGATGTCATACTGTCAATATTTAAATAACTTATAAAACTTGCAAATATTATTAAACTTAGAGAATTTATAAACTTAAAGCACTTGATTGTCTATAACAGGCGACAAGTGCTTTTTTGCATGTTTATATACGTAAATTGAAAAGATTACGATTATTTAATTAGTGTACTAAATGTTAAATTTTATACAAGTACTAGCATACAAGGGGAAGAACAGGCGATGGATAGGGGTTTCGATAGATAAATTTGTTATAGATTATACATTGCTGCTAATTCATCGAAAAATGCAACATTACCTACAGGGGATATCCCTAGTCCAGAAATGCTCTTAGCACATAAGAGTAAACTAGATAGAATGATTGAAAATGTTGGATGTTCGATGAACAGAAGGAAACGTTTCAAAGTTATATTAATATAATAAAAAATAAAATAAAAATTTAATGATATTTTGTGAGAGGGCTCCCCAGTACCGGACGGTAATGTAACAAAATATACACTTACGGACCTGATGGTAAAATTGTCAAAGAGGTACGTGTTACTGGAAAAGAACACGGAGATATTCCTATACCAAACGTTAAAGAGCCAAAATACAATACTAATCCGGGAGAAGTCTAAAAATGGTTATAAGTATCGACCAGCTGTTCCATCTAGAATACCTTAAAATATTCCAAACTTTAGGAGGTGTTCTTAAAATATTTTGGTCACTTAGCTTTAAGAACAGATTCCCAGATCGGGAGAAATGATATCGATAGAATACTCACTGAATTGTGGAATACAGATTCCTATGATGAAGTAGATATCATTCTTTCTATTGTAGTAAATCTCGGTCTTGAAATATGCTTTAATAAAATCAAAGAATCATTGCAGCGGTATAAGGATATAGATAAAGCGATTCTAGATGAGATAAAGGAAACAATAGATGAAGTGGGTGAGAATATCTTAAATCCGTATTATAGTTTAGGGAAATTTGAATAGTTTTTGTGAAAGAAAATGCCCATCAACCAATTAAACTGGATAAAATGGGCTTTTCTTGTTTTTTTAGAATGCCATGATTACAGCAAAGGACATAGCCTTTACAACTTACTACATTTTTACGAAAACAACTGCCGACTCCAAAACGACCTACTGGAGCACAAAAGGCAAAGACATAGCTTTACTAGCAAACCAAAGGAAGAATAGAGTTGGTATCATACGTTTTATTACTAAAAGAATATGAAGATAATGAAACGGTGGTTTACAGATTCGGGCCTAATGAACATATTATGGGGAAAATTGAGTTAAATAAATTCACTAGGAAGTTTTCCGAGTTAGAAGTTATACCAGATTTTGCATCTAAGTTCTATTTTGATAGAGCTGCTCAAAGATTGACAGTTTGCCTAGTTAAAGAAGGTGGTGTGTTCCCGGATAGAACAGCTTTTGAATCATAGCAATTAAAAATTTATTTTTGGCAAAAGCCTTTTAATAATTTTATAACTCGAGGGAAATAGGATTCAAAAATAATGGAGAGTAAAGTAAAAACTTGATATTAAGGACGTATAAGATTAGTTTAAATTTTCTTGCATACGAGAAAAAGCTCGTTACGATAAACAAGGATATAAAAAGTTTATGGAATAATCGGATTTGAATTAAAACACACGAGATTAAATAAGGATAAGGATTTATACATTACACGTGCCAAGCGTTAAAAAAATGTCAGCCTGTCATATGAAAATAATAACTTATAAAACTCGCAAATATTAATAAGCTTAGAAGATATATGAACCTAAAGCACTTGATTGCCTACAACAGGCGACAGGTGCTTTTTCGCATTTTCATATAAGATGGTGACATTTTAATTAGTGTACTAAGTTCTTATACCCCAATGATTAAAGTTCCACTTTATCCTTTTCTCACACAGTATATCTAACTACTAAATTTCAAATTTTCCCGATCTTCAGGATTATTTTTTTGTTTATTCCAAATAATAGAACTTATGGATGTTGACTTTTTATCTACGGTTTATTAGCATATTTAATGATGAAAATAACCAATTAATGGTTACATTGCCATATATGTATTTATTACTGGAATATTACTGAAAAAAATTAAATTAATAACAAAATGGCCTGGGTAATCGATGTTATTTAATAGGAAAGCGAAAAAATATAAGGTCATGAGATGGGACGAATAAAGAATCGATATGAAGGAGCGAAAATAATGAAATTTATGGATGAAGAAGTTATTGAGATGACGAAACATGCAAGGCAGAAAAAGCGAATGGAGAACATCGAAAACCAATTATTACATACTGATATCGTGCAAGCGATTAAAGATGGTCAGCTCATGATTGAAGATGAAACGATTGCGTTCAAAGAAATAAGTTTTTATGAGGGGCAAATCCGGATGTGTATGCCTGCAACATTTGACGTGATGGAGCCTGAATTAATGGATATCAAATATCCATCCAGTCGTAGACCCGATTATATTTATACAAGCGAAAGTACGTCCATCAATGTCACGCTGAAAATTATGGAACAACAGGTAAAAGAAGAGGAATTAGAAGACTTCACAGAGACTATGAGGAATATCCTTCAAAAAACGCAGCCAACTACAAAAATGTTGGATATCGGCATGAACGAAGTTAACGGTTTACAAATTGGGTACTTTGATTTCATTTCTCCAGCGCTAGATAACAAGATTTATAATTTAATGTTTTTGTTTATAGTGGGCGAGAATGTGACGATGGGCTCGGTTAATTGTTTGAAAAAAGAGATGGATATTTGGAAACCAATTGCTTATGGCATGATGGAATCTATCTTTGTTGAAAACAAATTATTAGATGGGGAAGGTGTTGTCGAATGAATAAGGAAACAGCCTTGACGTATAAAGATATCATCGTGATGCCCTATAATATTCGCGTCAATCAAATCGAAATTACGCAACAAATGAATGAGCATGCTACATTGCATTTAACAGGCGTGATTCCAGATGAATTCGAAGATTCCTATGTATATATGACCGATGCAGAAACGGCTATTGAAGTCGTGCAAATCGGTAGTGGTGGACAAACTATTCCTATTTTTAATGGGTTGGCTTTAGATGTACAAGTGAAATCGGTTTTGGGTACCTATTATTTGGAGGTTAAAGCTGTTTCGCATACGTATGTGTTAGATGTGAAGAAGATAAACCAAACCTATCAAAATGCGAGTATGCCCTATAGTGAATTAATAAATGAATGTATTGCCGATCAAAAAGGTGCAGATTTCATGGATTATGCCTCAAAGGGCGCAACTATTGGACGCTTTACGATGCAATATATAGAGACAGATTGGGAGTTTCTTAAACGAATGGCATCGCGATTCCATACAGGTCTGGTGCCAGATACGGTTCACCCAGCTGCAAAGTTTTACTTCGGCGTACCGTTTCAAGCTGGGGGCACGCAAAAAATGGAGGCTATCAATTATCGAGTTAAAAAGGCGATCGGCAATTTCCTTGTGTCCAGTAAAAATCATCTCGACGGTATTACCGATAGTGACTATATGTACTATGAAGTAGAATCGTTCCAACCATTCAAAATAGGCAATGAAGTGACATTCCAATCAAAAAAATTGTATGTCTATAAAATCTACTCAACTTTAAAAGATGGCTTGTTCAAGCACATCTACACGTTAACACCTCAGAACGGCTTCAGTGTCCACACTACTTATAATCAAGCTATTATTGGCGCCTCTATTCAAGGCAAAGTAATCGATGTTGCGGGGGATAAAATTCGTATTCATGTCGATTTCGACGAGGGTCAAGATAAAGATACAGCGTATTGGTTTCCATATTCAACAATCTATGCATCAGAAGATAATACAGGCTGGTACTTCATGCCGGAGCTTTCTGATAATGTGAGAATCTATTTCCCAGGCAATCGTGAGGATGAAGGGATTGCGATTAGTTCCGTATCAAAAGCACCACCACAATCTAGTTCGATGTTAGCAGCAACGAATCCGCCTAGTCCAGGAGGCGGTGGAAGTGCTAGTGGCGGAGGTGGCGGCGGGTCAAGACCTGCACCACCCGAGGATAGTCGCCAAGACCCAGCGCGGATGGCCGATCCAGATGTCAAAACACTCAGAACGAAGCACGGCAAACAAATTCTACTTGCACCGGATCGGATTGTCATATCTGGTGGAGGATTAATGATTTCGCTTATGGATGATAATGGAATCTCCATCATAAGTGATAAAAATATTACTTTACAAGCTACAGATAAAGTCGCCATCAATGCGAAGCAAATTATGATTAATGCGAGCGAGAAAATAGAGATGATTTGTAAAGATAGTTCAATCAAAATGGAAGACAAAATGGAGATCAAAGGAACAGAAGTACGAGCAAATTAGTGAGGATGTGGACGCATGAAACGAGAAGAAGCATTACAGCATTTTATGGATGAATGCGTGTCAGTTCATATCAGCCGATTACAAGAGAAGGTTGATCGCCAGTTTCGCCAAGAGAAGGAAATCTTATTAAAACCAATCATTAACTCACTTGAACAGCTGTTTGTAAATATTAGAGAGCAGCAAGAGCAGGGAAGGTTGGCGCCAGTTGCCTTTATTCATCTATCATTGCTGCGAACATCATTACTAGATAATAAGTGTACGTATTTGCTAGAAGCCTACGGAGAAAAATGGTACTACGACTGGGGAGAATGCACGGCACAGTATGAAGCAGAATGGCTTAGTGAGGCGATTATTGATTTACACAAAACGCTTGAAAAAGAAAGAAAGCCATATCTCGCTATCCAAGCAACTGACGTTCGAGGAATCATTCAACAGACTGTGATTCTGTTTCATCAGTATATCATTCAATTGGTACGCTATCTCTTCCGCTATCAACAAGACAGCGTACCTGAAATAGATTTCCAACGAGCTGTGTGCTTGCGATTTCGTGTTGGGGAATATAAAGGATTTAGTGAAGATGTTGGGGTCATCGATGACCGGGAACGGGTGGAAGAAAATCTTCTCTCATGGTTAGAGAAAAACGAAACGGATAAATCGTATACGTTTGAAAACTTCACGAGCCTACCATTACAGCAAAAACATTTCGATCAAATGGACTTTTCTTATGCGAATTTCAATGGCAGTGACTTAGAAGGGGCTTCATTGAAACAAAGTGTTTGCATCGGTACTAGTTTTGTAGATTGTAGCTTAGCGAATATTGATTTTTCATATGCAGCCATTCAAGATGCTGATTTTCGTAATGCCAATTTAGCAGGCGCTAATTTTACGCATGCACAGGGAAAAACACTGATGCTTCCCGATGACGAAGTTGCGTGTTACTTAGGCACTGATTTCAGTCATGCGAATTTGGAGAATGCAAAATTTGAGTTTGCGCAGATTGCAGGCGCCAATTTTACAGGTGCCAATTTAAAAGGAGCTACTTTCTTTAAACGTGATCAAGAGAAGTGTCTATTTAGCCCAGATCAGATAAAAGACATTCATTGGATTCATTAACTTTGCAATCGCATAAATGATAGTTACAGGAGGAAAAGATGGAGTATTTTATTTTACGGCAAGATCAAAGCATTACAAATCCAATCATTCCTTTCAAGACAGACCTCGATGATAACTTTGTCTGTTCATCTGTATTCGGGGAAGTAATAGAAAAAGAGAATGCGATATATCTGGATTATTTAGAGAAGCCTCGAAGAATCGTGTCGGATGATTTGAAAGGATTGCTTGTGAAATACGAGGATAACTTAGAATTTACAGCCATTGTCTTTACGGATGTGAAGAAAGGAACACAGCGCGTACATTGGCTTATGGATATTGTGAAGAAGAACTGTATTTCCGATGAGACGATTTATTATCCAGACGGACAAATAAAGGAGCTCGTAATTGACCCGAAGAAGGTGGAACTAGATTGTATTTTTCAAGTCGACGGTAAAAAGGAATCGTTCACCATCGTCAATTTAGATGTGGCAGAAAGTATGCTACGACGACCATATCTCGGAATTCAGTTGCAGCGAGTAAAACTACAAAGTCGATAGATCATTCCAAAACACTGTCGTAGTTTGAAACAGTGTTCAATCGATACGAAAGGAAGGATATCCAATGGCTCAAGTTGTAGAAAGTTTGGAAACAGAAGGTTCGGAACAGGAGCAATTTAGTTATGTCGTACATGGCGCCATCATTTCCTGTGAGCATGGTAGCCATCTCAATTATTTAAATTTGCCGCAAGATCATGGCGTTTATATTAAAGAGAAAGCCGTTATGAATGTAGGGGATCGAAACCCAGAAAACATTCCAACCTTTGGTGTTTGCCTAAAGTTAGAAAAACCGTGTACACCAACATGCTCTATTGATTGGATGGAAGGGATGGAAAATGTCAATATCGAGGGGAAGCAAGCGTTATTAAGCCGCTGCCATACCCAATGCTCAGCAGGTGGAGGCAAAATCGAAATTATTCATGACGGGCAAGAGGAAGTAGAAATACCGATACAAGGTTTTTAAAAGACGAGGTTGATGGAAAGGAGGTAAGTAATGAAATCGCTAGAAGAAAAGGAAGTACACATGATTAGTACGTATGAGGATCTTGTGCTCGAATGGAATTATCCGCTTATTCATTTAGATAAATTAACGATCAAACATAAGGGCAATGACCATGCGAGATTGTACTTTACGGGAATGATCGCTGAAGAGCAGGCGCAAAAGTATATTCAGCGGGTTAATCACACTGATGAAGTAGTTGTGAAATTTGGACGAGACAGTGCCGTATTGTTCTCAGGAAGAATAGAAAACGCAGAGTTGCAGGCAGCCCAAGGGGTGCACTATGTCTCCGTTGAGGCTGTATCATTTACAGCAAATATGGATATTGCGAAGCGCTCACGTTCTTTTCAAGATGCCAATATGACGTATGTGCAGTTAATAAATAACATCGTGAAAGCCTATCCTAATGGGGATTACATCGACCAAGCTTCTAACGGTCAAGCCATCGGTAGTATTGCGATCCAATACTTAGAAACAGATTGGGAATTCATTAAAAGAATGGCCTCCCGTTTGCACGCCGTTGTTTTCCCTGATTTAAAAGGAAAGGGTGCTCGATTTTGGCTCGGTACACCCCAAAGTAGGAAAAGCATAACGATCGACCATCTGCCTTCTATAGTACGTATGGACGTCGATGCGTATCGGCTGATTACAGAAAACGATGGGACGGATGTGAGTGAAGCCGATTATACATTTTGCGAGTTTGAAAGCACGGAACCCCATGAGTTGGGCACGTTGGTGCAATTCAAGGGAAGTTCCTATGTCGTAACGGCTAGGGAAACCCTTCTTGATGGGGGTGTGCTGAAGTTTCAATATACTGCCCAACCAGAGAAAAGTATTCGTCAGCGATTAGTACGCAATTTAGATCTCATTGGTGCAGCGTTTACAGGAAAGATCATTGATGTTACGCAAAACACCGTTAAAATTCATTTAGATATAGATAAAAGCCAGGATCAAGGAAAAGCACATTGGTTTGCCTATTCTGCAGATGCCAATGGCGTTATGTATTTAATGCCCCAAATAGGTGCACGTGCCCAATTACATTTTCCAAGTGCGGTTGAAGAAGAAGCCATCGTTATTAGCTCGGTGCGTGTTAATCCAGCCACACCAGAGGGTGGGCAAAAGCAGGCGAAGAAAATGGCGGATACAACCGTTAAATCATTGGCGACCAATGTTGGGAAAGATGTGACATTAGGCGTTGGTGATATTTCCTTTAGCGCAGTAGATGGCGTCTTGGACTTAAAGATGGATGATGGAGATGGCGTAACATTTCAAAGTAACAGTACCATCATGCTAGCAGCCGATGAAACACTCGAAATAAGTGGGATGAAAGAGTTAGCCGTAGAGGCGGAAGAATGGATCGCGATATCAGCGAAGGAACAAAGCCACGTGATTATGGCCGCTGACACCCAATTAATTAGTACGCTCATTGAGCAAGAAGGTATAGAAAAGCAGAGTCAACCACCGAAGTTAAATGAAGAAGCCATCGAAGCTATGAGTAAAGTTGACTTAATTTTCCCGCAAAAGGCAGAAGAGAAGAAAGAGAAGAAAGGCTGGTTTAGTAGTTTATTAGATGGAGTAAGTACAGCGCTAGATATCGCTGGGTTTATTCCTGTCATCGGTACATTTGCAGATATTGCGAATGCAGGAATTAGCTTGGCAAGAGGGAATTACATGGATGCAGCCATGAACTTAGTAGGTGCGGTCCCGTTAGTTGGTGATGCCGCCAAAGCTGCCTACAAGGTCAAAAAAGGGGCAAAACTCTTAGATAAAGCTGGTGATGTTGCAAAAGGAGCAGATAAGGTAATAGATGCTTCAAAAGCTGTAGCAAAAGGGATGAAGGCAGCTTATCCGAAAATATCTAAAACGTTAGATGCAGTAAAGGGACTAGCGGAACTAGCCAACAAAGGATCTAAGGCCGTGAAGACAGCAGCAGATAAAGTCATCTCATCGATGGATGAATTGCTCGCTGTGTCGAAGGCAGTAGACGGAATGAAAGCTGTGGCAAAAGCCGGGCTAACGAAATTTAATCATGGGGTCTTAAAGAAATTTAATTGTACACAAGGGTTAAGTAAAAAATTCTGTAAAAGAGGATTTGAGCCTGTTGATTTAATTACAGGGCGTATGATTTATGAAGGCATCGACTTTGAACTACCTGGACCGATCCCCCTTTCATGGGAACGCGCTTGGTACAGTGATAGTAGTCGCATTGGCTTAACAGGTCATGGTATGCACTTTACATACGATCTAGCCTTAGAGATTTTTGAAGAAGATGACCTGATTGGGATTGTAGTAACGGATGGTCGCGCAGTAGGATTTCCAATTTTACCAATAAACTTGCCGTATTTTAACAAACGAGAAAGAATGACTTTAACCAATACAGGCGAGGAGTATCATCTGTTTGAGCATGATACACGATTGATTTATGTATTTGAACAAACAACAAAGACGAAATACCGATTAAAAGAAGTAAGAAATGAGCAAGCCCATCATATTCAATTTGCGTATAACCTTAAAGGCTTCCTATCTCAAGTAACGGACAGTGTGGGAAGAGTGCTTGAGGTTACTACTAATGAAGCAGGCAGAATGACAGAAGTCGCATTACGCAACCAAATGAGTCGTGAAGTCTTAGTCCGCTATGATTACAATGATGGACAAGATTTAATCGAAATCCAAGATGCGTTAGGACAAAGTACGCATATTAAATATGTGAATCACTTAATGATGCAAAAAACAGATCGTAATAAAAATAGCTTCTTCTGGCGCTACGATGGTCCAACTACAGGTGCACGAGTCATCAAAACATGGGGAGATGGCAATGTCCTTGCAGGGGAGCTTGCATATCACGATGGCTATAATGAAATTACGGATAGCTTAGGCCATAATAGTTATTATTATTTTAATGAAGATAATCTCTGTACGAAAATTGTTCATCCAGATGGTAGTGAAGTTAGCTATGAATATAATGGGGACTTTGAATTACTGCAAGAAGTAGATGAAGATGGTCGTGTGACGGCTTATAGCTTTGATGAGTGGGCAAATCCAGTGACGATTAATCTTGCAGATGGCAGTACCTTCTCCTCTCAGTATGATGAGAGGGATAGGCTGATTCAGGCTGTTAACGCAGAGGGGGGAAGTCGTCAATGGATCTATAATGAAGACAGTACATTACAGGCAAATGTTTTAGAAGATGGCACAAAGACTGAATTTTCCTATAATGAGAAATGTTTAATCGAAACGGTGACAAATACGCAAGGCCATATGGTAAGCTTAGCTTATGATGCTGATTTGAACTTAAGTCGAGTGACATTGCCAGACGGGACGAGTTCAACCTGGACATATGACCGTCGTGGGAATTGTACAGCAACGACAAATCCCTTGGGGGCAACAGAGAAATTCCATTACGATAATTTGAATCGCCTTGTACGAGCAAATCTTTCAGATGGTAACGACGTTCAATTAAAGTACGATGCCTATGAAGATATTGTTTTTGCGAAAGATAACCATACGCAAGTAGCCTTTGATTACACCATTCTTGGCAGTTTGGTGTCTCGAGAACAAGGTGGGAAGAAAGTACAATTCACCTATGATACAGAGGAGCAGTTAACCGCTGTCATCAATGAAAAAGGCGAAGCGTATCAGTTTGAACGTGATGAAAAAGGGAATATCATCAAGGAAATCGGCTTTGATGAGATAGAAAGAACGTATGAGCGAAGTCTGGCAGGATTGGTTCAGCGAATTCAACGTCCAGGTAATCGTTGGACAGCGTACCAGCATGATGGTCTAGGGAATATTATTCGAGCTGATTATTATGATGACACTTGGGAAACGTTTGGTTATGACAAGAATGGCTTGTTAATGGAGACTGAGAATGAGCATGTGACCGTAAAGCTGGAACGAGACCCGTCAGGGCAAGTGATTAAGGAGTGGCAGAATGACCATTGGATTGCTAGTAGTTATGATGAATTAGGCAACCGTTCACAGATTACGAGTAGCTTAGGTGCCAAAATTGATGTTGCTCATAATGAAATGGGTAATGTGTCGCAAATCACGGCTTCTCGCTTAGAGCAAAAAAACTGGACAGCATCAATGCAATATAATGAACTTGGTCAAGAGATTGAAAGAATATTACCAGGGGATGTCATTAGCAAATGGCAGTATGATACGACGGGGAGACCAACACACCACCGAATAAGTAGTCAAAATCGTGACACACGAAGACGCGTTTATAATTGGGACGTCAATCATCGATTACGAAGCATGATGAACGAGTTAACGGGTGTAAAAGTTACTTATGGTTATGATGAAATCAGTAACCTAGTTTGGTCCAATCAAGGCGGTCAATTTGATTTCTTACACCGCAGTGTTGACGATGTCGGGAATTTGTATGAAACAAAAGAAAAGACAGACCGTGTCTATGGTGCCGGAAGCAGATTGCTTGAAACGAGAGAGGCAACCTTCTCTTATGATGATGAAGGTAATCTGATTCAGAAAACTGAGAAGAATGGTGATACGTGGAAATTCGAATATAATGGCAATGGCATGATGTCGAAAGTTGTATGCTATTCACAGAACCAATCAGTTTTAAAAGAAGTTACTTTTAAATACGACTCATTAGGCAGACGAATAGAAAAGCGTTCCGATGAAAAAACAACGAGATTTGTCTGGGATGGTAATACGATTCTGCATGAGTATTCTTTCCAGAATAATTCAGGTAAACTAGAGAACCTAGTTGAGAGTTCTTCACAAAGCAAATTCGAAATTCCAGATAATCTGGTCACATGGGTATTTAATGATGGGTTCATACCATCAGCTAAAATTACAAATGAAGGTAACTTTAGTATCATAACAGATTACCTAGGTACTCCAGTTGAAGCTTACAACGAAATTGGAGACAAAGTCTGGTCAGCAGAGCTTGATATTTATGGTAGAGTTAAAGAGTTTACAGGAGAAAAGGATTTTATACCGTTTAGGTTTCAAGGACAATTTGAAGATATAGAAACAGGATTATATTATAATAGATTTAGGTATTATTCACCTCAAATGGGGATTTATATACAAATAGACCCGATTGGCTTGGCTGGCGGTATGGCTCTTTACAGCTATGTGAAAGATACAAATAGCTGGATAGATGTGCTAGGTTTGCATGGGAATTCACTTACTAACACAGCTAATAGTGCTCTATATCAAATAGATATAAACGGAAAAACATTCAAATATGGAATTGGAAATGAAAATCAAAATCGGGTAACTAAAAACCCAATTAAAGTAGTATCACCAAACGGTACTACAAATGTAATCCCTAAAGGTACATCAACTCGTTTAGCAAGCCAACTAAGAAAAGCATATTCCAATTTCGATGATGTAAAGTTTAGTCAAGAACATTTTAGGAATATAACAACTGCAGAAATGCGTAGATTAGAAACTGATAAAATCACAGCACATTTAGATAAGCATGGAAAAGTTCCTGCTGGAAATTTAGGACATAAACACCTTGGTCCTGTTGATGATTATCTGAATGGTGTGAACGATTTAAAGAAGCTAAAAATGAAAAACAATACTCCATGCTCAAAAATATGAGTGAGTAACCCTATTTACAGAAAGGAAAAAAATATGACATATAAAATTAGTAGGCTTTTTAGCCATGAGCCGAATGAACTGCTCGCTAGACCAAGGGTATCGTATAAAATTAGTGAGTATGTTTTCGATTATATAAGAGAAAACATTCTCATTCCCAATAAACTTTTGAAGGATGATAAAATTGATTATAGTTTCACACTTAGTTTTGTAGTATTCGACTCAGAGTTACATAAATTTTTTTATGAAACTCCGTTTAATACAGAAGAAAATAAATTTCGACCAGATACAAAACCCAAAATAATTAATGGGGTAAAGGAAGTTTCTATTAGAGTTGTTTCTAAGAAAATATCTGCGATAATACTTCCATCAGATTATGCAGATATAGTCTATGATATGTTCGGTTCTTTTTTAGTGGCTAGTTTTTCAAAAAAAGTAACTAAGGAAAAACTGGATGAGTTGAAAAAGGGGTTAAACTATACTTATATCAATAGTATTCCCTTTCCCGCACCCTTTGAAGAACAAAAGTATAATGCCGATAGCAGTAGTTATCACAAATCAGTAGATTTTAAAGCTATTACAGAGGAAATAATAATAAAGGATGTTTACAAAAAGCACTTTGGTTTTTGATTATCTGGTATTCTCCCCATGAAGTTGACAGATGAAATAAAGTAACTAGGATATATTTTTTCAATTCCAAAGTTATCTCCTAATAAGGATTCCATGCTTGTATTTCGTCTAGTTATCAAACAAAGAGTTGATGAAGTTCCAAATGAATTAAAAAAGGAAATAATAAATGTAATGAGGAAATTTCTTGAGAAAGAAAATATAGTTGTAGCTACTCACAATCGATTTCTTGAATTTTATCGAGCAATTGAGCAATAGTACAGAAGATTTAAAACATGATTGTACAAATAAAAATGAATTGAAAAAGTAAGAAAGTAGATTAGGTTAAAATTATCTTTAAAAAACACACATAAACGAAGGCATAGAAGCCTGCTTTATGTGTGTTTTTGTTAGAAATGGAATTGTTTTATCCTTTCCATTTTATCCTTTCCATTTTGTCCTTGCTATGATGTCTAAGCAACAAAATGATGATGATGTTAGAGGTAGAATAGGTGGTAATCCTCCAAAATTGATTGAAGACCAAATACCTGATGATTACAGGTTTTATGCAACTCTAGTTCACCCAGAAAAAGAGGATATTATGCTTTCTATTATTATGCATAAGAATTTTGATACTTTATTGGAAAATAATGTTTATCCTTCAATTGAAGTAAGGGTTATAGAGCATAAATACTCCGAAATTGGAAGCAATACTGATAAAAGTATTTTAGATTTAGGTATGAACTCAATAAGCGATTATTCGGAAAATCATGGGAATAATTTTTTGTTTATTAAAGTTTTGGGAGAACCACGTCTTATTCAACCCAAAAGTTATTATTATGAAGAGTTGGAAAATGATAATTATTCCTTTTTTCTGCAAATAGAGGAAGAAGGCTATAGTGATAATATGGATTATGTGTTTATGTACGGTGCATTATATCTATATAGGCATAATGAAACAGGAGAGGTCATTGCTGGTTTCTTGCAATGCTCTTGAAAAACCTAGCTATTAGAGTGTAAAATGCGCACCTGCCGGTTACTTTATTCCAATGCGATTGTGCAAATTGAGTAAAGTAACCCTTTTTTCATTGATTGTGTGATTTTTGGCAAAGACCATTGTATTTTCTTCAGGAGAAATAGCTGAAAACATCCATTATTGAAAACCTTGTCATGGGTTTATGATGACAAGATTTTTACGCCTTCCGCTAAAATAATGGGTACAGACAACTATAGTATTGTTAGTGACTATCTAGGAACGCCTTTAGAAGCCTTTAATGAAGCTGGAGTTAAAAAATGGTCAATTGAACTCGATATTTATGAAAGAGTAAAGGAACAATCTGTATGAAACGAAAGAAAAAAAGAAAAACGAAGAGGAGCTGTCAACCCACAGCCCCTAAGTATTTTTATGTGATTTATTGAGAAGTCAGTTGATTGTCACCTAACCTTGCATTTTTAGATTCCTTTTTAATACCTAAATAAGTGAATGACCTCCAAACATATTCAAGTGGCCCGAAGCGGAATTTGGATAACCAAAGCTTACTAAAAATTACTTGGAAAATAAAAATGACAATGGCAATGATGATGGCTGTCGTTAAGTGGAGTTTTCCGTATACGCCAAATGCAAATGGTCCAAATAACAATGTACAAATGATAGATTGGCCGATATAGTTTGTGAATGCCATTTTTCCAGGGAACGCTAACCACTGTAAAGCTTTCTTTCCTTTCACCGTGTGATAAATAAAGATCAAGCTAATAGCATAAAAGATGGTTAGGAGTGGTGAGCTAATATATTGAACAGCAGAAAAGTTTTCTGAAAAGAAAGGTATGATCCAGCACAATGTTCCACCAAAAATAAATGTAAGCAACCACGTAATGAAAAAGCCTTTTCGATATTCTTCAAAACGGTGAAGCCATTTTTTCTTCGCAACAGCTGCTCCGAATAAGAACATTAGTAAGTACGGAAGATTTGTAAATAAATAAAGTATAGGGTTGCCTAGAGAAAGAACATATAATCCATTACGCATTGTATAATAAGTTCTTTCCATAAAATTAGCATTCATTAATTCTTGAATACTTCCATTTTGATGGGCATCTATCGTAAATTGCATAAGCTGACGACTTTCCTCTGACATTGTCATTGACATCATCGTAGAATCGGAGGATAGAGCTCCTAACGTAAATAATCCAAAATATAAGCTATATAAAGTTACGCTAATGATTAACATAACATTAGGTTTTAACTTATGCATGAAAAGGAGTAATAACCCTAAGATTGCATAATCTGTTAAAATATCTCCGAACCAAATGAAATAAGCATGGATACAACCAAAAATAAAGAGCGCAATAAGTCGTCTAAAATAAATTCCCCAGAAGTTTAGTTGCTTTGCGGCTGCTCTTTCCTGCATAATGACCATTCCAAAACCGAACAACATAGAGAACAGCATGACAAATTTTCCATCGACAAACATAGTAATAATAGTATGAACGGTATAATCGGCTTGATTCCAAAAAGAAGTCCATTCATTTTTAAAACTTAGATCTTCCTGCATATAGGCCGGATAAAGGAACCAAACAATATTGGCTAATATGATTCCTAATAATGCGAACCCCCTCAATACATCAAGTGTTTCAATCCGCTCTTTGGCAGAGATGGGTGAAAGCTTTTGCTTCATATAATCATCCTTTTCCTTGTTATTTTGTTCTTTCAACAAATGGCTATTGTTGAAAAAACCTTTGTTAATGAAACTATAAATAATAAATATCAAGATTTTATAAGGAAATTTAAGGTATTGTAATTTATAAATCGAAAAGTTGGGGAGAGAAATTTAGGAATTTTAGGTAATTTCCTAAAAAGCCGTTTCCCTTCACTAAAGATATTTATAAAACATTGGCATATTCCAACTTTACTATTTGAATGGTAAAAAATTTACAATAGCGTTATAACGAAGTATTGCGAAAATTAGTACATTATGTGAAAATGCTGCGTAATCTATCATTTTTCAGCAATTAATAGAAAATATTGTTGAATGTATGTAAAATAATGGTACAATGAAATTGTAGTTACATTAATAGTTATTAATTCCTTGGAAAAGAATTAGTAAGAGAAGTTTGAATATAATCAATACTTTAAATAATGTAACTGTGTGTAAAAGGTATAAAAAACTAATGAAATGAGGAGATTTTATGATTAAAATGATTCAATTTTTAGAGCAAAATCCGTCGATGGTAACTTTGTTAAAAGAAAAAAAAGCTTCTCTAGTTGGTGTTACTGAGCTTGAGCAGAAGGCAATTTTAGACTCGTTTGATGAAGAGCTGCGCCCAGAGTGGGGTCTTTGGAACTGAGTTTTTTTAAAAATAATTGGTTTTGTAGTGCTATAAGTATCTATTTAATAATAGGTGTCTATTTATTATTTATTACTTATGGCACTTCTTTTTTAGGCATAAAAATAAAACAAGAAGACGGGCATTGGATTGTTACAGATTCATATTATAAAGATTGGGCAAGGAAGCAAAAAATATCGCCTGGAGATATTGTGCTAAAAATAGATGGAAGCTCTATTAATGATATTCAGATCATACAATATGATTTTATTATTCGTTCAGCAAAGGATTTAACAATTTTGAAACCTAATGGTGATGAAGTACATGTACAAATAAAAGCATTCGATATTCCCCAACAATTTTATTATGTATTCGTTGTACCTACTGTATATTATTTCCTATCGTTAATACTTTCTATATATTTGCATATTAAACAGAAGGAAACACCGCTATTAAATCTATTAATTCTATTTATCTTAACAGTGTCATTAGCATATGTAAGTATAGGTGCGTCTGGGATATTAAATAATGTAGGGATCATTGTAAATCGTAGTAGTATGTTGCTATGTCCTGTACTTTTAATACATTTTTTAAGGCTTTATTTTGATTTTTTAAAGATAAAATGGTTGTTTATAAAAAACATAAAGATACTATATATACTCCCTCTTTCGGTAGTATTTTTAAGCATTTATGGTATTAGAAATAACGCCATTCATGTTGTCCTTTCATATGTAATCTTAGGAGCATTTTTCTTATTACTTAGTATCATCCTTTGGATTATGATTTCGGGGTATTTTAAATATAAAGTACCACAATTAAAAATATTATTGAGCAGTATAATCATTCCGTTTATACCTTTTCTTTTTCTATACGCGTTACCAGAAGTTATCTTTCATAAACAAATACTCTCTGCAGATATTTGTTCCCTCTTTTTAGTAATAATACCTTTCAGCTTTATATGTACACAGCTCACTGAACGTATATTTGACATGGAATACTTTATTACCCGTTTACGCTATTACTTTAATTTTTCATTTGTTTTTACGATTTGGTTATTAGTAGGTCTGTATGTAATTACAGATTTGTCTATTTCAAGAATGGCGGAATTATTCTTTTTTGCCTTCTTATCATTAATAGCACTTTTCTATATTAAAGAGAAAATAGATTATCATAAGCGAAAAATTCTTTTTTCAACAAAGGGGGATTATATCCATCGATTGTATACGACAGTTGATAGTATTGGTAGGGTCGTGAAGATTGAAGATTTGCTGGATAAATTTGTTCAAGAAATTGCTTTACACCTTGAGATTAAACATGTTTACGTATTAACCTATGATTTGCAAACACATCAAGTTACTTCCACAAGTACATCAAAAGAATATACTCAAAATCAAATGGACGAAATATTACTTGAGAATCTCCGCATGGGGGATGTAAAGAAAACGGAGCATTTTTATATAGCTTTTATCCACCAAGATGTAAATTATAAAAGAATACTAGTCGTAGACCATAATAAATCGATTTATTTAAAGGATGAGGAGTTATTATGGCTTGAATTATTACTTTTATATGTAAATAATTTTATTGAAAATACGAAAATGGTGGAAGATCTATTAGATCAGTTGAAGCATATGAAAGAGGCTGATAAAAGTCAGCTACCATGGCTCAATAAGCTTCTTTGGCTACGCTTTGAACAAGAAAAATATCAATTAGCGCAAGAGCTTCATGATACGGTTTTACAAGAGCAGTTACATATTGCTCGAGAAATGGATGTATGTATTCATGCGAAGAGGACAACAGATATTCAGGTGAACCTTACTAAGATTCATGATCATATGATTGCATCGTTGAATGATTTAAGAGGCTACTGTGAAAATTTGAAGCCACCATTATTAGATACACTAGGCTTAAATGCTGCGCTTGAAAAGCTTATTCAAAAAGTTCATAAACGTGCGGATTTTGATTTAGTTTACACAATAGATCGTCTCTATTTAGAAGATGAGCGTTTAAACTTAATGATTTATCGGCTTTTTCAAGAGTTGTTAAACAATGCATTAAAACATTCGTATGCCAATACTGTCGAAATTCATTTGATAGAAACAGAAGATGGCTTTGAAATTATTTATTCAGACGATGGTGTAGGATGCAAAATGGATGGCATCATTGTTTCTGATTCAATGGGAATCAGGGGGATGCAAGAGAGGGTACAGGCTTTTAATGGTCAGTTTTCTATCAATACCAATGTAGGAGAAGGAATGTCCATTCGAATTAAAATAAATGAAGGAAATCATACGCATTCCTATGACTACGATACTTATAATAGAAGGTCAACGCTTACTAGAGGATAATATATGAATAGAAAGAAAGATATGAACGATTTTAACACCTCCTAATCTTCTCGTAGAAATTACAGTACGAGTTGGATTGGGAGGTTTTTCATTGAAGTATAAAGAAATCGCAACAAAATGAAGGAAGGGTTTCTACAAAACAACTTCAAAATATGAGGATTTGGCAACTTATCAGGTAAAAAATTTAAAGTATGATTATTTATTCTAGTAAGGAGAGAAACGCACATGCTATTAGAAGAACGGTTAAATAATTGGGTAGATTCTTTTAATCGAAACGGGTATTTGAATGGTACTTTATTAATTGCATCTAATGGGAATATTCTTTTAAACAGAGGGTTTGGTATGGCGAATTGGGAGCATAGCATCCGAAATGTACCAACAACTAAATTTCGTATAGGGTCACTTACGAAAGCATTTACAGCGATGGCTATATTTCAATTGCATGAAAAGCGAAAATTGAATATAGATGATGGCGTAGGAAAATGCAAGATTATTTAAGTAGATAAATAATAATGTTCACAGTGCCTATATGTGTTGACGAAATCACAAAGGAGAAGAGTGATGATAGATATTTTAAAGCTTTTTGCTGCCTTAGCTTCGGGCTACCTTTTAGGTAGCCTAAATACTGCAGTGTTTGTAGGGAAAATATACCGAAAGGACATAAGAAGTCATGGTAGCAAAAATGCTGGGCTTACTAATACTCTAAGAGTACTAGGTAAAACTGCAGCAGGAATTGTTCTTGCGGGAGATATATTAAAAGGAATAATTGCTTGTATTATAGGCCTTTACCTTAGCGTTTACTTTTATTCGGGTGAGGCTAGAGATTGCGTTAGTCTTTTAGCGGCAGGCGCAGGAGCTGTTATAGGGCATAACTGGCCGGTATATTTTAATTTTAAAGGAGGCAAGGGAGCGCTTACGGCAGTTGCCGTGCTATTTATGGTTGACTGGATTATGGGGCTTTTTTGCCTTGTCATTTTTGTGATAATAGTAGCTTTAACACGTTATGTTTCTTTAGGAACGGTATGTGCAACATTGCTCGCAGCGATTTTTTCATTTATTCCTATTTTGGGGCATACCTTTTATTTTAATATATTTACTTCCCTAATGGCGTTTATTGTTATTTTCAAGCATATGGAAAATATACAAAGGCTACTTTCAAAAACCGAAAGTAAACTTCGTTTTTGATTCTGTATGACCTCATAATATTAAAATAGTTATCCATTTGAAACAGGAGGCCTTCTCATGAAAACAAACAAAGCACATATCCTCTCTGACAAAGGCGAAGTTTACGTTAACATTGGAGCAATATTCCGCAATCCAAGAACAAATGAAACAGCAAAATCTTGAAGGTGATGTGCTGTCGCTCTTTAAATTCATAAAAGATGGGATAGAAGGTCGGGAGTATGCAAAGTTTATATTTACCAAAAGCCTATCCGAAGCGCTTGAAATGGTCATGCAATTGGGAGTTAAGTACGGCTTTACACAAGAGGAAATGGCATTTATGGACATTTCGGCTATAGAGCGCCTGTATTCTGGCACCGAAGATGTAAAATTTTTGTTAGAAAAGTCAATAGGCGAAGGGCGTAAAAAGTACGAGCAAACTGTGACATTCGCCTTGCCTTTGCTTATCCTTAACCCAAGCGATATCTCCGATGGCGATTATGTGGCACCCTGAACGGGAAACTCAATTTAACAAAGATGAAGTATACTTTTTCACCCATTTTTTTAAAACAGAGATACTGCTAATCTTATATTTAGCGAGAATCTCCAGTAAAGTTAACCTTTCTTGAAGATAATCTTCTACCGCCGCTAACTTTAATTCTTTGGAATACCTCATCCAAGAAGTTGCTTCGGTAAGTCCCTCTACACCGTGCGCTTCGTATTTAATCTTCCAAATTTGAATAGTTCGCTTATTTACTAAGAATTTTCCACATAATTCTCTGTTAGAATAATAGCCTTCTTTTAATAATTGAAGAACGTTTAATTTCATTTCAATCGTATATTAACTTCGAGCCATAAAAAAACTCCCCTTAGATAAACGAGGGCACTGAAAAACTTACGTTTTCATAAAAGCGAACCTTTCTCAGATAAAAATAAGGCACTTCTTGTTCGATTTTGAACAGGAAGCGCCTTATTTCTGTCTCTATTCCTTATTCATTTTCATTTAGTAGCTTTAATATCCGTTTCAAATTGACAGCGAATATCGT